>CAZVGH010000024.1:0-16594 GCA_964626515.1 uncultured Alistipes sp.
TCACCACGGCATACGACCAGTATGCCCTCGAGGCGTTCCGCCTGTGCAGCATCGACTACCTGCTCAAGCCCCTCTCGGCGGTCGACGTGCGACGGGCCCTCGACAAGCTCGAGCGGCTGACGGGAAGCGAACGGCGCGACTACGGGGCCCGCGTGCAGCAGGCGGCGCGCCGCTGCGAGGAGACCTTCCTGATCCACGTGCGCGACAAGATCATCCCGCTGCACCGCGACCGCATCGCCTACTGCTACACCTCGAACGAGCGGGTCACGGCCTGCGACTACGACGGCGAGCAGTACCCCATGGACAAGACCCTCGAGTCGCTGCAGTCGCTGCTGCCCGAGGCCGATTTCTTCCGCGCCAACCGACAGTTTATCGTCGCCCGCGACGCCGTGCAGGAGATCGTCGTCTGGTTCGGCAGCCGCCTGTCGCTCAAACTGAAGGTCGACACCCCCGAGCGCATCGTCATCTCGAAGGCCCGCGTGCCCGAATTCAAGGCGTGGCTGCGGGCGGTTCGCCCTGTCGAATAGCCGATTCGGCCCCGCCTTTTGACGCTTGATCGGTTGTCCGGCCGTTCGGAGCCCGTTTTGGAGCTATCTTTGCAATACGACCGTAAACCTTAAATCAAGTGTTCGAATGAAAAAGTTGTTATTTGCGGCATTCGCCGCCTGCTGCCTCCTGGCAGCTTTCCCCGCGTCGGCACAGCGTCACGGCGGGAATCACCGGATGACGGCCGAGGAGATCGCCAAGACCCGCACCGAGCGGATGACCGAGCAGCTGAAGCTGGACGACGTTCAGCAGCAGCAGATCTACCGGCTGAACCTCGACTTCGCGCAGAAGATGCAGCAGCTGCACGCTTCGCGCAAGGCGAATACGGAGGGCGACACCCGTCAGGATGATCGCCAGAAGATGCAGGAGCTGCAGGACGCCTACGACGCGCAGCTCAAGAAGAACCTGTCGCGCGAGCAGTACGCCAAGTGGAGCGAGCGCCAGCAGCAGATGCGCAACGGCCGCCGCCGTCCGCAGGGCGGTCCCGAAGGCCGTCGTCCCGCTCCGGGACAGGGCCGCTAAAGGCAGTTCAAGGGTGTCAGTCGGTCGGCTGACACCTTTTTTTGGTCGATTCACCCCCTCCGGCGGCCGATACGGCGCAAATTTGCGCTATCTTCGTCGAGGAAAATACACAGTTATAAACGAATGATGATGAAGCGAATCTTACTGACCCTGCTGCTCCTCGGCGCCGCTGCGACCGCATGGGCGCAAAAAGGGTCGCTGACGGCGACGGTGGTCGATGCCGAAACGGGCGAGACGGTCATCGGCGCCGTGGTCTCGGCGATCTCGACGGCCGATCCCGAAAAAAAACACTACGTCACGTCGGGCTATGCCGGTGCCGTATCCATCCCCTCTCTCCCCTACGGCAGCTATGAAATCAAGGTGTCGTTCCTCGGTTACACCGACTTTGCGAAGACCGTCGAAATCAAGGCGGCGAAGACCGATCTCGGCAAGCTGGAGCTCAAGCCCGGCGTGCGGATCGAGGCGGTCGTGAAGGAGGTGCAGGCGATCCGCGCTTCGCAGAAGGGCGACACGGTGAGCTATAACGCAAGTGCCTTCAAGGTGACGGCCGACGCCGATGTCGAGGGCCTGCTGAAGAAGATGCCCGGCATCACGGTGAGCGACGGCAAGGTCGAGACGCAGGGCGAGGAGGTCAAGAAGATCTTCGTCGACGGCAAGGAGTTCTTCGGCGAGGACGTCACGACGGCCATCAAGTCGCTGCCTGCCGAGGCGGTCGACCGCATCGAGGTCTATAACAAGCTGAGCGATGCGGCCGAGTTCTCGGGCATGGACGACGGCGACGGGTATAAGGCCCTCAACATCGTAACCCACTCCCACATGCGGCAGGGACAGTTCGGTAAGGTCTACGCCGGTGTCGGCTATGACGCCGAGCAGGGTGCCACGGACCGCACGAAATACCTTGCCGGCGGTATGGTCAACCTGTTCAACGGCGGGCGCCGCGTCTCGGTTCTGGGCCTCTTTAACAACGTCAACCAGCAGAATTTCTCGTTCGAGGATATTCTCGGCGTATCGGGCGGCGGCAACGGCCGCGGCGTGGGCCGTTACATGATGCGTCCGCAGAGCGGTATTGCCAAGGTCAACGCCTTCGGTCTGAACTACTCCGACACATGGGGCAAGCGCGACCAGGTGAGCGTGCAGGGCAGCTATTTCTTCAACAACACCGACACGCGCAACCGAACGACGGTCGAAAAATGGTACGAGGCGCCGATGCTGCCCGATACGCTGATGACGATCGGCAACTCGGAGACGGAGGCCTACAACCACCGTTTCAACGCCCGTCTCGAGTGGAAGATTTCGCAGAACCAGAACCTCATGATCCGTCCGAACTTCAGCTTCCAGAGCAACGATCCGTTGAGCATGACGCAGGGCTGGCAGTACGGTGCTCCCGAGGAGGGCGGCAGCGGTTACAGCCGCACGGACAACTTCAGCGACGGTCTCCGCCACGGCTACAACGTCGGTACGAGCGCCGTCTACCGCGCCAAGATCGGCAAGGCGGGTCGTACGATCACGCTGAACGGCAACATCCGCTATTCGGATCAGAGCAACAAGACGAACTCCTACTCGAACCAGATGGGTACGCTCCAGATGCGTCCCGAGCTGCTGGCTGCGGACGAGATTCCCTGGTCGTGGGATCCCGCGGCCTACACGCGGCTGCGCTACCTGCGCAACCTGGCCCCCTCGAAGAGCCTCTCGATGCAGGGCGAATTCTCCTACACGGAGCCCGTCTCGAAGTATTCGCAGGTAAGCCTGCAATACCGCGCCGAGTATGCGCACAGCGAGCGCGACAAATCCTCCTACCTGACGGGGGCCGACTATGCGATCGCGGGGCTGCTGCCCGATCCGTCGCTTTCGAACAACTACGAGAGCACGGATATGCAGCAGCGCATCGGTCCGGGCTTCCGCTACTCGAAAGAGCGGAACACCTTCGTGGCGAACCTCTTCTATCAGCATGCGACGCTCGACGGCAAGATCATCAGCGGCCAGACCGTGGGTGACAACGCGCCGATCAAGCATGACTACGACAACCTGACCTATTTCATGATGGGTCAGCTCAACCTCAATAAGGAGAATTCGCTCCGCCTGTTCGTCCGTTCGAATACGTCGACCCCTTCGATCACGAATCTGCAGGGTGTCTTCGACGTCTCGGATGCGCAGCACATATCGCGCGGTAATCCCTACCTGAAGCCGTCGTACACGCACAGCATCAATTTCCACTACGTGCACTCGAACCTCGAGAAGGGAAGCACCTTCATGTGGATGTTCTCGTTCACGGCCATGTCGGACTATACGGCGACGCACCTCGTGCAGTCGACCCGTGAAAACCCGATCGCGATCTCGCTGACCGACACCGACGGCACGACGACGTCTTATACGCCGAACTATTTCTCGATGCCGGTCAATCTGGACGGCTATCGCAGCCTGCGTACGATGATGAGCTACGGCTTCCCGATCGGTTTCCTGAAGAGCAATTTCAACATCATGGCCGGTGTCGACTACTCGAAGACGCCGGGCATCGTAGGCGGCACGGTGACGGCCGACGGCTCGATCTCGGGCGGCGAGCGCAACGACAGCCGCAACATGGGCTATACGCTGCGGACGGTTCTCGGTTCGAACATCTCGGAGAAGGTGGATTTCACCCTCGCATGGAGCGGCATCTACAACGAGGCGACCAACTCGCTGGCTGCGGGCAATTCGAAGAACCGCTATTTCAACCACTCGGCGAATGCCAACATGAAGTTCCTGCTTCCGTGGAATTTCACCTTCACGGCATCGGTCGCTTATCAGCAGTATCTCGGTATCACGAACAACTACAACGAAGACTATCTCGGCTGCAACCTCTACATCGGCAAGAAGGTCTTCAAGAACAAGCGCGGCGAGATCATGGTGGGCGTGAACGACCTCTTCAATCAGAACCGTGTCGCCTTCTCGCGATCGACGGGTTCGGGTTACACGCAGAATACGACGAACCTCTCGATGGGCCGCTACTACATGGTGCAGTTCACCTACAACCTGCGCCGCTTCGGCAAGAAGGGTTCGCGCAACATGTCCGACTACGAAAGCTCGGAGCAACAGGAATTCCGGCAGCGCAGCCGTATGATGGGACCGCCCCCTTCGGGTGGCGGTGGCGGCTTCCGGGGCCCCAGATAGGTTGACTTCGATGCAGGGAGGTCGGGCGTGCTGCCCGACCTCCCGTTTTTGTGCGGAGAGTGTTTGATCCGTTGGGGATCGAAATTCATACAACCGTTCACACCGTAGGTCGCTCCTCTGTCGCTGCCGTCTGTCGGAGGATGCGCCGCAGCCCGAGACAGGCTGCCGTGCCGTAAAAGAGCATCAGTGTCGCCAGCCACCCGATCGCTTCGCCGACCTCGCGAAGCGACGCTCCCATCGACTGCAGACGGACGAAGCCGTCGATCGCGTGGCTGCTCGGAACAAGCTGTCCGAGACCGTACAGCCAGCCGGGCATGCTCTCCCGCGGATAGGAGATGCCGCTCAGCATGAGCAGCGGAATCGAGCACCACAGCAGCCACAGCAGCGGCGCCTCGCGGGTGCGGAAGAGGGTCGAGAGCGCCAGCCCGAAGGCGACGGCCGCTGTGAGATAGAGCGTCAGAAAGAGCACTACGGGGCCTGTGGCGCCGTTCATCGGCAGCCCGAAGAGGCGATAATGCACGGCAAAGAGATAGAGGGTCGTCGGCACATAGAGCAGCAGATAGGCCGTGCCGCGTGCCGCGACGATCCGCAGCACCCGCCCTCTGCCCTTCTGTTGCGACAGCAGTTCGCCGTAGCGGTTCCGCTCACGCAGCGTGCCGCCGACCATCCCGATGCCGACGAGCAGCGTCTGTTGCAGAATGAGCAGCAACACGGCGGGCATGACAAAAGCTGCATAGCCCAGCGAGGGGTTGAACAGCGCGCGTCCTTCGAAAGCGACGGGGCTCACGGTCGCCTCGGCGACAGGAACGGAGGATCCTTCGGCGAGCAGGCGCTGCAGTTCGACCAGCGCCCCTGTCGTCAGCAGCGTCGCGGCCAGTTCCTGAAAGACCTGCCGGTAGAGCAGGAAGTAGCCGCCGTCGAGGTAGAGCGGTACGACCGCCTGCCGTCCTGCGAGCAGCTGCCGCTCATAGTCGGCGGGGATGCAGGCGATACCGTAAATGCGGCGGCCGAAAAAGAGCGCTTCGGCCTCGGCCATGTCGGTCGGCATGTAGGCCACGCGGCAGTTCGGTCCCGCATCGAAGGCCGCGACGAGCTGTCGGCTGCCGGGGGTGCGGCTCTCGTCGATGACGGCGATCGGCACCTCGCGCACCACCTCGGCGCCGTAGGCCAGGGCGTAGAGCGTGGCGTAGATGAGCGGTGCGGCGACGAGCACCAACAGGGCGCCTTCGTCGCGGAAGACGCTCCGCAGTTCGAGCCGGACGAGCCGGACGAAGCGGCGCAGCCCCTCGCCGGGGCGGTGTTTCGGTCTGTTCATGGCGTATTTACTCTCTTCCCGTGTATTTTGGATCGGTGCAAACCCGTTTCAGGCGCGGCAGCGTGCAGAGCGGCACCAGCGCAAAGAGCAGCAGAATCCCTGCGTCGGGCAGCGAACAGCGGACCGGGGCGCCGCGCAACAGCTGGTCGGTCATGATCCGCATGTAGGCCGTGAAAGGGAACAGCAGGCTCAGGGCGCGGGCCGAAAGCCACATTCCCGAGAGCGGAAACGTCAGTCCCGAGAACGAGAATGCCAGTACGCCGTAGCCGCCGCCCAACGAAAGGGCGAGCCGCAGATCGGCCGTCACGGCGACGAGCATTACCGCCAGCGACTGATAGGCCAGCACGAGCAGCAATGTCGCCGCTGCGAGCATCGCGCCGCTGCCGTTGCACGGGATGCCGACGACGTCGACGAGCAGGTAGAACATGCCCCCTGCCAGTATGCACAGCGCTCCAGTCACGGGGAGCAGCTTGCCCGCGAGGGCTGCGCCGAGCCGACCGCCGGCTGTGTCGATCCATGCCGCGGCACTCCCCTCTTTGAGTTCGATACCGAGCGTGTAGAGCGTGGCGAGGAGGGCGAAGAGCAGGAGCATCATCGGCAGAAAGCCCGGCAGGAGGTACCAGCCGTAGTTGACCGTCGGATTGAAGAGCACATGCTTCTCGAACCGCACTGGTTGCAGCATCGCGAGCGCCTCTCTGTCGCTGCTTCCGCGGGCTACGAGGCGGTTCAGGGCGATGCCGCCCGAAAAGGTGGTGACGGCAGCCTGCAGATCTTTCGAGAGCATGCCGTTGACCGAGAGGTTGGTGCCCGTCACCGAGCAGGCGACCCGTGTCGGGACGCCGCCCAGCAGGTCGCGTTCGAAGGCGGCGGGGATCCGGACGACGGCATAGACTTGCCCCTCTCGCAACAGACGCTCGGCCTCGGCGGCCGAAGCGGTTTCATAGGCGATCCGCACGGCGGGAGCCGCTTCGAACATCGCGACGAGACGGCGCGAGAGCGGTGTGCGGTCCTCATCCGTGAGGGCGACGGGAAGCTCCTCGATCGTCCCCGGACCGAAGAGTGCGACGAAAAGAAGAAACGATCCGAGCGGCAGCCCGAAGGCGAGCAGCGGCAGGATCGGACGGCGGCGCATGCGATGCAGTTCGCGGCGAAGGACGGCGGCCGTGGCGCGGAACGGTTGCATCGGCTACTCGATTTCGTTCAGATCGACCACGACCGTCATGCCCGGACGCAGCCCCTCGGCCTCCCCGACGGGTTCGGCGCGGACGGCGAAGGTGCGGATGTCGAAGCCTCCCTGCGTGCGGGTCGCCGACCAAACGGCGAAATCCGCCTCGGGGGCGATATAGCTCACGCGAAGCGCGATACGGCGCGCCAATGCGGGAACGTACCCCTCCATGCGGGTGCCGATGCGGATACGGGGCAGGAGCGTCTCGCGGACGTTGAAATCGACCCGGCGGTCCGAGAGGTCGATGATCGCCACGACGGGATAGCCCGTGCCGACCAGTTCGCCCTGCTCGGCGATCACCGACGACACCTCGCCCGTTACGGGGGCCGTGACGCGGGCGTCGGCGAGATAGGACTCGACTTCCGCCACAGCCCCCTGCGCCTCGCGGACCTTGGCGGCCGCAGCCTCCTTGTCCTCGCTGCGGGCGCCGGAGCGAGCCAGTTCGTATTCGGCACGGGCGGCCTGCTCCGTGGCGCGCATCGCCTCGTAGTTCGCCGTCGCCTCGTCGAGCTGCTGGGCGGGCACTACCCCGCCGTCGTAGAGCCTCCGGACACGTTCGTAGCTTTTACGGGCCAGCTCCAGCCCCGCCTGCGCCTTTTCCCACAGGCTTTTCGCCGCACGAATCTGCTGCGTGCGGGCCCCCGCCAGCGTGGCGGCGTCGAGGGCGTCGGCTGCACTGCGCAGCGCCTCGACCTGTTGCAGCTTGGCGTCGAGTTCGGGGGTCGAGAGCGTGTAGAGCAGTTCGCCCCGTTCGACGCGGTCGCCCTCTGCGACACGAAGTTCGACGATGCGCCCCGCGATTTTCGACGAGGCACGGTAGGTGGTGCACGTTACCCTGCCCTGCATGAGTTGCGGCGTGCGGCGGCGCAGGGCGCGTCCCAGCAGCACGAGGCCGACGCTGAGCAACAGCACGGCGGGCAGCAGCAGGTAGACGGTACGGTGTTTTTTCATAGGACGGAAACGTTTTTAACGGTCGAAACGGACGATGCGCAGGTCGCTGCGGCGCAGACAGGCCGTGTAGCACTCCCCTGCGCCCGCCGTTTCGAGCAGGCGCGCCAGCGCGAGATCGAAGCGGTAGGCCGCCTCGAGGCGTTCGGCACGGACGGCGGCGAGATTCAGTTCGGCGTCGATGAGATCCGACGACGGGGCGACCCCTTCGCGGAATGCGATCTCCTTCATGCGCAGGTACTCCTCGGCGAAGACGAGCGACTGCTCGAGCGAAGCGAAGCGGTAGCGACTGCTTTCGAGCTCGTTGTAGCGCTGCTCGATCAGCACGCCGATGCCCGTGGCGGCGGCCCGCTCCAGCTCCTCGACCTCGCGGACCGTCCGCCGCGCCGCGGCGTAACCTCGCTCGCGCTGCAGACCGTCGAAAAGTTTGATGCGGATGCCGATGCCGACGGCCCAGCGCGGCACGATACCCGAAACCTGGTAGTTGTAGAACGATCCGCCGCCCATGGCGACCACCTGCGGCAGGAACTCGGCCCGTTTGAGGCGGACACCCTCCTCGGCCAGCTGCCGCTTGAGTGCGACGCTGCCGAGCAGCGGGTTGTGTCGTTCGGCCAGTTCGCGGAAGAAACCGACGGGCTCGAGCCGTTCGAGCAGGAACATCGCCGTTGCAGGAGTTCCGGCCGCGGTATCGCCGCCGAGGGTTCCCGCGAGTGCGCTGCGGATCGTCTCGACCTGCAACTGCGCATCGGCCAGGGCGCGCTCCGCCTCGCTCGCCTTCACCTCGACATAGAGCCGTTCGGAGGCGGCGATCATGCCGTTGCGTTCGAGTTCGCGCGCATCGTCGAGGTGACGCTGCATTCCGGCGACCGCCTGACGGCGCACTTCGACCACCTGCAGGGCGAGCGCCAGTCCGTAGTAGCGTTCGACGACCTCCGTGATGAGCACCCCGCGCCGACGGTACAGCTCCTCCCGGGCCGAAGCCTCTCCGATGCGGGCGGCACGGACGGCAGCGTTGATGCGGCCGCCCATCCAGATCGGAAGCGTCGCTTCGCCACCGAGGAAGCCGAGGCTGCGGTCCTGCACCTTCAGGTTCCAGTTCGATTCGATGATCGGCCGGAGCAGCGCTTCGATCGACGGCAGCAGTCCCGGCGGCACGATGCCGCCTGAAAGCAGGTCGCCCGCCAGCCGGTCGATGCTCCCTTTGGCGCGGTTCAGGTCGACGCCGATATCTTTCTCGAGATAGGCATAGGCCCCCGTGAGGGTGAGTTGCGGCAGGCGCAGACCGACGGCGGCGCGGCGCTCCTCGGCCGCTGCCTCGAGGGCGTATCGGGCGGCACCGAGGTCGGGATTGGCCGTCAGCGTGCGTTCGACGGCCTCCTCGAGGGTCAGGAGGGCCGGCGTACCTTCGCTTATGGTCTGTAAGGTTCCGGCCGGCTGGGCGACGGCGGCGGAAAAGAGGGCGAGGGTCGCTGCGACGGCGGCAAAAAGGTGTTTGCGGTCGGCGAATCCCGACACGGGTTGCGGCCGCAGGCTGCTTCTGTTCATCGGATCACGGTTTGCGGGAAGATGCTGCAAGAAGCGGGCCGATTGCGGGAATAATTACAAATGATGCGGAGCGTCGGCTCCGCATCACCCAGTTGTCCGTGCTTCACGGAGCGTTTTAATAGTTCTCCTTTTTCGGTTCGAAATAGGCCTGCGGATGCAGACAGGCGGGACAGACCTTCGGGGCGTCCTCGGCCTCGATGACGTAGCCGCAGTTGCGGCACTGCCACCACAGTTTGCCGTCGCGGTGGAAGAAATTGCCGTCCGTCAGCCGTTCGAGCAACTTCAGGTAGCGGCGTTCGTGCTCGGCTTCGACCGTGGAGATGTTGCGGAAGGCGGCTTCGATCGCCGGGAACCCCTCCTCGTGCGCCACCTCGGCGAACTCCTTGTAGAGGTGGTCCCACTCGTCCCGCTCGCCCATAGCGGCGGCTAGCAGGTTCTCGGCCGTCGAGCCGATTCGTCCCGCGGGATAGGAGGCCGTGATCTCGACCGATCCCCCTTCGAGCAGCTTGAAGAAACGTTCGGCGTGCTCCTTCTCCTGCTCGGCGGTCTCCAGAAAGAGGCCGGCGATCTGTTCGTAGCCCTCCTTGCGGGCGGCGCTCGCAAAGAAGGTGTATCGGGTGCGGGCCTGACTTTCGCCCGCAAACGCTTTCAGCAGATTCTGCTCGGTGCGCGAACCTTTCAAACTCTTTTCCATACCGTTGGCTGTTTTGATGATGTGCGGTACGAAAAAGCCCCGCAAAAAGCGGGGCAAAGCGTCCGACGGAGCGAACGAAAGCCGTCGCAGACTACGGAACGGGCCGATCGTTGCCGCCGAGCAGCGCCTCGGTGTCGGCGCGAAAACGGCGGTAGGCCTCGCCGAGGTGCATCGTGTCGGCCGCTTCGACGGGCAGAATGCGGTACCCCGGCAGCGCCACCCATACGGGCAGGGCCTCGGCCGTATAGCGCATGCGGCCGTCGGGGTGTTTCGTGACGCCGATGCGGGCCATCAGGCCGCCGTCGCAGTAGCGTTTCCGCTGGTTCGAAACGAAGTTGCCGAGCGAATAGAAGACCGCATAGGTCGAATCGGCCTCGAAGGGTTGGATGACGTGCGGGTGCGAGCCGATCACCAGATCGGCTCCGTGACGGCGCAGGAAGGCGGCCAGTGCCCGCTGCGAGGCATTCGGACGGCGCTCGTACTCGTTGCCCCAATGGATGCAGACGATCGTGCAGTCGCTCTCCGCAGCCCGTGCGGCTGCCAGGTCGCGGGCCATGACGACCGTGTCGATGCGGTCGAGCACCACCCCGTGCGGGGTCGGCAGCCCGTTTGTGCCGTAGGTGTAGTCGAGCAGGGCGAAACGGATGCCGTTCCGTTCGATGCGGAGCGGACAGCGGGTCGTGCGGTCGAGGCTGTCGCGGTAGAGCCCCGTCCGCAGCAGGCCGCAGCTGTCGACGGCCGCGAGGGTCGTGCGCACGCCGCGAAGTCCGTCGTCGAGGCAGTGGTTGTTGGCCAGACAGAGGAGGTCCGCCCCGTTGTCGCGCAGCGCCGCCGCCAGCGCTTTGGGCGAACGAAAGCAGGGATAACCGCGGTACGGAGGCGTCTCAGCGAGGGTCGTTTCGAGATTGACCACCGCGAGGTCGGCCCGCTCGAAGGCGGGACGCACGGCAGCGAAGACCTCTCCGTAGTCGAACGTGCCGCCGCGGTCGGCCGCACGCACCTGGGGCAGGTGCTGCATCACGTCGCCCGCAAAGAGCAGCTCGGCATGCAGCGGCTGCGGCGGTTCGGGCTCGGGCGCCGGTGCGGCCGTCTCCCGACAGGCGACGGAGAGCAGCAGCGCACTGCAGCAAAGGCCTGTCAGAGGATGCAGTGTGAGAAATGGTTTCATAACGGGCCGAAGGTACGAAATTAATTCAAAAGGCTGCATGCAGGATGCAAAATTTGTGACGCCGCAAACGGACGCTGCCCCGTTGCATGCGTCTTCCCCGACACAAAACGAGACGGCCGGAACCGTCTCGTCGTTTTTCGCGCATGGAAGCGACGGGGTTATTCCTTCTTTTTGAAGTCGATCTGGTAGAATTTGAATTCGGGCTTCGTTATGGCTCCCGTAGCGGCGTCGATGCCCCAGGCGGGCAGGCTGAACAGGTTGATGACCGATACGGCGTTGAAATTCTTGTCGATGATGATCGTTTCGGTCTGGTACGAGGGCGCCTCGGCTTTTACGACCGTTTCGTTGAATCCGCGTTTGATCTTGGTCGTGTAAGGGAACGTTACGTGGGTGTGCTTGCGACCGTCGATGGTCAGCGTGGCCTCCTCGGTGATATCGCTCTCGAACGTTACGCGGGCCTTGGAGCCGCAGATAATGGTTGCGCAGGAGCTCGTCATAAGGGCTGCGCAGCAAAGGATTGCAATACGTTTCATGTTGTGTATATGCGAGATGCCGTGTCCCTGCGGCGGGTTTCAGGGTTTGGGTAAGGTATATAAAAAACGTGGGACAGAACTTTTATTTGTCTTCCGAGGTCTTCGCAATACCATACAGCCAAATAAAGAGTAAAGCCCACGTAGAAACGTGAGCGTTTACGCCTTACTCCTGGCTGCTTTTGAAAGTTGCGAAGTTTCGAAAGACAAGAGATAAAGCTAACGCTTTTTATATGTTGTGCCGACGCCTTCCGGGGCGCTGCGGCACGGGAATGTGTCGATGTCGGTTTCCGTTAATGCTTCATAGGCGGATCGTTTTGCGGTTTCTTCGGAAACAAAGATAGCGATATTTCCCGAATTAAAAACGAAGCATGAAAAATTCCGCATGTGCGCGGGAGATTCGGGCTCGTTCTGTGTGCCGCCTGCGGCCGATGCGCCGCAAGAGATCGCTGCCCCGACAGAACGGCAGACGCGCCAACAGGGAATGTGTCCGTCTGTTGGCGCGCCGGCTGTTTTCGCAGCTTCCCGGTGTCAGAAGCTGTACTGCACCTGGAGGCTGACGCGGTTCGCGTGGTTCTTGGCCGAATCCATGTTCTTGCGCGAGCCGTAGAGATACTCGGCACCCATGCGGCAGCGGGGCGTCAGCGAGTAGAGGATGTTGCCGAAAATATAGCGGCCCTGGTGGTACTCGTTGGCGAACGAGAAGTTGACCTCGCGTTTCACCTGCACCATCGAGTAGCCGCCCGAGAGGAACAGGCGCGTCGAAAGACCGATCTGGCCGGCGGCCTGCCATCCCCACATCTTCTGCACCTTGATCTCCTCGCCCGTCACCGTGTCGGGCAGCATGTCGAGCCCTGAGCCCTTCAGATCCTGAATATAGGGGGTGATGCCCTGACCGTAGACGCCGTTCATGAAGACGCGGAACCAGGGACCCACGCCGATCGTACCGCTCAGCTGGGTGCCCCAGCCGAAGAGGCTCTTGTTCTCCTTCACGACGTCGTTGCGCACGTACATGTTGCGGAATACGGCCGAAGCACGGAGGTGACTGCGGCGGTCGGGACCCCAGGCTACCTGGAAATAGACCGGAATATCGGGGACGCGCTGGCGCATCTCGAGGAACTTGTAGTTGTAGGTGGCCGACACGTGCGGCATCTCGGCCGCTACGCCCAGCGACAGGACGTCGTCGGCGAACGAGGCGACGTAGCGGATCATCGTCGCGAATTCGAAGTTATAGGCGTTCGGACCCTGAAAGTCGATCGTCGTCGGAGCCGCTTTCAGGTCGCAGAAGGTCGTCACGTCGCGACCCAGCGTGAAGCCGAGGAACGAGACGTAAGCCGAACGCAGGCGCGGCGTGTAGCTGCGGCCCGAACCTCCGCGGAAATCGGCATCGGCGAAGATCACCACGCGGCCCAGCGCACGCGTATTGGCGATGCTCTTGAGGAACAGGCGCGAGGTCGAGGCATCCATGATGAGCTGCTGACGGTTGTTGTAGGTCTCGGTCAGCGGAATGTCGTAGGGTACGAAATCGAGGTTATCCGAAATACCGTCGAAATCGTAGGAGGCGCGCATGACGATCGTGCCGCCGAGCGCCAGCGAGAAGCGGTTGTTCTTCGTGGCGAAGACGAACTGCGGACGTTCCGCCTGCTGGAACCCCTCGCGGTGCGTGTCGTAGTAGTCCTGCGTCGCCTGCGACATGAGCTGCAGTTTGTCGCAGCAGCCGTTCGGCGCCGTCTCCTGCACGGAGATCAGATAGATCGTCGGATCGTAGTCGCCCTGCACGGAATCGACGTAACGCTGCGCCGATGCGGTCGTTGCGAACAGGATCGCCGCCGTCAAAAGTCTGAATGTTTTCATAAGCAGTTGAATAATTGGTTTGAATTGCTTTGGTTGTCGTTTGTTCGGCCGCTCAAGTGCGGTTTCGGTCGGGATTTTTCGCAAGATGTATGCCAAAGGATTCTGCACGGATTTTGTTTTTCCGCCCGTCGAAGGCAAAAAAAACGTATCTTTGTCCCACACTACCGTATAAGTATGATCCTTCTTCCGATCACCCTCCTGCTACTGCTCCCCGCAGCCCTCGATCTGCTGCGTTTCGGCCGGCTGCGCCGCCGCGGCGAACGGCCCTCGCCCCTGCGCACGGCGCTGTGGATCCTGTGGGACCTCGCTCCCCTGCTGCTGCCGCTCTCGAGCCGCTGCTTCGACAATACGCCGCCCGTGATGCACGTGCAGATGTGGCTGCTGTGGAGCTGGATGCTCGTGCAGCTGCCGCGCTTCGCCCTGCGTCTGTTCCGCCGCCTGCACTTGCGCCGCACGGGGCTCGTCATCGCCTGCGTGCTGGCTGCCGCATTGATCTGGGGCGCCTTCCGCGGCCGCTGCGACCTGCGCACGGAGCGTGTGACGATCTGCTCCGAACGGATCCCCGAGGCGTTCGACGGGCTGCGGATCGTCCACTTCTCGGACCTGCACCTCGGTGCGCTGGTCGATACCGAAAAGGAGGTCGGCCGTCTCGTCGCGCGGATCAACGCCCTGCAGCCCGATCTCGTTCTCTTTACGGGCGATCTGGTCAACATCCGCTGCACGGAACTCGATGCCGACGCACAGCGTCTGCTGCGGGGGATCGCAGCGCCCGTGTGGTCGGTGCTGGGCAACCACGACGTGGGGAGCTACATCGCCGATACGACGGCCCTGCCCCCGGCCGAGAGCCGTCGCCGCCTTGTCGAGGGCGTACGGTCGATGGGCTGGCAGCTGCTGCAGGATTCGACCTGCTACCTGCGCCGCGGCACGGACAGCATCTCGCTCTCGGGCCTCACGTTCGACCCCGCGCTGCGGGAGCGCCGCCACGACCGGAGGCTGCCGCAGGCGGGAACGGAGCGCACCTACCGCGACGTTCCGCCGCAACTGTTCAACATCACGCTGGCCCACCTGCCGCAATACTGGTCGCAGGTGCTTGCGAGCGGGTACGGCGATCTGACCCTCTCGGGGCATACGCACGCCATGCAGTGCCGCCTGCGCATCGGCGCGGGACGCGGCTGGTCGCCCGCGCGCCTGCTCTACAAGGAGTGGAGCGGCCGTTACGACCGTGACGGACGCACGCTCTATATCAACGACGGGATCGGCTATGTCGGCTATCCGCTGCGCATCGGCGCCCGTCCCGAAATTACGCTCATAACCCTCGAACGATGCAGATAACCATCTCTTTCGCAACGACCTCGGATCATTACCTCGATGACTGCTCGAACGAGCGTCTCATCCTCTCGACCCCCGAAGACTGGGCCGCCGTCCACCGCCTGCGTGCCGCACACGACGCCATTTTGGTGGGTGCCGAGACCGTTCGCCGCGACAATCCGTCGCTGCGGCTGCGCGATCCCGACGACCGCGCCCGCCGCGAGGCCGCAGGGCTGCGGCCCGAACTGGCGAAGGTGACCGTCACTGCCTCGGGGAATCTCGATCCCGCGCTGCGCTTCTTCACGGTCGGTGCGGCGGAACGCTACGTCTTCGCGCCGTGCGACCTACCCGCCCTCGCGGGTTGCGCGGAGGTGATCCGCTGCGAGGAGCCGATCACGGCGGCACGCATCGTCACCGAGCTCGAGAAACGGGGCATCCGCAGCCTCTTCGTCGAAGGGGGTGCCCGCATCCTGGAGCTCTTTCTGTCGGAGGGGCTGGCGGACCGTGTCCGCGTGGCGGTTAATCCCGCCCTGCAGCTCGGTCCCGAACGGGGCGGCGCCCGCTTCCGTTTCTGTCCGCCCGCTGGGGCTGTGCGACGTGACGAACGGCTCGGCACGATGGAGGTGACCGAATGGGAGCTGCATCCCGACCGTAGCGCGGAGGACCGGCGGTTGCTCGAGGAGGCGATCGAAGCCTCGCGGAACTGCACGCCGAGCCCGACCTCCTACCGCGTCGGGGCCGTCGTCGTCACGGCGGGCGGTGCCCGCTTCACGGGGTACACGCACGAAAGCTCACCCACGCATCACGCCGAACAGGAGGCGATCCGCAAGGCGCTGGAGGCGGGTGCCGAACTGCGCGGAGCGTCGATCTACACCTCGATGGAGCCCTGCTCGCGTCGTGCGAGCGAGCCCGAGAGCTGCACGCAGCTGATTTTGCGGCACGGATTCCGGCGGGTCGTCTTCGCCTGCTACGAGCCAGACTGCTTCGTTCGCTGCGAGGGTGCCTTTCTGCTGCGCCGCGCGGGCGTCGAGGTTCGGGTCTATCCCGAAGCGGCGGAGGAGGTGCTGCGCATCAACGGGCATTTAACGGCGCATTGACCGGCCGCGTCATGGACAGGGCGTTCCGTCGTGTCCATATATGCACCCCGCCGTTCCTGTCGGAATCACCCCGTTTTTATGCTCCGTTTTTCATTTCTGTACCGGAGCGGCGGAAAAACGAAAAAAACGTCGTATCTTTGCCTAATTGACGGGCCTGTCGCGCGGCGAACGCCGCAAACGCCCGCAGCATGCAAACAATCAACCACAAGATATGGCAGACGAAAAAATCATCTTTTCGATGGTCGGGGTCTCGAAGACCTTCACCAACCAGAAAAAAGTATTGAACAACATCTACCTCTCGTTCTTCTACGGCGCCAAAATCGGCATCGTCGGCATGAACGGTGCCGGTAAATCGACCCTGATGAAGATCATCGCGGGCCTCGACAAGAATTTCGAGGGCGAAGTGGTCTTCTCGCCCGGTTACTCGGTCGGCTACCTCGAGCAGGAGCCGAAACTCGACGACGCGAAGACGGTCCGCGAGGTGGTCGAAGAGGGCTGCGCCGCGACCGTGGCGCTCCTGAAGGAGTACGAACAGATCAACATGAAGCTCTGCGAGCCGATGTCGGACGACGAGATGGCCGCCCTCATCGAGCGTCAGGGCGAACTCTACGAGCAGATCGACCAGGTGAACGGCTGGGACCTCGACACGGTGCTGAACCGTGCGATGGATGCCCTGCGCTGCCCCGATCCCGAGC
>CAZVGH010000025.1:0-15990 GCA_964626515.1 uncultured Alistipes sp.
GGATGCCCGACGTGGTGAACTCGTTGACGAGGTCCTTCTGTCGGGCGGCGCGCAGCAGCTCCTCGAACGGGCGCTCCTCGAGCTCCGACTTGTAGTGCAGCTCGACCTGCTCGCGATCCCGGGCCAGTCGGGCGTAGTAGGCGGCGACGATCGGCTGCAGCCGGGCGACCAGCTCGCGGCGGCGGGCGTGGATCGTTTCGCCGTGCTCGATGAGCTGGCGGTCGTAGATCTCGAGCATCGTCTCGTCGGGCTGCATCTTCAGCAGGCGGTTGCGCTCGCCCAGCACGGCGTTGTAGCGCATGAGGGCGTTGAGATAGCTGCGGTCGAGGGTCGAGAGAAAGGCGTTGAGAAAGCGGCGGCGCTCGTCGGCAGCATCGCTGATGAGGACGCTGTCGGCGGGCGATACCACCACGGCGGGGATCAGCCCCACGTGGTCCGCCAGCCGTTCGTACTCCTTGTCGTTGCGCTTGAGCAGTTTGCCGCTGCGGCGCGAGAAGGAGCAGACGACGCGCTCGCTCTTGTCGCGGTCGGTCGTGTAGTGCCCCTCGAGCAGGAAGAACTCCTCGCCGTGGCGGATGCTCTGGCCGTCGGTCATGCCGAAGGCCGATTTGCACATCGAAAGATAGTGCACCGCATCAACCAGATTGGTCTTGCCCGCGCCGTTGTCGCCCACCAGACAGTTGATGCCGGGGGCGAACACCAGCTCGCCGCGGGAGATATTCTTGAAATTGAGCAGGGTCAGTTTTCGCAGATACATGGGGTAAAGTTAAGAAAAAATCCGCGGACTTCATTGTATATTGGGGATAGTTTCGTATCTTTGTCAGCTACAGGACGCAAATTAAAACTAAACACAAATATTATGGCAAAACAGAACATCGCAGAGCCCGAAGCGCTCGGTGAAGCAATGAACAAAACGGAGCGTTTCTTCGAGGAGAACGGCCGCAAAGTGTCCTACATCTTCCTCGGTCTGCTGGCCCTGGCCGCGGTCGTTTACGGCTACCGCGCGCTGGTGATGCAGCCCCGCGTCAAGAAGGCCGCCGAGCTGATCGCCGAGGCGCAGGCGCGTTTCGACGTCGAGACGCCCGACTATGCGCTGGCGCTGAACGGCGATGCCAACGGTGCCGGTTTCCTCGACGTCATCGAGCAGTACGGTTCGACCCCCTCGGGCAACCTCGCCAAGCACTATGCGGGCATCTGCTACCTGAAGACGGGCGATCTGGAGCAGGCCGCCGCTTTCCTGGCCAAGTATTCGCCCGTGAAGGGGCTGCCCGGGGCGATCGTGAATGCCCAGAACTACGGTCTGCAGGGTGACGTGGCCGTCGAGCGCGACGACTACAAGCAGGCGATCTCGTTCTACGAGAAGGCGGTGAAGGCTGCCGACAACAACCTGACGGCGCCGATGTACCTGCGCAAGGCGGGTCTGGCTGCGCAGGCTGCGGGCGACAACGCACGCGCTGCGGCCTATTTCCAGCGTGTGATGGACGAGTATCCCGCCTCGATGGATGCCCGCGACGCCGAGAAACTGTTGGGCACCATCCGCTAATCGCACTCCGACATGGCGACACGACACCACAATCTTTCGCATTTCGACGCCCCGCTGCCGTCGGCTGCCGACATGCGCTTCGGCATCGTCGTCGCGGAGTGGAACCGCGAGATCACCGAGGCGCTGCTCGAAGGGGCTGTGCGGACGCTGCGTGCGGCGGGCTGCCCCGATCTGAACATTCAGATCAAGTACGTGCCCGGCACCTTCGAACTGACGCTCGGCGCGCAGTTCTTCGCCGAGTACACGGACGTGGATGCGGTCATCGCTCTCGGCTGTGTCATTCAGGGCGATACGCGTCATTTCGATTTCATCTGCCAGGGCGTGACGCAGGGTATTACGCAGCTGCAGCTGCAGTGGAACATGCCGATCGCGTTCGGCGTGCTGACGGTCAACGACCGCCAGCAGGCGCTGGACCGCTGCGGCGGACGCCTCGGCAACAAAGGCGACGAGGCTGCGGCAGCAGCCATTCAGATGGTGAAGCTCCAGGTGGATATGGATGCCGCCTCGCCCGACCACGAGCCCGACCGGCGGAATCTCAACTGATCCGGCCTGCGTGCTGAAACGCTTCGGCTGCCTCCTTGCGGGGCAGCCGATTTTTTGCATCAGCCGGGAGGGCGTAAAGCCGGTTCAGGTCATCGGACGGTACGTGCCGCCGCGCATCGAGCGGAACATTCGCCGCTGCTCGCCGCGGGGGCTTTTGTAGCCGAGATGGATCCAGCGGGGCGTGCCGTCGGCGTTTTCGTCTTCCGAGATGAGCTGGTCGAAGGCCTTGCCGGCGAGGAACGCACGGCAGAAGGCTTTGAAAGGTCGCAGCTGCCCGTTGCAGGGGACGAGGTCGAAAGCGTAGCCGCAGCAGTGGGCCGAGGTCGCCGCGCCGCCGATCGCCGCATTGAGCTGCGCGGAGCGGAATCCCGACGAGATGCGGATGGCGGCCGTGCCGAGTGCCTTGTCGCGGCAGTGCGCCGCCCACGCTTCGCGTAGTGGGTCGAGCAGCTGTTCGACGGTTTCGACGAGGTGTGCCCGCTGCTCGCCGTCGGGGGTGTTGTCGATGCGGCGCGCAGCGGCTGTGGCGGAGTGAATGCACTCCGCAAGGGTAAAATAACGCATGGAGAATAAGGATTGATGCCGCCTGCCCGGCGGAATGCGGAGCAGGCGGGTGTTCGGAAACGACGGCGGGAGAGGGCGAAAAAAGTCTCCGCAGCCTATGCGGAGACGATCGTTCCTTTTGCAAATATAGCGAAAAACGCAGGCGTTTGCAACCTTTTCTTACGGAATTTTGCAGGACGGCCTTCAGCGCGACGGTCTACTTCTCCGGCCCGCGGGTGCGGCGGAGGCGGTCGACGGCGTGCGAAAGATAGCGCTCGATGTCCTCCTTGAGGCGCAGGTAGAGCGGGCTTTCGGTGTAGTTCTCGTTGTCGAGCAGTACGTCGCGGATCGAGCGCAGCGAGTTGTTGTAGTTCGCCAGCTCGTTCTTGAGCGCAACCCCCTTTTTGTCCGAGGCGTGAATGCGTGCCAGCGCCATCTGGCGCAGCTTGTCGCAGACCGTGTTGAGACAGACCATCACCACGTTGTCCATCAGCGTGTGGCCGTGCATGTAGAGGTAGGTCGTCTCGGGGGTCAGTCCGCGGTCGCACAGGCGGCGTTCGAAATCCCGCATCGGGGCGATCATCTCGGGGTGCCGCTCGCGCAGCTGCCGTTCGCGTTTGGCGACGTTGCGGCCGAGCCACAGCAGCGTGTTGTCGCCGTTCGAGGTCAGGTCGAGGTAGCCCAGCCGCACGGTCGCCTTGAATTCGGCCAGCGTGAAAACGTGTTCGGAGGCCATCTGCGCCGAATAGGCGTACCAGAGGAAGAGCGGATAGATCGTCCGCGAGTAGGCGGCCAGAAAATAGACGAAGTCGAAGATGCGCGTGTCGTTCTTGGTCGCCTTGACGCAGACGTTGTGCAGCGACGGGGCGTAGCACAGGTAGTTCTCGGTGGCGTAGGCGTAGGTGTGGAAGAGGTAGGGCGATCCGTTGACCAGCCGCGACTGCTCCGTGGCACGGTCGAAGAGGTGGTCGAAATCCGAATCGACGCACAGCAGCAGCTCCTCCGACGAGCGGGGGATCATCCCGAGCAGGATCTTTTTGCCTTTGGGCAGGTCGCCGCGATCGGGCACCGAGATCTCGAAGCGCAGGTAGGGATTGCGGAAGTGGTCGAAGATCGAACGCCAGAAGGCGACGTCCTCGTACCCCTCGACGTAGACGTGCACGAGCTGCTTGTCGGAGGTGTCGGGCAGGGGGCGCGGCAGCCCCGGGTTGTGGTCGGTGCTGCCGAAGGGGTTCAGCCGCCGCAGGGTGTCGGTGAATTTGTTGGCCATATCGGATCGCCTTGAACCGCTCTGTACGGCGCTGCCCCGAAGCGGGGTCGCGCAGAAAAGCGGTCGGATGTTACGACAAAGATAATAATTTTCGTATTTTTGCACAAAACGGCGAGCGCACGCAGCGTGCTTTTGCCGACGAAATGACGAATCGACGAACCGATGGCACAGAACGACTGGAAAGCACGTCTGGGGATGGTCTACTCGACGAACCCCGATTTCGAATACCGCACCGACGAGACCCCCGAGGCCGAGACGCTGCCGCCTGCGCAGCAGGAGTTGCGCGTCTGGCTCGACCGCAAGCAGCGCGGCGGCAAGGTAGTGACGCTCGTCAAGGGCTTCGTGGGGCGCGCCGACGACCTGACGGAATTGGCGCGACTGCTCAAGACGAAATGCGGCGTGGGCGGGGCGGCCAAGGAGGGGGAGATCCTCATCCAGGGCGACCACCGCGACCGCGTCGTGGAGATCCTCACCAAGAGCGGCTACCGCTGCAAGAAGGCGGGCAACTGACCTGCGGCGGCTCTGCGGGGCCGTCCGAAACGCGATACGACCATGAAGAGACTTACGATCTGTCTGCTTGCGGCGGCCCTGTCGCTGCTGTCCGGCACGGAGGGTGTGCGGGCCCAATATTACAGCTGGGGGGCCGATGCGCCGCAGCGGTGGCGGCAGCTGCGCGACGACGACGTGCGCGTCATCGCCCCTGACACGACTCTCGGCCTCGCGCGGCAGACCCTTTGCTGGATCCGCGCCGTGCGCTCGACGGTCGGTGCGGGCTTTACGTACGGTCCGCTGGCGATCCCCTTCGTGCTGCACCCCGACAATGCCCAGGCGAACGGACTGGTGATGTACATGCCCAAACGGGTGGAGTTTCGCGCGATGCCCGCCATCGAGAGCTACTCGATGCCGTGGACAAAACAGCTGGTGGCGCACGAATACCGCCACGCCGTGCAGTACAACACCCTGAACCGCGGCGTCGTGCGCGCCCTGCGCGTGCTGCTCGGCCAGCAAGGGGCGACCGCGGGCCTGCTCTTCATGCCGCTGTGGGCCATCGAGGGCGACGCCGTGATGAGCGAGACGCTCATGTCCACCTACGGCCGCGGCCTGCAGCCCTCCTTCTCGATGGGCTACCGCGCCGTCGGCCGCGTGGGGCTCGACCGCCGCGGCCGCGAACGGCGCAACGTCGACCGCTGGTTCTGCGGCTCCTACCGCGACTTCATCCCCGACCACTACGCGCTGGGCTACCAGCTCTGCGCCCACGCCTACGACCGCTACGGCGAGAATATCTGGAACCGCGCGGGCCGCTACGGCGTGCGCAACCCCTACACCTTCGCGCCGATGCACATCGCCCTGCGGAAATACTACGGCACCTCGGTGCGCGAACTCTTTCGCGAGACCTTCGACCGGCTGGAGCGCTATTGGGCCCCGCTGGCCGCCGTCGAGCCGACCGCACGCCCCCTCGTCGCGGCCGATACGACCGATTATGTCACCTGGCGCTGGCCGCAGGAGCTCGCCGACGGCACGGTGGTCGCGCTGCGCAGCAGCTACGCCCGTCGGGCGGCCTTCGTGGCGATCGACCCCGCGGGCGGCGAACGGGTGCTGGCCCGCGTCGGCGAACTCTCGACGCGCCCCGCGCTGCAGGGCAATACCCTCTACTGGACCGAGTTCGAACGTTCGCCCTTGTTCGAGGAGCGGGTCGCGTCGCAGCTGTGGCGCTTCGAGATCGGCCGCGACCGGCGGCCGCGGCGTGTGGCCGGGGTGCGCTCGGCCCTCTATCCGACCCCTTCGGAGGAGGGGTTGGCGTGGATCGAATATCGGCCCGAAGGACGCTATGCGCTGGTCGTGGAACATGCGACGCGCTGCCTGCTCCCGACGGGCAAAGAGCTGCACGGCCTCGCCTGGGACGATCGGACGCGCAGCTACTACGCCCTGCTGACCGACGATGACGGCATGTCGGTCGTGCGGCTCGATGCCGCGGGGGCGCACCGCGTGACGCAGCCCGCCTATGTGACGCTGCGCGATCTGCGGGCCGCCGACGGCAGCCTCTATTTCGGCTCGATCGCCTCGGGCCTCGACGAAGCGCACCGCTACGACCTTGCCTCGGGGTGCGAATACCGCCTCACGCAGTCGCCCTACGGCACCTTCGCCCCGATGCCTGCCGCCGGGGGGCTGCTCGTGACGACCTACGACCGTTCGGGGTACCGTCCCGCACGGGTCGCCGAGCCGCTGAACCTTCGCGTCGCCTATGCCCCGACGCCGACCGACCGGGTCAATCCGCCGCGCCGCACGTGGCAGACGGTCAATCTCGATACGGTGCGCTTCGCTGCCGCCGACTCGGCGCGGCAGGCTGCCGAGGTGCCCGCGAAGCGCTTCCGCCGCCTCCCGCACGCCGTCAACCTCCACAGCTGGGCCCCCGCCGCCTTCAACCCCTTCCGCGCCGTCGACGAACACGAGGTGGATCTGAACCTCGGTGCGACGCTCCTGTCGCAGAACCTGCTGTCGAATACCGAGGCCTACCTCTCTTACGGCTGGACCGACCGCGACGGCTCGCTCGTCGATTTCGGACTGCGCTACAACGGCCTCGGCGTCGAGCTGGGGATTTCGGCCTCCTACGGCGGCTCGCAGCAGGTCTACCGCCTGGTGAATTATGACACGGCGCAGGAGCAGTGGTGCTACCAGCCGCGTCCCGACCGCATCGGGACCTACTCCTCGGTGACCGTCTCGGCGACGCTGCCGCTGCTCTTCGAGCGCGGAGCGCGCATCCGCCAGCTCCTGATCGGGGCGGCGTGGAGCCGCTCGAACGGCCGGGTGGCCGACCTCGGCGCCATCGAGTGGCGCAACGGATCGATAGCCAACCTCGAGGAGCTCGGCTACCGCACGGGCGTCAACAAGCTGATGGCGAGCATCGGCTTCTCGGAGCAGTGCCGCCTGGCCTACCGCGACTTCCTCCCCCGCTGGGGCTACCGCCTGCAGGCCTCCTATGCGCTAGATCCGCTGAACCGCGATTTCGCCGACCTCTGCAGCCTCTTCGGACAGCTCTATCTCCCGGGCGTCGCGCCGCACCACTCGCTGCGCTTCGCCGCGGCGTGGCAGCACAGCCTCGGCGGCTATCGCTTCCCCTCGGGACGGGCGCCGCTCAGCTTCAAATCGACCGCGCTGCTGCCGCGCGGCTTCTCGTCGGCCGACCTCTCGTCGGAGCGCTATGCCGCCTGCTCGGCCGACTACCGCCTGCCGCTCTGCTATCCCGAGGGAGGCATCCCCTCGGTGCTCTATGTCAAGCGCATCCGCCTCGGTGCGGGCTTCGACCTCGCCTCGTTCCGCGAGCCCGGCGTGCGGGGCTTCCGCCGGCGGACGATCCACTCCTACGGCCTCGAGGCGGCTTTCGATTTCAACGTGCTGCGCATGCCCGATTCGGCCACCTCGTCGCTGACGCTCTCCCTCTTCCGCCCCTCGAAGGGCGGCACGTGGGTCTCGGCCTCGCTCGGCCTGCCCTTCTGACGCGCGCACCCCTGCCATGCGAAACGCCCGGCATCTCGTGAAGAGGTGCCGGGCGCTTGTTGGCGTGCGGGAGGTTACTCGACCTGACGGATCCGCAGCAGCAGATAGGGGGTGTCGGGCAGCCGCACGTCGCGGTGCAGCCGGTCGTAGACGCGGTAGTTGAGCACCTTCGTCGCCTCGTAGATCTCGGGCACCTCGGTGACGGTCATCGCCCACAGGTCGATGATATCCACCCGGTAGCGGTTGCCCTCCTGCGGGCGGCGGTAGCGGGCGTTCGAGGCGGGGAGGTTGAAGCGCCAGCTGCTCTGGATCGACTGGCCGAGGTAGACGTAGTAGTAGCCGTCGCCGGCGGTCGAGGTCTGCGTGTCGCGGCTCACGTCGGCCATCTGGGGGGCGTTGGGGGCCTCCTCGAGTATGCGGCGCAGGAAGGCGATGCGCTGCCAGCTGCCGCCGCGGAGCCGTCCGCCGTCCGACCAGTAGACGAAATCCTCCTCCGCGGGGTCGCGGTAGCACTCGCCGTGGGTTACGTAGATGCCGCCCATCAGGCCGTTCGTGACGTAGTGGGTCATGAGCTGCGGGCTGTAGCGGGCCCAGCGCTGGGTGATGTTGCCTTCGTAGCCGATCTCGTCGCAGATGACGGGCTTCGGGAAGATCTGGCGCAGCGTCGCGGCGGACGAGGCCGCGAAGACGGGACCCTCGTCCTGAATGCTGACGTGGGTCAGCTCGGGCATCGAGTAGTCGAAATAGACCGCCGTGCCGCCGTGGATCGAGCAGAGGTGGCCGTAGGGGTCGGCTGCTGCGACGTGCCGCGTCAGCGCCTTCCACTCGTCGACCGTCCGCGTGCGGACGAGGTCCCACTCGTTGGCCATCGACCACCAGACGTTGCGGTAGGCGCCCACGCGGGCGACGAGGTAGTCGAGGTAGCGGCGGTTGGCGGCGTCGGGCATCTTGTCGAAGCCCCACATGCCGCGGTCGTAGGGGTGGAAGAGGATCAGGTCGGCCTCGATGCCGAGCTCCTGCAGCTGGCGGATGCGGAGGTCGAGGTTGCGGAAGAAGGCGGGGTTGGGACGCTCGAAATCCCACTCGAAATGCTCCTTGCCCGCCTCGTCCGTCGTGCGGCTGCGCATTTCGAACGGGAAGACGGTCGGCGTCTCGAGAGGCGTGGGGAAGTCCTTCGGCAGGACGCAGAGACGCGTCTTGTTGAAGCCCGACGCGGCGAGCGAGCGGAGCGTCGCCTCCTGCGTCGAGGGGCGGAAGAGCGCCAGCGCGTAGTTGGTCGTGCCGAAGGGCATGTAGCGCGTGCCGTCGGCGTGGCGGAATCCGTGGCCGTCGACCGCCACGGGACCGTGGTTCCCGGCGGCGGGCGGGGTGACGGTGAGCGTGCCGCGGCGGCGGTTCATCGGGGCGGCGCTGCTGCGCGTCACGTAGTGCCAGGTACCCTCGGCCGTCGGCATGAAGCGGATGCGGAAGGTGTCGTCGCCGTCGTAGAAGCCGCGGACGACGATCGTGCGGGTGCCGTCGGTGAAGGTGGCCGAAAGGTCGACGTCGAAGGGGTTGCCCTTGGTCGTGCAGGTGAAGCTCATCTCGTGGCAGCCCCAGCACTCGACGCTCTCTTGCGCATGGAGCGCGGTCGCCGCCCCCAGCAGCAGAGCGGTCAACAGGATGCGTAATCTTGTCATGATAGCGGTGTTGGTTTTCGTTCGGTAGACAAAGATAGCAAGAAAATGCGGAACCGTGACGCATTCGGACCCCCGATTCGGCCGTTTCGCCCGAAAAAACGGCGGGAGCGCTCCGCCGTAATTGGAGCACTCCCGCCGTTGCGCGCTGCGCCGCGGGGGCTTTAGACGAGACCCTGGGCCAGCATGGCGTTGGCGACCTTCATGAAGCCGCCGATGTTGGCGCCGACCACGTAGTTCACGTAGCCGTCCTCCTCGGTGCCGTACTGGACGCAGACGTCGTGGATGTTCTTCATGATGGCGTGCAGACGGGCGTCGACCTCCTCGGGCGTCCACGTGAGACGCATCGAGTTCTGGCACATCTCGAGACCCGACGTCGCCACGCCGCCCGCGTTCGAGGCCTTGCCCGGAGCATAGAGCAGCTTGTTCTGCTGGAAGATGCGGATCGCATCGGGCGTCGAGGGCATGTTGGCGCCCTCGGCGATGCAGATGCAGCCGTTGGCCACGAGCTTGGCCGCGTCGTCGCCGTTCAGCTCGTTCTGCGTGGCGCAGGGCATGGCGATGTCGCACTTCTCGCCCCACGGACGCTCGCCGGCGTGGTAGACGGCCGACGGATACTGCTCGGCGTACTCGCGGATGCGGCCGCGGTAGATGTTCTTGAGCTCCATGACGTACTCCCACTTCTCGAGGTCGATGCCGTCGGGATCGTAGATGTAGCCCGCCGAGTCGGAGAGGGTCACCACCTTGGCGCCCAGCTCGATCGCCTTGCGGCAGGCGTATTGGGCCACGTTGCCCGAGCCCGAGATGCAGACCGTCTTGCCCTCGAACGTCTCGCCGCGCGTGGCGAGCATCTCCTGGGCGAAGTAGCAGGCGCCGTAGCCCGTCGCCTCGGGACGCAGCGGCGAACCGCCCCAGTCGCGACCCTTGCCGGTCAGCGTCCCCGTGAACTCGTCGCGCAGCCGCTTGTACTGGCCGAAGAGGAAGCCCACCTCGCGGCCGCCGACGCCGATGTCACCTGCCGGGACGTCCGTGTCCTGTCCGATATGTTTCTGCAGCTCGGTCATGAACGACTGGCAGAACTTCATCACCTCGTTGTCGGACTTGCCCTTGGGGTTGAAATCCGAACCGCCCTTGCCGCCGCCCATGGGGAGCGTCGTCAGGCTGTTCTTGAAGGTCTGCTCGAATGCCAGGAACTTCAGGATCGAGAGGTTCACCGAGGGGTGGAAACGCAGGCCGCCC
Source organism: uncultured Alistipes sp. (assembly GCA_964626515.1). Classification (GTDB taxonomy): domain Bacteria; phylum Bacteroidota; class Bacteroidia; order Bacteroidales; family Rikenellaceae; genus Alistipes. The sequence goes on from CAZVGH010000025.1 coordinate 10,310, forward strand.
TTGTAGGGGCCGATCGCGCTGTTCATCTGCACGCGGTAGCCGCGGTTGATTTCGATCTCGCCCTTGTCGTTGAGCCACGGAACGCGGAACATCACCACGCGCTCGGGTTCGGCGATGCGCTCCAGAATCTTCATCTTCTGCAGCACGGGGCTCGCCACGATGTGCGGTGCCAGCGACTCGGCCACCTCGCGTACCGCCTGGTGGAATTCGGGCTCGTTGGGATTCTTCGCGATCAGTTTCGCCATGAAATCCTCGACATACTGTTTTGCTTGTTCGTTCATAAGGCAACTTTTTTATGAGATTTCGGCCCTAAAAATAGTACACGAAATCGAATTTTGCAACTTTTTTAATAATTAAACTCTTTGCTGCTGCCGGCCGTGCAGCCCGTTTCGCTTTTCGATCGGCAGTGATCGGGGCCTGCTGCTTTCGATCCGAAATATAGGGGCGCCTCTGCCGCGCGATTCGTCAGCCGAAAAAAAGTGAAAAAAATGTGCGTCCGGTTGTCGGCGAGGGGTGTCCGCTCCGAAAACACGCACGGATGCCCGGCCGAAGCGGAGCATCCGTGCGCTGTGTGCGGGGTCGGCCGCGGCTATTTTTCGAAGGCGAAGCCGAGGTAGACCTCCTTGTACTTTTCGAGCAGCTTGGCGACGCTCTGCAGCGAAGAGACCTTGCTGCCGATCGCGGTGACCACCTCGACGAGTTTCGTCACGGGGAAGACCAGCTGCAGCTCGCTGCCGCTGATGTAGGCGTGCCCCGTGAGGGTGCCGAGTTTGAATTTCGACGTCTTGTCGAAGGTCAGCCGGATCTCGTGCGTCGCAGGGTCGAACTCGTAGGTCCCCTTGAGCTGCTTCGCGCGGCCCAGATCGGCCGTGAAGCTCTTGTCGTCGCCGAAGGTGAACGAGGCGGCTCCCGCCTCGATGCCGACCATGCCGTAGGCCGTCTCGAGGCGCGAGGTGACGGTCGACTCCATCGCCGTGCCGCCCAGCCCGCTCAACAGGTCGTCGCTCTCGAACTTGACGGCCGGCGCCGTGTAGTTCCAGGTGCCGATGATGGCGGCTTCGGTGAGCTTGCCGCCCGTGAGCTTGTCGGCCGCCTCGGTGGCGACCTTCTTCAGCAGATTGCCCCAGTCCTGTGCCGGAGCGGTCGTGAGGCAGGCCGCTGTCAGCGCTGCCGTGAGCAGAATGCGTCGGATCATGGCTTATGCGATTTTTTCGAGTTCCTTGAGCCACATGCGGGCCGAGGCGTCCGACGGCATGCGCCAGTCGCCGCGCGGCGAGAGCGAGATGAGCCCCACTTTCGGTCCGTCGGGCATCGCCGAGCGCTTGAACTGCTGCGAGAAGAAGCGGCGGAAGAAGACCTTGAGCCACTTGAGGATCGTCGCGCGGTCGTACTCGCCGCCGAACGCCAGTTCGGCCACACGCAGAATCTTGCGCGGCGAGTAGCCCGAGTTGATGAAGTGGTAGAGGAAGAAGTCGTGCAGCTCGTAGGGACCCACCAGATCCTCGGTCTTCTGGGCGATGTTGCCCTCGTCGTCCGACGGCAGCAGCTCGGGGCTCACGGGGGTGGCCACGACGTCGAGCAGGATCTCGCGGATGCGCGGCAGCTCCTGCTGCGCGGCGGCCCACTCGACCAGCTTGCGGACCAGCGTCTTGGGGATCGAGGCGTTGATGCCGTACATCGACATCTGGTCGCCGTTGTAGGTCGCCCAGCCCAGCGCCAGCTCGCTCAGGTCGCCTGTGCCGACTACGATGCCGTTCTCCTTGTTGGCCACGTCCATGAGGATCTGCGTGCGCTCGCGCGCCTGCGAGTTCTCGTAGGCCGCCGAGTGGTCCGCGGGGTCGATGCCGATATCGCGGAAATGCTGTTCGCACGCCTCGCGGATCGGGATCTCGCGGACGGTGATCCCCAGCAGCCGCATCAGCTCGAGGGCGTTGTTGTAGGTGCGGTCCGTCGTGCCGAAGCCCGGCATGGTGATGCCGAGGATGCCGGCGCGGTCGAGCCCCAGTTTGTCGAAGGTGCGGGCCACGGCCAGCAGGGCGAGCGTCGAGTCCAGACCGCCCGAGACGCCGACGATGGCGCGCGTGCAGCCCGTGTGCTTCAGTCGCTTGGCCAGTCCGTGCGACTGAATTTCGAGGATCTCGCCGTAGAGCTCCTCGCGCCGCGCCTCTCCCTGCGGCAGGAAGGGCAGGGGCGTGATCTCGCGGTCGAGCCGCTCGGTGTGGAGCGCCTCGGGGATCTCCATCTCGATCACCGTGTTCTCGGTGCCCGATTCGTTGATGCGGAACGAGGTGTTGCGCTGCCGCTCGTACTCGAGCAGTTCGATGTCGACGTCGGCGACGATCAGCTTCTCGTCGAGCGAGAAGCGGTCCGTCTCGCAGAGGATGCGGCCGTTCTCGGCGATGAAGGCCTTGCCGGCGAAGACCAAATCGGTCGACGACTCGCCGAAGCCTGCCGAACTGTAGACGTAGGCCGAGAGGGTGCGGGCCGACTGCTGGGTCACGAGGCGGCGCAGGTAGTCGTGCTTGCCGCAGGCCTCGGGCGAGGCCGAGAGGTTGAAGATGACGCGCGCGCCGTCCAGCGCCAGCTGCGACGAGGGGGGCTGCGGCACCCAGAGGTCCTCGCAGATCTCGACGCCGAACTCGACGCCGTTCACCTCGAAGGTGAGGTCGGTGCCGAAATCGGCTTCGCGTCCCGCCACGTCGATGTGCTCCTCGGTGATCGCAGCGCCCGATGTGAAGACGCGGTTTTCGTAAAACTCCGAGTAGTCGGGGATGTAGCTCTTGGGGACGACGCCGAGCACCTTGCCCTGCGAGAAGACCACGGCGCAATTGTAGATGGCCGATCCGTGGCGCAGCGGGGCGCCGACGATCATCACGAGGGGCAGGCGCCGCGTGCGGCGGATGAGCTCGCCGAGCGCCTCGTCGGCGGCGTCGAGCAGCGTGGGCTGCAGCATCAGGTCGCCGCACGTGTAGGCCGTGACGGCCAGCTCGGGGAAGGCGACGATCTCTACGCCGCGGCGGGCCGCCTCCTCGGCGAGGGCGGCGATGCGGTCGATGTTGAAGTCGCAGTCGGCCACCTGTACGTGGGGGACGGCTGCGGCGACTTTCAGAAATCCGAATTGATCCATGTGTCGAACGTGTTTAGCGGGCCCAGAGTTGTGCGAGGTTGACGATGACCTGCTGCGCCTTGCGCATGGTCGTCAGCGAGCAGTATTCGAATTTGCCGTGGAAGTTCATGCCGCCCGTGAAGAGGTTGGGGCAGGGGAGCCCCATGAACGAGAGGCGGGCGCCGTCCGTGCCGCCGCGGATGGGGCGGACGAGCGGTTTGACGCCGGCGAGCTCCATGGCCTGCAGCGCCTTGTCGATCACCTGCGGATGCGGCTCGACCATCTTGCGCATGTTGAAATACTGGTCCTTGAGGGTGAGCGTCAGCACCTCTTCGCCGTATTTCTTCTGCAGCAGGCCGACGCAGGCCCAGAGGAAGAGCTTGCGCTGCTCGAAGCGGTCGGCGTCGTGGTCGCGGATGATGTACGAGAGCTGCGCCTCCTCGACCGTGCCGCGGATGCCCACGCAGTGGTAGAATCCCTCGTAGCCCTCGGTGTGCTCGGGGCGCTCGGACTCGGGAAGCAGCCGCATCAGCTCGGCGGCCACCTCGATGGCGTTGATCATCTTGTTTTTGGCGTAGCCGGGGTGGACGTTGCGGCCGCGGATGTCGATCTTGGCCCCTGCGGCGTTGAAGTTCTCGTACTCGAGTTCGCCCTCCATGCCGCCGTCGACCGTGTAGGCGAAGTCGGCGCCGAAGGCCGCCACGTCGAAGTAGTCGACGCCGTGTCCCACCTCCTCGTCGGGGGTGAAGCCGATGCGGATCTTGCCGTGGGCGATCTCGGGGTGGGTGAGGAGCTCCTCGGCGGCGGTCATGATCTCCGCCACGCCCGCCTTGTCGTCGGCGCCGAGCAGCGTCGTGCCGTCGGTGTGGATGAGGGTGTGGCCCTTGAAGAAGGCGAGTTCGGGAAACTCCGCGACGCGCATCGTGAGGGCGCTGTTCAGCAGGATGTCCTCGCCGTCGTAGCACTCGATGATGCGCGGCTTGACGTCGGCGCCGCTCATGTCGGGCGACGTGTCGACGTGGGCGATGAAGCCGACGACGGGAGCCGTCTCACAGCCCTTCGTGGCGGGAATCGTGCCCATCACGTAGCCGTTGCGGTCCATCGTCACCTCGGTCATGCCGAGGGCGGTCATCTCGTCGCGCAGCGCCTCGAGCAGCACGCGCTGCTTGTCGGTCGAAGGAAAAGTTCCGCTCTCCTCGGCCGACTGCGTGTCGTAGGAGACGTATTTCAGAAAACGATCCAGTAATTGCATGGTTATCGGTGTTGTAAGATTTTTTTTCGGTGTGTTTAGCGCGCCCCGCGGCCGTTTTCGGGCCGCGGGCGCCGTTGCGGGCTTTACTCCTCCTTCTTCGCCGTCATAGCATGCGCTGCGAAGTAGGCGATGATGGCGACGTACATCGCCAGACCCACCCACTCGGCAGCGTTCGAGGCGGCCCATCCGCTAAGGAACCAGTCGATCTCGGCGAATTTCAGCACGGCGCTCACGACACCCATCAGGGCGCCGCCCGCGATGAAGCCCGAGGCGATGAGCGTGCCGCGGTCGAAGCGGGCCTTGTTGAGGGCCTCGTCCTTCGAGCGGCTCGAGACGTACCAGGCGACCAGACCGCCCGCCACGAGCGGTGCGTTGAGCGACATGGGGATGAACATGCCCAGCGCGAAGGCGAGTGCGGGCACGCCGATCGCCGTCAGCACGAGGGCCAGCATCGCGCCGCAGAAGTAGAGCATCCACGGGGTCTGTCCGCCCGTCATGAGGGGCTGGATGACGGCCGCCATGGCGTTGGCCTGCGGAGCGACGAGCGCGCCGTCGCCCACGAAGCCGTAGGCCTCGTTCAGGACGATCATCACGCCGGCTACGGTGGCTGCCGAGACGAAGGTGCCGAGGAATTTCCACGCCTCCTGCTTGCGGGGCGTCGTGCCGAGCCAGTAGCCGATCTTGAGGTCGGTGACGAAGCCGCCGGCCATCGAGAGGGCGGTGCAGACCACGCCGCCGATCACCAGCGCCGCCGTCATGCCCGTCGTGCCGTTCAGGCCGACGCTCGCCAGCACGAGCGACGAGAGGATGAGCGTCATGAGGGTCATGCCCGATACGGGGTTCGAGCCCACGATGGCGATGGCATTGGCCGCCACGGTGGTGAAGAGGAAGGAGATCAGGAAGACGATCGCGAGGGCCACGACGGTCTGCGTCCAGTTGCCGAGCAGACCGAACTGGAAGAAGAAGAGCACGGCGGCCAGCGTCGCGCAGAGGACGGCGAGGATGAATTTCATCGACAGGTCGCGCTGCGTGCGCTCGGCGGCCGCGTCGCTGCGCTTGCCGCCGCCCAGCTCCGAGACGGCCAGACCGACGGCCTGACGGATGATGCCCGCCTGCCGGCAGATGCCGATGATACCCGCCATGGCGATGCCGCCGATGCCGAGCGGCTTGCCGATGAACTGGAAGAGGTTCTCGGCCGTGAAGAGCTGCTGGGGATCGGCCAGCAGCCGCTCGTTCGTCACGCCGAGAATCGGGGCCAGCGCGGCGGTATCCAGCGCTCCGGCGAGCGAGCCGACCAGCGGCACGATGATGAACCACACGAGG
>CAZVGH010000026.1:0-15790 GCA_964626515.1 uncultured Alistipes sp.
CCGTGCCCTCGGGGTCGACGGGCGAGAAATCGTCCTCCCACTTCTTGTTGCGGATGTTGATGATGCCCTCGGCGGTGAAGAGCTGGCCGTTGCGGCCGTTGCGCGTCGGCATCACGCAGTCGAACATATCCACGCCGCGGTCGATCGCCTCGAGGATGTTCACGGGGGTGCCGACCCCCATCAGGTAACGGGGCTTCTCCTCGGGCAGCACGGCATTCACCACCTCGATCATGGCATACATCGTCTCGGTGGGCTCGCCCACGGCCAGACCGCCGATGGCATAACCGTCGGCGTCGTAGCGCTGCACGTTCTCGGCGGCGCGGGCGCGCAGGTCGGGATAGGCGCAGCCCTGCACGATGGGGAAAAGCGCCTGATAGTGTCCGTATTTGGGCGCCGTCTGCCGGTAGCGGTCGAAACAGCGGTCGAGCCAGCGTTCGGTGAGGGCCAGCGAGCGGGCCGCATAGTCGTAGGGAGCGTCGCCCGGGGGGCACTCGTCGAAGGCCATCATGATGTCGGCGCCGATCGTGCGCTCGGTGTCGATGACGCTCTCGGGGGTGAAGAGGTGCTTCGAGCCGTCGATGTGCGAACGGAAATGACACCCCTCCTCCTTGAGCTTGCGGCAGGCCGCGAGCGAGAAGACCTGAAAACCGCCGCTGTCGGTCAGCATCGGTCCTTCCCAGGTCGAGAAACGGTGGACGCCGCCCGCCTGCTCGATGATCTGCATGCCGGGACGGAGATAGAGATGGTAGGTGTTGGCCAGAATGATCTCGGCGCCCGCCTCGTCGCGGACGTCGCGGTGAAAGAGGCCCTTGACCGTCGCGGCCGTGCCGACGGGCATGAAGATCGGGGTATGAATCGTGCCGTGGTCGGTCTGCAGCAGACCGGCCCGCGCCTTCGAGGCGGCGGCTCGTTGTTCGATGGTGAAGCGTAAACTCATAACGTCCGACAAAAATAGACAAAATTAGGGAGAAAACAAAAGCGGGGAGACTTTCGTCCCCCCGCCCTTCCGGTTGCCTTGCGGGGTGCGGAACCCCGGCGGCCGCCGTCCTAATGCGCGGCCATCTTCGTATGGACCAGAATCGCGCCGTTGGCACCGTTCGATCCGTAGACGGTCGCCTCCTTCATCACCTCGATGTAGTCGACGTCGTTGAGGTTGATCCCCTCGAACGAGGGGACGATCACCCCGTCGACCACGAAGGCGGGCGTCGAGTCGGCCGTGAAGCTGCGCGTGCCGCGCATGGTCATCTGCATCTCCCCCTCGCCGCTCTGCGTGTTGCGCCCCGTCATGTCGAGCCCGGGCACGCGCCCCTGCAGCGCGGCAAGGATCGTCGTGTAGCCGCTGCGGCGCAGCTCCTCGCCCGAGATGTAGTTCGTGGCGTTCGTCCGCTCGCGGCGGGCGACAAAGCCGTAGCCCAGCGAGACGAATTCGGGCGCCTCTTCGGCCTGCATCCGCGTCTCGTCGTAGAGGCGGATGCGCATCGCGCGCCGTCCCTCGACGGCCACCGTGTAGCAGCGCTTCCGGATGCGGATGCGAAGCGTGTCCGACGGGCCGACATCGGTCAGGCCGAAGCGCCCCTCGCGGTCCGTCAGGGCGTAGTCGCGCTCCGAGCGCACGAAGACGCGCGCCGCGCGAACCGGACGTCCCGCGGCATCGGTCAGCTCGCCGTTGAAGGGGATCCGGTACTCCTGCGCGACGGCGGCGAGCGCGCAGCAGAGGGTCAGGGCCGGCGCAAGGATACGGACAAGCGGCCGCTGAAAGGGTCGTTTCATAAGATGCGGATTTTTGCAGGTTAAAAAAGGAGGGGGTGCCGCCTATGATTGACACCCCCTCCGAAAAGCAGTCGGCAGGTTACTCGATCCCTTCGATACCCGACGCTGCCGTAGCGCCGTAGCCGTTGTCGCCGTACTCCTCCGCGTTGAGAATCGTCTGGAGGAAGTCGTTCGAGATCGGACGGTTGTAGTGATGCGGACGGAAGCTCTTCGCCGCACGCTTGTTGTAGCGGGCCAGACGGCTCTCGAAAGCGTTGTGACGCTTCAACAGCGCCCAGCGGGTGAACTCGCCGCACATCTCGCGGGCGTACTCGTCGAGCACGTCGTCCTCGGTAGCCGTCGAGAGCTTCCAAACCGACTCGGGAACACCCGGACGGGCGGCACGCTGACGCAGCTTGTTGAGGTACTTCGCAGCCTCGCCGCCGTTGCCCAGCATCTGCTCGGCCTCGGCTGCCAGCAGGTAAACCTCGGCCATGCGCATGATGAACATGTCGCCGTTCTTCTGCTGCAGGTCGCCCGATACGAAGACGCCGTCATACGACCAGTTGAACTTCGTCAGGCTCGGATAGGCCTGGTGGGCGTTCGTGCTGCCGTTGCCGATGGCGGGCGGGTTACCGGCCTCCGAACCCTGCGACACACCGCCGTAGGGGTAGTCGTTCGAGTCGTAGAGATCCGAGAGCTTGAAGACGAAGAAGATGCTCTTGCCGTCCTTGTACTTCTGCAGCTCGGCGTCGGTGTGCACCGACACGATGTTGAAGCGGTCGTCGTCGGCCTCCACCGGATAGGGCACCGAGTAGGCCTTGCGCGTGCCGACCTCGTCGACCGTCAGCAGGTTGTCCACGGTAGCCGTCTCGGGCGTCGTGCCCTTCTTCCAGATCTTGGCGGGGAACTGGTTGCCGGCATACGTGTTGGCGATACCGTCGCAGTCGGCGTAGGGCTTGATCGTCTTGCCGACGTTCGAGGGATCGATGCCGTATTTCTTGCACATCGACTCCGTAACGGTGATCATACCATTGTTGTAGGCCACCCAGCCGCACTGTACCATCGACCACTCGCAGTAGGCATACTGCCACGAAGCCTCCCAGCGCTTGTCCCACGTCGGATCGAAGCAGTACATGAGGTACTTGGTCGGCATCCACGCCGAAGCATTGTGACGGCCGTAGAAATAACCCTTGTCGCTCGGCTTGTGGTTGCTGTTCCAGAACTCCGAGCAGGCACCCGCATTGGCAGACGAGTAGGCCGAGAGCTTGTTCTTCCACGAAGCGTACTTGAACGAGTCGTCGCCGCTCACGGGGTTCTTGCCCGCCGTGATGATGAGCGCCTCGGCGTTGTCGCGGTTGTTGGCGTCGGCCCACGTGTCGTAGACGTCGTCGTAGAGCTTGGCGCCGTAGCTTGCGGCATGGTCGATCAGATCCTTCGCCGTATCGCGGGCCAGCTCCCAGTATTTCTTGCCGTCACCGTACTTCGAGTCGCCCAGACCGGCACGCTGCGCATAGACGCGGGCCAGCAGACCGATGGCGCCCTTCTTCGTGAAGCGGGCCTTGTTGCCCTGGTAGGGCTCCACGCCGAGCGCGGGGATCGCCTCCGTGAGGTCCTGGATGATCTGGTCGTAGATCACCTTCTCGCTCGTACGCTTCGGATAGCGCTCGATGGCACCCGATACCGAGGCGTTCGAATCGAGGGTCAACGTCACGGGACCGAAGTTCGACACGAGGATGTAGTAGTAGAGGGCACGCAGCGCCTTCGTCTCGGCGAGCAGCACGTCACGCACATCCGCATCGAGGTCGATCGTAATGTTCGGAGCCTCGTTGATGACCGAGTTGCAGGTCGTCAGCATCGAGTAGCACTGCTTGAAGAGCTTGTTGATGGCGTTCGTCGAGGTGGTCATGTCCTCGTAGTAGAAGAGGTCTTTCGAGCCCGTGCCGTTGGTCTTGGCCACCCACAGGTCGGTGCCGCCCTCCGAGGCGAACATCCAGTCCGAAGCGGTGTAGAGCTGGTCCGAGAGACACGAGTAGCAGTAGGCCTGCAGGCCGCTCCACGACGACATGGCGTTGAGCGATGCGTCGCCGGCTCCGGGGTTGTACTCGTCCAGGTCGCAGGCAGTGAACGTCAGGCCTGCGAAGGCGGCTAATGCGATAAGTATCTTTTTCATGGATTGTTTACGGATGTGTTAGGTTAGAACGTAAGGTTGACACCGAAGACCACCTGCTTCGTGAGCGGGAAGTCGAGCGAGCCGTTCATCTCGGGATCGTAATCCTTCACGAGGTGGCTCTTGGCCACGACGAGCGGGTTGGTGATCGTCGCATAGACGCGGAAGCGCTGCAGGCCGATCTTGCGGCAGGCCTTCTGACCCAGCGTGTAGCCGAGGGTGATGTTCTTGATCTTGAAGAACGAGCTGTCGACGAAACCGCGGCAGGGGTTGTAGGCGTCGTCCTTCCAGCTGCGCGACGAGTTCAGTGCCGGGAAGTCGTTCGAGGGGTTCTCGGGCGTCCAGTAATTGAAGTAGTCGGGGAAGTTACCGCCGCCCGACGAGTACCACATCAGCGGATCGTAGTACATCATCGAACCGAAGCGGCCGTACATGTAGATCGACAGGTCGAAGTTCTTATATACGAACGTGTTCTGGAAACCGAACGACCAGTCGGGCGAGTTGTGGCCGATGATCTGCTTGTCGCCTGCGTTGACCGAGTAGGGGTTGGCGGCATCGTAGGTGTTGTAGGCGATCGTGCCGTCCTCCTGCTCGTAGGCCTTCTGCCATACGCCGTTCTCGACCTTCGTCATGCCCGGGACGTTGATCTTCAGGTCACCCGGCTGCTTGCCGAAGGCGGCCGCATCGGCCTCCTCGCCCAGCTGCCATACGCCGGCGATCTTGTAGTGGTAGTACGACTTCACGGGGTCGCCCACGTGCAGCGTGTAGGCCTTGTCGCTCGTCGTATCCATCTGGACGAACTCCGAAGCGCCCTCGCCGAGCGACTTCACCTCCTCCTTATTCTTATTAAAGGTGAAGGTCGAGGTCCACTGGAAATCCTTCTTGACGATGTTGCGCGTCGTGAGGGTCATCTCGAAGCCCTTGTTGCGGGTCTTGGCCATGTTGGCCGTCGTCTTGAAGTAGGACGAAGCCGTGGCACCGCCGTTATTGACGGGCAGGGTGAGGTTCCAGATCACGTCGTCGGTGTTCGTGATGTAGTACTCGGTGCTCAGGTCGATGCGGTTGTTGAAGAACGAGGCATCGAGACCGATGTTAAGGCTCTTCGAACGCTCCCAGCCCAGTGCGGCGTTGGTAATGGTCTCGGGGAACGAGGCGTTGGTCACCTTCACGCCGCCGAGCGACATCTGGCCCTGGGCGAGAATCGACCACGACGAGTAGGCCGAGATACCGGCGGCACCCGTCTCACCGTAACCGGCGCGGAGCTTCAGGTTATCGAGCCAGCCCTTCGTACCGTCCATGAACGACTCCTCCGAGATGCGCCAACCGGCCGAAACGGCGGGGAAGGTATCCCAGCGGTAATCCTTCGCGAGCTTCGAGTTGGCGTCGTGACGCACCGAAGCCGAGAAGAGGTACTTGCCCATGTACGAGTAGTTCAGACGGGCGACGAGACCCATGCTCTTGCCCATCGAGTAGCCCGAACCGACGGTCTGCGTGCCCGTGGCCTTGCCGAGGTTCGTCCACTTGTAGGCGTTCGTCGTGAAGCCCGTAGCCGAAGCCGACGAGCTCTCGTTCTGACTGTGCGAGTAGGTCGTAACGCCGGTCAGCGTGAAATCGTGCTTGTCGGCGATGTTGAACTGGTAGGTCAGGATGTTCTCCCACGTGTAACCCCAGCTGCGGCTGTTGCTGACCGAAGCGCTGGTGTAGCTCGAGGTCTCCTCCTTCGGAGCACCCACGGCACCCGTACCGGCAGCGTCGTAGAACTGGTACGAACCGAAGCCGATGAACTTCTTCGAATCGCTGTATGCGAGCGATGCGCTCAGACGCGACTCCCACGTCAGACCCTTCACGGGGGTGATGCGGACGTAGGGCTGGAAATACATCTTGAACGAGGTCGAGGGATTGCGGTACACGTCGCGATCCTCGTTGAGCAGCAGGTTCACCTGACGGTTGTCGTCGATGACGGGATACTCGTTGAGCGAACCGTCCTCCTTGTAGAGACGGCCGAAAGGATTGGCGCGCATGGCCTGCTCGAGCTTCGAGTAGGAGCTCTCCTTCTCGCTGTACGAGAGCTGGGTGTGGATACCGGCCGAGAACCACTTGTTGATGTTGTGGTTGATGCGCATCATCGACGAGTAGAGCTTGTAGTTGTTACGCTTGTACTGGCCCTGCTCCTCCGAGTAGTTGACCGAGAAATAGGCCTGCGTCTTCTGCGTACCGCCCGAAACGGAGAGCGAGTAGTTCTGCGTCACACCGGTGTGCAGCAACGCCTTGCTCCAGTCGATCACCTCGCCGCGGTCGTAAGCGGCGCGCATCGCCTCGTTGAGCACGTCGTTGTCGGGATCGTACGTACCGGCCCACTTGCGGGCCTCGATCGCCGTTGCGACGTAGTGCTCGGGCGACATTTTGGGCAGCGTCGACCAGTCGCTGATACCTACATAGGCGTCGAAGTTGACCTGCAGCTTGCCCTCGCGACCCTTCTTGGTGGTGATGATGATGACACCGTTCGAACCGCTCGAACCGTAGACGGCGGTCGACGAGGCATCCTTCAGCACCTCGATCGTCTCGATGTCGTTCGGGTTGAGGGTCGAGTAGTCGCCAGGCATACCGTCGATCATGATGAGCGGGTTACCGCCCTCCGAGATCGAACGGTTACCGCGCAACTGCATCGCCACGCCGGCACCTGCCTCGCCGCTCGACTTGGTGATATCGAGACCGGCCACACGGCCCTGGAGCGACTCCATGGGGTTAGCCGAGGGGGTGAGCTTGATGGCGTCCGACTTGACCGAGGAGACGGCACCCGTCAGGTCGCGTCTTTTGACCTGACCGTAACCGATCACCACGACATCTTCGAGCTGGGCGACATCCTCTTCGAGCTGAACGGCCACCGTCGTCTTGCCGGCCACGGGCACGATCTGGCTCTTATAGCCGAGGAACGAGACCACCAGACGACCCTTTTCGGGGACGTTGAGGGAGAAGGCGCCGTCGACGCCGGTGGTGGTGCCGTTGGTGGTGCCTTCGACCACGACGCTGGCTCCGATCACCGCTTCGCCCTTGGCGTCGGTCACCGTACCGGTCACGCGCTGCTGCGCATAGGCGAAGACCGTCAGTGACAGAAAGAGCGTCACCAGAGACAGTTTCCGGGCCCATGCGGTGACCGCATTCTTGGAAATTTGTTTCATGTTTTTCGTCATTTAGTTGTTAGACAATGATTTGAGTTGGTTATGATCGTTGTGGGAACGATTCGGTGTGTTTTTATTTTAAAAAGATGTGCACGCGGCGGTTTCGGACACGCTGCGAAGCGGCTACGAGAACGTTTCGGAGCGATTTTCGGCGCGCTCCGGGAGGTTTGCGGGCGGGCTCGCGGTCGGTACGGAGCGGAGGCCCGCTCGGGAAAGGAGGACGAAAAACAATTCTGAATGTTGGCGTTACGGATATTTTTATTACTTTTGTAAAAACATCTTTTTAAAATAGAAATTAAAAAATCGGCGTTGTCGGACCGTCGGGGCGAGGGGCGGTTCGAATGAGTTGCCGATTCGATCTTGCCGTGACCGTGCGATGCGCGTCGCCCCGCGCGGCGGATCGCGAATCCGCCGATCGCTCGTGCGGCCCGCGCCGGCGGCCAACCGAAACCTCAAATTCGACACGATATGCGCCATGCGGCGGGATCGACATGCGCCCTGCCGCATGAAAGACCGTCGGCCTGCCCTCCGATCCCTCGGAAAGCAGGCCGCATTCGTAAAAAGGCCGCAAGCGAACGCCGTGTCCCTCCTCTATAAGCACAAAAAAGCCGCTCCCGAAACCGGGAGCGGCTTGCTATTCAGGTCGTGCGCGAATTACTCGGCAGCGGCGGGATCGAAGGTGCCGTTTGCACCGCCGTTCTTCGAATCCTCCCAACCTGCCGTCTGCGGCAGCGTCGGGTTGGCGTCCTGGTTGCCCTGCGTCAGACCGAAGAAGTAGTAGCGGGGCTGCCACGTCATGGTCAGCTGCGAGTTGTTCGAGTCGTAGCTGTCGCCCTTCTTCATCTTGCGGACGAGGTACTTGTCGTAGAACGACTTCAGGTTCTCCAGCTGCTCTGCCAGCGGGGCGCTCTTGATGGCGCTCTCGCTCAGGTCGACGGCGTAGGCGTCACGCTCGGCGCGCGTCATCTCCTTCAGCACGGGGTCCGGATTGTCGGCCTCGCGCTCGGCGGGCGTCGAGCCCTTCACGGCCCACGTGCGGCCGCTCGTGCCGTCCGTGTAGTTGTACTTGTCCTGCAGACGGAACTCCATCTGCTCGCGGCGCTGGCCTACGAGCGACTTGAAGCCCAGCCAAGTCAGCGTGTTGCCGCCCCAGCCCGTCAGTGCGCGGCTGCCGAGTGCGGCGAAGTTCGCACCGCCGTCGTACATCAGCCAGCGACGCATATCCTCGGCGCGCTTGCCCTCGTATGCGAACTCGATCTGACGCTCGTAGAGGATCGCGGCCATGCAGGCGGCCTGGTCGCCCGAGAGGCTGTTCTGCAGACCGTAGCTGGCATCGCTGTGCTGACCGTCCTCGGCCTTGTAGCCGGCGCGGGCGCGGATGCGCTGCATCAGCGACACGGCCTCCGACATCTTGTTCGTCATACATGCGGCCTCGGCGAGGTTGAGCAGCACCTCTGCGTAGCGGATCTCGAAGGTCGAGCTCTGGCAGCAGCGGAAACCGATCGACTTACCCTCGGTGTGCCACTCGTAGTTCGGCTTGTTGTTCACGTCGAGGTCGTCCGAGAACTTGCGGATGTACATGCCGTGAACGCTGCCGAGCAGGTTGTCGGCACCCCAGCGGTCGCCCGACTGCGGATCGTAGTACTTCGTCTCGTCGTTGTACCAAACGTAGTTCCAGAGGATGTACTGGTCACCCTTGTAGGGGTTCGCCGTCTGACCGTTCTGCGAGTTCGGGTCGCCCGAGAAACGCCAGTAAACACCCGGGAAGGCGAACGTGCGGTAGAAGCGCGGGTCGCGGTTCAGGAAGGGATGCTCGGCATCGTAGGGAACCTTCGACGGGGTCAGCTTGTTGTAGGCATCGTAGGTGCTCGGACGCAGACCGTCGTTCATCGGGAAGAGGTCGACGATGTTGGCCGAAGGCTCCTTACCGTTGTTGCCCAGCGTGTTGGCCGGACGGGCACCCTGCTCCCAGATGTTGTTGCGCTGGTAGTCGGGGGCCTGGTCGGGAATGTGCGTGTTGTAACGCGTCACGAAGATACCCTCCTTGCTGCTCGACAGATCGAGGAAGGTCATGGCCCAACCCTTGCCGTTGGCGCCCGGATCACCCTCGTAAGCCAGACCGAAGCCCGAAGCGTCGATCGTCTTCAGCGCCTCCGACTGGAACTCGTAGGCTGCCTGCCAGCGGGCGGCGTCGTTGTCGCGGTTGAAGAGCGGGCTTGCCCAGAGGTTCATCACGCGGCCCTTCAGCGCCAGCGCGGTAGCCGTGGTCACCTTGCCGTAGTCGGTCGTGGCCCAGCGGCTCTCGACGGTCTTCTTGTAGAGCATCGCAGCGGCCTTGTCGAGGTCCTCGCAGATGAACTCGAAAGTCTCCTTGCTCGATGCGCGCGGCGTAATCGAGCCGGCCACGGGATCCTGCACGGTCTTCACCAGAGGCACACCGCCGTAGTAGCGGAAGATGTAGTAGTAGCACCATGCGCGGAAGAAGTAGGCCTGACCGAGCAGCTCGTCCTTCTGCTCCTGGTTGAGCGTGCTGGACTCGAGACCCTCGATGGCGTCGTTCACGTTGCGGATACGCTGGTAGGCGTAGGTGAAGTAGTCGGGGCACTGGCTGTTGCCGCTCACCGTGTTCAGGTTCTTCTGCGGATCCACGAAGACGCTGAAGCCCGTGTACTCCTCGGTGGCCTGCGAGTGCTCGTCGGCATAACCCATCGACGGGAACTGGTAGGTACGCGAAGCCTGGATGTTCGGCATGCAGGCCTGGTAGAGGTTGCTGATACGTGCGTTGGCGGCACTGTAATAGTTGTAGATCTCCTTGGTCTCCGTGTTATAGTTCTTCTTATCCTTCAGGAAGTCGTCGCTGCAGGCGGTGAGCGCTACGGCCGACGTCAGCACAAGACCGAGGACCAGTTTGCTGTTCTTGATATATTTCATAATCTCTTGTCCGTTTCAATTAGAAGGTTACGTTCAGACCGATCGTGAACTTGCGCAGCGTCGGGTAGGCGCCGTAGCCCATCATCGGATCGATGAAGTTGTCGGGATAGGGGTTGTAGAACGACAGCAGGTTCTGGCCCGTTACGTTCACGCGGCACGACGAGATGCCGATCTTGCTCGTCCACTTCTGCGGCAGCGTGTAGGCCAGCGTCAGACGGTTGAGCGTCACGCGCGTGCCGCTTACGCGCCAGAAGGTCGAAACCTTGCTGTTCACGTCGGCGTAGCGGAGGTTCGGGTAGTAACCGTCGCGGTTGGCGGCCACGGTCAGGTTGCCGGCGCCGTCATATACGTCGTCGTAAACGAACATGTTGTCCGGATTCCAGAACGAAGGCATGTTGATGTACTCGATGTTCTTCCAGCCCGAGTTCGTACCGTCGCTCGGGTTGAGCGCAGCCGAAGGAATCGTGCTGTAGCCGCCCCACGAAGCGCCGATCTGCGCCGTCAGCGAGAGACCCTTCCACTCGGCGTTCAGGTTGAGCGTGATGTGGTACGGGTTCGCGCGGTTCGACAGACGCACGAGGTCGTCGTTCTCGTTGATGTTGCCGTCGGGGCCGAGGTAGGTGCCGTCAGCCTGCATGGCGCTGCGGATATCCTTGTAGATCAGCATACCGGGACGCATCTGGTCCTTCGTCTTGCCGAGGTACGAGGTGATGTTGTACTTGGCGAAGTACTCCTCGATGTCCTGGAACGAACGGAACATGCCGATGCACTGCAGACCCCACGTACCCATATCGGTGCGGTGACCCTCGTAGATCGAACGGTAGAGGTTCGAGGTCGGCCAGTCGGTCAGGAGGACCTTGTTGTCCGAGTAACCCGTGTTGAGCTGGATGCGATACTTGAAGTCCTTGCCGATGCGGTCGCGCCACGTGGCCGAGAACTCGACGCCGTAGCTGTCCATCTTACCCCAGTTCTGGTCGGCCGACGAAGCACCTACCGTGCCCGGCACCGAACCCTTGAACGGGAGCAGCATGTCGCGGTCCCATACGTAGTAACCCTCGATCGTGAAGCCGAGGCGGTTGTTCAGGATGTTCCAGTCGATACCGATGTTGCCCTTGTAGGACTTGTCCCACTTGACACCGCGGTTCACGGCGCTGCCCTGGTTGAAGTGGTTGCCGGCGGTACCGTTCTCACCGAAGACGCCGCCCTTGTCACCCGACATGTTGTAGGTCTGCATCCACTGCCAAGCCGCGATGTTGTCGCGACCGGTCAGACCGAACGAAGCGCGCAGCTTGAGGAAGTCCACCCACTGTACGTTGTCGGCGAACCAGTTCTCCTTCGAGATCACCCAACCTGCCGACAGCGACGGGAAGTAGCCCCAGTAGTTCTCGGGAGCGAACTTCGTCGAGGCGTCCGAACGGATCAGGAACTCGAGCAGGTATTTGTCGTCGTAAGCGTAGTTCACGCGGCCCACATACGACAGCGTACCCGACTCCGAGCGACCCCAGGTCGACGAGGTGGTCTTGTCGCCGGCAATCGCCGTGTTGAGCGAGTTCGACTGGCCGTTCGAGAACTCGTAGGGATTGATACCCTCGGCGTGTACGTTCTCGGACTCCGACTCGGTCTTCTCGATCGAGAAGAGGGCGCTTACGGAGTGCTTGCCGAAGTCGCGGGCGTAGCTGGCCGTGAAGTTCATCTGGTAGTTGTCCGAGCGGCTCATGTCGCGCTGGATGTAACCGCCGTCCTTACCGTTCGAGATCTTACCGCCGTGCGCCTGGAGGAAGTTGCCGTCGGCCATCAGGACCTCCTGATAGTACTGCGCATTGCTCGAGGTCGGCGTGTAGAGGTGCTCGCCGCTGCCGGAGCGCTCGGCGAGTTTGTAGAGGTTGAACGACGTACCGAACTCGTTGCTCTTCGAGGTCGAGATGGCCTTCGAGTAGCTGAAACGGAGGTTCAGGCCCTTCAGGATGCGGCTCCAGCCGAAGTTGTACTCGACGGCACCGTTAATATAGGTATGCGAGCTCATGTTGCGCTGGTAGTCGCTCGAGTTCTGCAGCAGGGCGTAGTTGTAGCACTGCGTGGCGTTGAGCTCCTCGTTCGAGATACCGTAGGAGGCGATGTACTTGCCGTTCACCTCCTCGGGGATGTACTGCGGGTGGGTCAGCAGCATGGCGTAGTCACGCTCTGCCGACGAGCTCTGCACCTTCATCAGCGGGCTGTTCTTCTTGCCGTAGTCACCCGATACCTGCAGGCTGGCCTTCAGGTACTTGCTAACCTTCAGATCGACACCGGCGCGGAAGTTCCAGCGGTCGTAGTCGAGCTTGCCGAGGTTACCGTCCTGGTTGAAATAGGAGATGTTGGCGAAATAGCTGGCGGCCTCCGTGGCACCCGACAGGTTGATGCTGTGCTGGTGCGTGACGGCCGTCTTCCAATACTTGTCGAGCAGGTCGTAGCGCAGGCTCTTCATGGCCTGGAGCTCGTCTGCCTGGAAGATGTCGTAGGTGGGGTTCAGATCCTGCTCCGTGGGGTCGGCGAAGCGCACGGCGTTCCACAGGCGGCCGTAGTTATAGGTGTTCAGCATCTTGGGCGTCGACACGGCGTCGGTGATACCCACCGTACCGCTGTACGAGATCTTCGGCGCGCCGAGCTTACCCTTCTTCGTCGTCACGAGGATGACACCGCCGGCGGCACGCGAACCGTAGACGGCGGCCGATGCGTCCTTCAGCACCGAGATCGTCTCGATCGACGAGGCGTCGAGGTTGTTGAAGGCCGAGGCGTTCAGGATGAAGCCGTCGATTACGTAGAGCGGCTCGACCGAACCCGAGATCGACGAGTTGTTGTTACGGATGTAGATCGTGGCGTCGGTACCGGGACGTGCTTCGCCGCCGCTCACCGAGACACCGTTCATCAGGCCCGAGAGGGCGGTCGAAAGGCTACCGGTCGAGATGTCGGCGATCTCGTCCATCGGAACGGCAGCGACCGAACCCGTCAGGTGGGCCTTCTTCTGCACGCCGTAACCGACGACTACGACCTCTTCGATCTGCTGCTTGTCCTCCTTGAGGACGACCTTGGCGGCCGCGCTCATGTCGGCGATCGTTTCGGGGATGTAACCGAGGAACGAAACCTCGAGCGTACCTTTGGCGGGTACGGGGATCGAGAACTTGCCGTCGACGCCGGTCGTCGTACCGACGGTCGTACCCTTGACGATGACCGAAGCACCGATCACGGGCTGGCCGGCCTCATCCACGACGGTACCCTGCACCGTCTGCTGCGCCCACGCCGTCACGGTCGCGAAAACCATCAGCAGCGAGAGGCAAAAGCTGTATATGAAATTTTTCTTCATATCTTCTTCTGTTTCTTTGTTTTAGGTTATTACTTCCAGCGCGGGTCACCGATCGTCGACGAGATGGCGCCGTTCGCCTTGAAGTTCACGCCGCCGTCCTCTTTCGTGAGATCCCACGGCTGGTCGATCGGGCCGACGAACTGGGGATCCTCCTCGGTGGCATACTTCGAGCCGTCGGTGCTGTCCACTGCGTTCTTCACGCCGAAGATCGTGTTCGTCTCCTTGTTCACGTTCTTCGTGTTGTTGCCCTGGATGAACTTCTGCAGACGCCAGCAGTCGTAGCAGATGTTGTTGTTGAAGGTAATCGTGTACTCGGCGCGGTTCGGGGTGTTGTTACCGAACTCCTTGTTGTCCATGATCTTGCTGATCGTGCAGTTCTCGAACGTGGCACCGCCGTACTGCGAGTCGAAGACTTTGCCGAGCTGGTTCGACAGGAAGCGGATCATGCGGTTCTTGCCGTTGCTACGGATGTTGTAGAGGGTCGAGTTCTTCACCGTGACATTGCGGATGGCGCCTGCCCAGTTGGCCGAACCCGTAGGAGCGAGCGACTGCGTCGAGTAGGTGCAGAATACGGCGGCATCACCGAACGACTGGCCGTCGTTGTCGAGCTGCACGACGCTGTCCATCAGACGGATGTCCGATACGCCGTAAGCGTGGATACCCGTGTAGAAGAGGCAGCGCTTCACCTGACGGAAGATGCACTCCTGGATCACGATGGGATCGACGAGGATGTAGACGTTGTTCGTGCCGATGCCGAGGTTGGTGGCCGAGAGCGACGGATCCACCTCGTCCGAGCACTCAATGACGCCCTTCGAGGCCATCTCGTCGCAGTCGAACTTGATGAACTTGATCTTCAGACCGGCCTGCGTACGGATCACGCCGTCGTAGCCGAACTTGACCGTCGGGCGGTTCACCTTGTCGCCGCGGAACGTTACGAGGTGGTTGCCGAAATCGAGCGGGGCGTTGATCTCATACGAAGCGCCTGCCTCGAGCTCGAAAGCCTGCTCGGTCTCCTGGTCGAGCATGTTAGCCTCGACGAAAGCCACGATGTCCTGGCCTGCGGGGATCTTCTGGGCGGGAACGAGGGTGCTGTAGGCTACGTTGGTCGCAGCGGCGGCCTCCGTGTTGTTGAGCTTCTCGTTGCCGAGCGTGCGGACCTTGACCTCATACTTCGTATCCTCGAGTTTCTCGAAGGAGAAGGTGGGGCTGTCGACCACGCCGTTGAAGATCTCGACGGGGTTCGTGGGGTCGTCGACGATCGTCGCCGAGCACTCGTAACCGCCGGCGCCCTTCACTACGGTCCAGGCTACCTGTACGCTCTCCGAACCGTCGGCGTTCACCTTGGTGGAGAAGTTGGCCTCGGTCAAAGCGGGCGATTCGAGCTGGATGCCCGTCGCGTCGCTTTTCCAGGTCTCGTTGTCATCGAAACCGCGCACGCAGGAGACTGCGAGCAGCGCGGCAGCGACAGCGACGAAACCTCCGAAGAGCCTCGTTTTGAATGTCATCTTTTTCATAGGCTGATAATTTTAAGTTAAGTAAAAAGGTATTTCGTGTGTTTTTTGTCTTTTTCGTTTCGGACCGGACGGCGCTCGTCTTTTTTCGCCCAAAAGTCAACCTGTGATTTAACGGTTTGTTTTTCAAGCATTTTGCAGCTTCCTACAGCTCGCTGGAAACTGTACAAAGTAACCGACAGAAGACAACATGCCCCCGATCCGAAATACAAAGTTATAAAAATTCCCGCCGCGAAAACAAGTGTTTTCAGAAAAAAATCGACTTTCGATCGAATTTTTCCGGGGCTGTCGGCTGCGCGGCAGCGGCATGAGCGATGATTTGAAAAAATTTTAATTAATACGCACAGCGAGGTTTCGGACGGATTTCGCGGCATTTTCGCGCCGTAATCGTTTTGTATCGAGACCGGTATCTTCCTGCTGCATTCGCCGGACGCACACAGGATACATAACTTAAAAATTTTATTATGTGATGAGGCGAGGAGGGGCTGCGGCGCCGTTGTGCGAGCGGGCCTTCGCCGTGCGGGTTCGCGCCGCGCAAGAGTGCATTGCGCCGGCTCGAAAAACACCTCTCCGAAGGCGGCCCGCAGCCGAGCGAAGCGATGTGTGCGAGCGCATGCGAATTGCAGCCCTCCGCCCGGGGGCGGCTGCGGGCTGCACGACGGCTCATGCCGTCGCAAATGAAAAATGAAAAATGAAAAATGAAAAATGAAAAATGGTTAGTGGGGTTGTTATCCGTCCGCAAATCTTGAATCCTGAATTTTGAATTTGGAATTTCGGCTCCGCCGCTCGCCTTTTGGGCGAAAAAAGAGAGCCGACCGGTCCGCGACAAAGCCGAAATACCGTTTTACTTATTCACTTAAAATTATCAGCCTATGAAAAAGATGACTTTCAAAACGAGGCTCTTCGGGGG
>CAZVGH010000027.1:0-15537 GCA_964626515.1 uncultured Alistipes sp.
GCACGGGCCGTGACGGCATCGGCGGAGCTACCGGCTCGTCGAAGGAGCACGACGCCAAGTCGCTCGAAACGTGCGGCAGCGAGGTGCAGAAGGGCAACGCCCCCGAGGAGCGCAAGCTGGAGCGCCTGTTCCGTCGCGCCGAGGTGACGCGCCTCATCAAGAAATCGAATGATTTCGGTGCGGGCGGTGTCAGCGTGGCGATCGGCGAGCTGGCCGACGGTCTGGATATCTACCTCGACCGCGTGCCGACGAAATACAGCGGCCTGAACGCCACGGAGTTGGCCATCAGCGAGTCGCAGGAACGCATGGCGGTCGTGATCGAACCGAAGGACGTCGAGGCTTTCATGCAGTACTGCCGCGAGGAGAACATCGAGGCGGTGCAGGTGGCTGACGTGACCGATACGGCGCGCATGCGCATGTTCTACAAGGGTGACAAGGTGGTCGACCTGAGCCGCGAGTTTATCGACTCGGCAGGCGCGAAGCATTACGCCGAGGCGGCTGTGGCTGCGGTCGAGGAGTGCGATCCCTTCGCCCGCACGGTCGAGGGTGCGACGACAGCCGAGCGCTTCACGAACAACCTGAAGGACTGGAACGTCGTGTCGCAGAAAGGCCTTATCGAGATGTTCGACTCGACGATCGGCCGTTCGACGGTCCTCATGCCTTTCGGCGGCCGCATGCAGCGCAGCGAGACGCAGGTTTCGGTGCAGAAACTGCCCGTCGACGGCTATACGACCACGTCGAGCATCATGGCCTTCGGCTACAACCCCGTGATCGCCTCGTGGAGCCCCTACCACGGTGCGGCCTATGCCGTTGTCGAGGCTGCCGCGAAGGTCGTGGCCGCAGGTGCGCGCTACGAAAAGATGCGCTACTCGTATCAGGAGTATTTCGAGCGCATGACCAAGCAGCCGACCTCGTGGGGCAAGCCGCTGGCAGCCCTGCTGGGTGCGCTGAAGATGCAGGTGGAGCTGGGGCTGCCGTCGATCGGCGGCAAGGACTCGATGTCGGGCACCTTCCAAGATATCAACGTGCCGCCGATGCTCATGGCCTTCGGTATCACGACCGTCGACGCCGAGCGCGTCATTTCGACCGATCTGAAGGGTGCCGGGCACCGTCTCTACCTCATTCGTCATACGCCCGACGAGCACTACATGCCCGATACGGAGCAGCTGAAGCGCAATTTCGATTTCGTCAGCGATGCGATCGCCGACGGCCGCATCCTCTCGGCCTGGGCGGTCGGCACGGGCGGCGTGGGCGAAGGTCTTGCCAAGATGGCCTTCGGTAACGGCGTCGGCGTCGAGATCACGATGCCCGAGGAGCGCCTGTACGACTACGCCTACGGTTCGATCATCGTCGAGAGCAGCGAGGCGCTCGCCTTCGATGCCGCCGAGGAGATCGGCCGCACGACGGACGAGGAGACGATTGCGGTGGGCGACGCCCGCCTGTCGCTCGACGGGCTCTTCGAGGCCAACCGCGCACGTTTCGCCACGGTCTATCCCGACAAGGGCGAGAACCGGGCCGAGGTGATGACCTCCGAGCCCGCTCCCTGCACGGTGACCTATCCCGGCGAGGCGGTCGAGCATCCGATCGCCTATCTGCCCGTCTTCCCCGGTACGAACTGCGACTACGATACGGCCAAGGCCTTCCGCACGGCGGGCGCCGAGGTGCGCTCGAGCGTGCTGTGCAACCTCGAGGGCGACGATATCCTGCGCTCGATCGACGAGATGTGCCGCGAGATCCGTCAGGCCCACATCTTCGTCCTCAGCGGAGGCTTCTCGGCGGGCGACGAGCCCGACGGCAGCGCCAAGCTGATCGTCAACGTGCTGAACAACGAGGCGGTCCGCAACGAGATTCACGCGCTGCTCGACCGCGGCGGCCTGATCCTCGGCATCTGCAACGGCTTCCAGGCCCTCGTCAAGTCGGGTCTGCTGCCTTACGGCCGTCTGGGTATGGTGACCGAGGCGTCGCCGACGCTCTTCCGCAACGACATCAACCGCCACATCTCGCAGATCGTCACCACGCGCGTGGCGACGACCCGCTCGCCGTGGCTCTCGTCGTTCACGCTCGGCGAGGAGCACGCCATTGCCGTCAGCCACGGCGAGGGCAAGTTCGTCGTCGGCGAGGAGCTGGCCCGCGAACTCTTCGAGCGCGGACAGGTGGCCTTCCAGTACGTCGACCCGCAGGGTCGTCCGACGGCCGAGGCGCCCTACAACCCGAACGGCTCGTCCTATGCGATCGAGGGCATCGTTTCGCCCGACGGCCGCATCCTGGGCAAGATGGGCCATACGGAGCGCTACGAGGAGCAGCTCTACAAGAACATCGCCGGCAACAAATGCCAGCCGCTCTTCGAGAACGCCGTCCGCTATTTCCGCAAGCGATAGCGCTTTGCGGATTGCGGCGTTCCGAAACGCGAGTGTGACAAACCGATAAAGAAAACCGAAAACCATTCAAATAACTTACAATTATGCAACAGCTCGAAATGCTCTACGAGGGCAAGGCAAAACAGGTATTCCTCACCGACGATCCCGACAAGATCATCATCCACTACAAGGATGCGGCTACGGCGTTCAACAACGTGAAGAAAGCCACGATTGAAAACAAGGGCGTGCTGAACAACGCCATCTCGACCTTGATCTTCCACGAGCTGCAGAAGGCGGGCGTGAAGACCCACTACATCGAGACGCTCAACGACCGCGACCAGCTTTGCCGCAAGGTGACGATCATTCCGCTGGAGGTGATCGTGCGCAACGTCGTGGCCGGTTCGATGGCACAGCGTCTGGGCATCGAGGAGGGTACCGAGCCCTCGAACACGATCTTCGATATCTGCTACAAGAAGGACGAACTGGGCGACCCGCTGATCAACGACCATCACGCCGTGGCGCTGGGTGCCGCAACCTACGAGGAGCTGGACGTGATCTACAAGATGACGGCCAAGATCAACGAGGTGCTGAAGGGTCTCTTTGCCCAGATGAACATCCGTCTGATCGACTTCAAGATCGAGTTCGGCAAGACGTCGGACGGCGAGATCGTGCTGGCCGACGAGGTGTCGCCCGACACGTGCCGTCTGTGGGATGCCACGACCAACGAGAAGCTCGACAAGGACCGCTTCCGCCGCGACCTGGGCCGCGTGCGCGAGGCTTACGAGGAGATTCTCGCCCGTCTGCAACAGATTACGAAATAAGTAACCGGATTCATTCATGATGGTTCCCTATTCGGATCGCGAGATCCACGAGGAGTGCGGCGTTGTCGGCATCTACGGTGTCGACAACGCGGCTTCGCTTACCTATTATGCACTGCATGCCCTGCAGCACCGCGGACAGGAGGGCTGCGGTATCGTGACGGTCGACGCCGACGGCGAGTTCAACCGCAGCAAGGGCAAGGGGCTTGTGACGGAGGTCTTCAAGGAGGAGGAGCTCGCACGCCTGAAAGGCTCCATGGCGATCGGCCACGTGCGCTATTCGACCGCGGGCGGCAACCGTCTGGAGAACGTCCAGCCGTTCCTGTTCCGCCACAACACGGGTGATTTTTCGCTGGCGCACAACGGCAACATCGTCAACTCGGCCCAGCTGCGCCTCTACCTTGAGAACCGCGGCAGCCTCTTCCAGTCGAGTTCGGACAGCGAGGTGCTGGCCCACCTGATCAAGAAGGAGACCCACTCGCCCGACCGTCCGCGCATCCATGCCATTCTCGAGGCGCTGAATATGCTCGAGGGCGCCTTCGCCTTCGTCATCATGACCTCGCGCCGCCTCTATGCCGCCCGCGACAAGTACGGCCTGCGCCCGCTGTCGATCGGCCGCATCGGCGACGGCTACGTCGTGGCGAGCGAGACGTGCGCTTTCGACGTGATCGGTGCCGAGTACGTGCGCGACGTCGAGCCCGGCGAGGTGGTGACGATCGATTACCACGGCCTGCGTTCGAGCCACTATTCGCAGTACAAGCGCTACCAGATGTGCTCGATGGAGTACATCTATTTCGCCCGTCCCGACAGCGACATCGAGGGGCGCAACGTCCATGCGTGCCGCAAGGCGTCGGGCCGTCTGCTCTTCGAGGAGTCGCCCGCCGATGCCGACATCGTGGTCGGCGTGCCCGACTCGAGCCTGAGCGCCGCGATGGGATACGCCGAGGCGAGCGGTCTGCCCTACGAAATGGGCCTTATCAAGAACAAGTACATCGGCCGCACCTTCATCCAGCCCACGCAGGAGCTGCGCGAGAAGGGCGTCCGCATGAAGCTCTCGGCCGTGCGGACGATCGTCAAGGGCAAGCGTGTCGTGCTGGTCGACGACTCGATCGTGCGCGGCACCACGTCGCGCCGCATCGTCGCGCTGCTGCGCGAGGCGGGTGCCACGGAGGTGCACGTCCGCATCGCTTCGCCCCCGATGATCGCCCCCTGCTTCTACGGCGTGGACACGTCGACCTACGACGAGCTGATCTCAGCCCGCATGCCGGTCGACGAGGTCTGCAAGACGATCGGGGCCGACTCGCTGGCCTTCCTTTCGGAGCCGGCGCTCTATACGGCGAGCTGCCGCAAGGAGCTCTGCACGGCCTGCTTCACGGGCCGCTATCCGACGGCGCTCTACACCGACAAGGAGCACGCGAACAAAGACGGTAAATTCTAAAAAACGAAACAGTTATATGGCACAGTCCTATGAAAAGGCCGGCGTCAACCTCGAGGCCGGATACGAAGTGGTTCGCCGCATCAAGAAACACGTCGCATCGACGGCCCGCACGGGCGTCATGGGCAACATCGGCGCCTTCGGCGGGATGTTCGACCTGGCGGCGCTGAAGGTCGAAGAGCCCGTGCTGGTGAGCGGTACGGACGGCGTGGGCACGAAGCTCAAGCTGGCGTTCGCCATGGACAAGCACGATACGATCGGCATCGACGCCGTGGCCATGTGCGTCAACGACGTGCTGGCACAGGGCGCCGAACCGCTGCTCTTCCTCGACTACGTGGCCGTGGGCAACAACGAGCCGCAGAAGATCGAGCAGATCGTCGCCGGCGTGGCCGAAGGATGCCGTCAGGCGGGTTGCGCCCTCGTGGGCGGCGAGACGGCCGAGATGCCGGGCATGTATGCCGACGGCGAGTACGACATCGCGGGCTTCACGGTGGGCGTCGTCGAGCGCAAGAAGCTCATCGACGGCTCGAAGGTGAAGGTCGGCGACGTGCTGGTGGGCATCGCGTCGAGCGGTGTGCACTCGAACGGCTTCAGCCTGGTTCGCAAGGTGTTGGCCGACAATAACCTCGATCTGCAGGCGGAGTATGCCGAGCTACCCGGTGCGAAGCTGGGCGAGAAGCTGCTGACCCCGACGCGCATCTACGTCAAGCAGGTGCTGGAGGTGATCCGCAACTGCGACGTGCACGGCATCAGCCACATCACGGGCGGCGGCTTCGACGAGAATATCCCGCGCATCCTCCGCGAGGGGCAGGGTATCGAGGTCGAAGAGGGCTCGTGGGAGATTCTGCCCGTATTCCGTGCGCTGGAGAAGTGGGGCGGCATCCCGCATCGCGAGATGTTCAACATCTTCAACATGGGTATCGGCATGGTGATCGCCCTCGACGCCGCCGAGGCCGACAAGGCGATCGAGATCCTGCGTGCGCAGGGCGAGCGCGCCTCGGTGATCGGCCGCGTGACGGATACCGAGGGGGTCGTTATCCGATAGCGCGATGCGACGGATAGCGGTCTTCGCCAGCGGCAACGGCACCAATTTCGAGGCGATCGCAACGGCCGCCGAGCGGGGTGAACTGCCCGCCGAGGTGGTGCTGGTCGTCACGGACCGGCCCTCGGCCGCCGTGGTGACGCGTGCCGCCCGGCACGGCATCGACTGTTTCGCCTTCGCGGCGAAGAACTATGCCTCGAAGGCGGAGTACGAGCGCGAGATCGTCGCATGGCTCGATGCTGCGCGCGTCGATCTGGTCTGTCTGGCCGGCTACATGCGGCTGGTGGGCGAAACGCTGCTCGGGGCTTACGGCGGGCGGATCATCAACATCCACCCCTCGCTGCTGCCCGCCTTCCGCGGCGCGCATGCGCCCGAGCAGGCGCTGGCGGCCGGTGTCAAGGTCTTCGGCGTAACGGTTCACGAGGTGGACAGCTCGCTCGACGGCGGCCGCATTTTGGCGCAGCGCGCCTTCGAGTACGACGGCGACGACCTCGCCGAGCTCGAGCGGCGCATCCACGAGACGGAGTATCCGCTCTACGTCGAGACGATCCGCCGCCTGCTTGCGCAGTGACGGCGTCGGACGACCCGAAATGTGAAATTACGTAAAACAGATAAACCATGAAAAGAGCTTTAATCAGCGTAAGCGACAAGACGGGCATCGTCGAGTTCGCGAAAGGCCTGCGGGCCCTGGGCTGGGAGGTGATCGCCACGGGCGGCACGATGAAACTCCTGCTCGACAACGGGGTCGAGGTAATCAACATCAGCGACGTCACGGGCTTCCCCGAGATCTGCGACGGCCGTGTCAAGACGCTGCACCCCAAGGTGCACGGCGGCCTGCTGGCCCGCCGCGACGATCCGAACCACTGCGCCGCCCTGAAGGAGAACGGCATCGAGTGGATCGACATGGTCTGCGTGAACCTCTACCCGTTCCGCCAGACGATCGCTAAGGAGGGTGTGACGATCGAAGAGGCGATCGAGAATATCGACATCGGCGGTCCGTCGATGCTGCGTTCGGCCGCCAAGAACTGGGCCGACGTGACGGTCGTATGCGATCCGTCGGACTATGCCCGCGTGCTGGAGGAGATCGGCCGCGTCGGCAACACCGAGAAGCAGACGCGCCTCGAGCTGTCGGCCAAGGCCTATACCCATACGGCCGAGTACGATGCCATGATCGCCACCTACATGCGCCGTCAGGCGGGGCTGAACGAGAAACTTTTCCTCGAGTTCGACCGCGTGCAGTCGCTCCGTTACGGCGAGAACCCGCACCAGGCTGCCGATTTCTATCGTGAGACGGGCGTCACGGTGCCCTTCTCGCTGGCCACGGCCCGTCAGCTGCACGGCAAGGAGCTCTCCTACAACAACATTCAGGACGCCAACGCCGCCCTGCAGATCGTGCGCGAGTTCGACGAGCCGTTCTGCGTGGGCCTCAAGCACATGAATCCCTGCGGCGCCGCTACGGGCCGCGACGTGGTCGAGGCGTGGACGAAGGCCTACGAGGCCGACAAGGTCTCGATCTTCGGCGGTATCGTCGCCGTGAACCGCCCGCTGACGCGCGAGGCGGCCGAGCTGATGAAGCCGATCTTCCTCGAGATCATCATGGCTCCGAAGTTCGAGGAGGGTGCGCTCGAGGTGCTCACCGCGAAGAAGAACCTGCGACTGGTCGAGGTCGACATGACGCGCGACGAGCGTGTGCAGCGCCAGTACGTGAGCGTGGCGGGCGGTCTGCTGGTGCAGAACCTCGACACGACGACCAAGACGGTTGCCGCCGACATGTGCGTGACGGCGAAACGTCCCGCCGAGACCGAGCTGGCCGATCTGAACTTCGGCTGGCGCATCGTCAAGCACGTCAAGTCGAACGCCATCGTTGCCGTGAAGAACGGCTGCACGCTGGGTGTGGGTGCCGGTCAGATGAACCGCATCGGTTCGGCCGAGATCGCGCTCAAGCAGGCCCGCGCAGCGGGTGTCGCCGAGGGTGTCGTGCTGGCTTCGGACGGTTTCTTCCCCTTCGACGACTGCGTGACGCTGGCCGCCCAGTACGGCGTGACGTCGATCGTTCAGCCGGGCGGCTCGGTGCGTGACGAGGATTCGATCCGCAAGGCCGACGAGCTGGGCATCGCGATGTGCTTCACGGGCGAGCGCCACTTCAAACACTAAAGAGGCGTCGGGAGCCTGCGAACGGGCGCCCGGCCGCCGCTTCGACGGCCGCCTCCGGAATGCGCGGGCTGCACGGTCCGCATGCAAGTTTTAACCCCAACACCCGAATTTACACCATGAAACAACTCAATATCCTCGTCATCGGATCGGGCGGCCGCGAACATGCCGTCGTCGATGCGCTGTCGCGCTCGCCGCAGGCGGTGAAGATCTACGCGGCACCCGGCAATGCGGGCATCGCCCGACAGGCCGAGTGCGTGGCGATCCGCGAGACGGAGGTCGACCGGCTGGTCGAGTTCGCCCGCGAGCATGCGATCGGCCTGACGGTCGTCGGTCCCGAGGCGGCGCTGGCCGTCGGCGTGGTCGACGCCTTCAAGAAGGCGGGGCTGCGCATCTTCGGTCCGACGCAGGCCGCAGCCCGCATCGAATCGAGCAAGGAGTTCGCCAAGGAACTCATGACCAAATACGACGTGCCGACGGCCGCTTTCCGCGCCTTCACCTCCTACGAGGAGGCCCGCGCCTATGTGGAGGCCCGTCCGCTGCCGACGGTCCTCAAGTACGACGGACTGGCTGCCGGCAAGGGCGTCGTGATCGCCACGACCCTGGAGGAGGCGGATGCCGCGCTGCGCGACATGCTGCTCGACGACAAGTTCGGCCACGGCAAGGTGGTCGTCGAGGAGTTCCTCGAGGGTCCCGAGTTCTCGTTCATGTGCTTCGTCTCGGGCGAGCGCGTATGGCCGATGCAGCTGGCGCAGGACCACAAGCGCGCCTACGACGGCGACAAGGGTCCCAATACGGGCGGCATGGGTGCCTATTCGCCGCTGCCCTTCATTACGGCCGAGGACGAGCAGTATTCGCTGGAGCGGATCCTGAAGCCCGTGGCACGCGCGATGGCGGCCGAGGGGTGTCCCTTCGAAGGGGTGCTGTACGGCGGTCTGATGAAGACGCCGCAGGGCATCAAGGTGATCGAGTTCAACGCCCGCTTCGGCGATCCAGAAACGGAGGTGGTGCTGCCGCGCCTGAAGAGCGACATCGTCGATATTTTCTGCGCCGTTGCCGACGGCGGCGAGGCGACGCTCGAGTGGCACGATTTTGCGACGCTCGGCATCGTGCTGGCCTCGAAGGGATATCCGGGCAGCTACGAGAAGGGTATCGAGATCAAGGGGCTCGACCGGACCGAGGGTGCCGTCTACCACATGGGTACGAAGGCCGACGGCGACCGCACGCTGACGGCCGGCGGCCGTGTGCTGTTTGTCGTGGGCAAGGGTGCCACGCTGGCCGAAGCACGCGAAAATGCGCTGGCCGACGTGGCCCGCATCGACTGCGACAACCTCTTTCACCGTACCGATATCGGTCACTGCGCCTTCGGCGAGTAACCGGAATCGAACCAAACAAGCGAAGAATATGGCGAAAATAATCAGTGGTAAAGAACTTTCGGCCTCGATGAAGGCCGCCATGGCTGCCGAGGTGGCCGAGTTTCCCGCCAAGTACGGCCGTGTGCCTCATCTGGCGGTGATTCTGGTGGGCGACAATCCCGCCAGCGTATCCTACGTGACGGGCAAGGCGAAGGCCTCGGCCGAGGTGGGCATCCGCAATACGACGATCCGCCGCGAGGCGTCGATCTCGGAGGAGGAGCTGCTGGCGCTGATCGCCGAGCTGAATGCCGACGATACGGTGGACGGTATTCTGGTGCAGCTGCCGCTGCCGAAACACATCCGCGAGGAGCGTGTGATCGCCGCGATCGACGTGCGCAAGGATGTCGACGGCTTCCACCCGTCGAACGTCGCCGCGCTGTGGCAGAAGCAGCCCTGCACGCTGCCCTGTACCCCGAAAGGCATCATCCGCATGCTGGAGAGTGCCGGGGTGGAGATCGCAGGCAAGGAGGCGGTGGTGATCGGCCGCAGCAACATCGTGGGGCTGCCCGTGTCGAAACTGCTGCTCGACCGCAACGCGACGGTGACGATGGCGCACAGCCGCACGAAGAACCTCGCCGAGGTGACGCGTCGTGCCGAGATTCTGGTGGTGGCGATCGGTCGTCCGAAGTTCGTTACGGCCGATATGGTAGGCGAGAATGCCGTCGTGATCGACGTCGGCGTGAACCGTGATCCCGAGACGGGCAAGCTCTGCGGCGATGTCGATTTCGCGGCGATCGAGCCGAAGGCCTCGGTGCTGACCCCCGTGCCGGGCGGCGTCGGACCGATGACGATCACCTGCCTGATGGAGAATACGATCGAATGCTTCCTCAATACGCGGAAGTAAGCAGCGATCTTTGCTAAAGCGAGCGAGCCGGCGGAATAAATCCGCCGGCTCGCTGCATGTTCGGGGAATCCCGGTCAGCTGCGCCCGCTCCGCACGACGGCTTCGTGCAGCGTGCGGTTGAACGCATCGGCGGCGAGGAGCCGTTCGAGCGTGAGGTGCAGGCGGTAGCGCCAGAAATAGCGCGGGATGGCGGGAACGTTGATGCGCTCCTGCTCGGGATGCGCGAAGCGCAGCGTGCCGTCGCACGCCAGCCAGTCCTGCAGCGGCAGAATGGTCAGCATGGCGGGGGAGGCGAGGTGCTGCTCGATGATGCGGCGGCAGAGCTGCGGCGGACAGGCTTCGGGTGCTGTGCCGGTTTCGCCGAGCACCTCGCGGTAGAAGCGCTCGGTGAGCGGACGATCCTCCTCCCACCAGGCGCGCAGCGGCGTCATGTCGTGCGTCGAGGTGGTGCAGACCGAGAGATAGGGGTAACGGGCCGGATCGGCGAAGCATTCGCCGGCCGTCTTGGGCATGCGCTGGATCTCGAGCGAGAGGATTTTCAAACGATGCATCGTCTCGGGAACGCAGTCGGGGATCATGCCGAGATCCTCGCCGCAGGCGAGCATGCCCGATGCCGCGAGCAGCGCAGGCAGTTTGCGCAGGGCCGACTCCTTCCAGAAATCGTTGTGCCGACGGTAGAAAAAGTCGTTGTGCAGGCGGTCGAACGCCTCGCGGAGCTGCGGATCGAGGGCGGCGAAGCGCCGCGTGCTCTGTCCGCCGATGCGGGGATGGAAATATCCCTTGCGGCGGGGATCCTCGATGAAAAGCACGTCGTCGAGCAGCGTGAGCAGTCCGTCGCGGATGCGGGTCGAACGTTCGTCGTCGCCGGAGAAGCGGGCGACGACCTTGCGCTGCGTGTCGCAGGCGGGCAGCAGCCGATCCTCTGCCGTGCACTGCGCGCGCACCTCGTCGGCATAGGGACCGAAGAGTGCTGCGAGGGTCTCCGCATCTGCCGCGGGGACAGCGCAGGCTTCGGGGTCGAACCCTTCGCGGCGCAGCTCCTCGGCGGAGTAGGGCATCGCGGGGTTGAAATAGCCGAGCAGTCCGTGCACGGCGTGCAGCGGAATCTCCCAGATGCGGAAGAAGCCGAGCAGGTGGTCGATGCGGTAGGCGTCGAAATATTCGGCCATCTTTTCGAGGCGGGCGCGCCACCAGGCGTATCCGTCTTCGGCCATCCGCTCCCAGTTGTAGGTCGGGAAGCCCCAGTTCTGTCCCGTCACGGAGAAAGCATCGGGCGGGGCCCCCGCCTGCGAATTCATGTGAAAGAGGTGCGGCATCTGCCAGGCGTCGGCACTCGTGCGGCTGACACCGATCGGCAGGTCGCCCTTGAGTACGATGCCGCGGCTGCGGGCGTAGCGGCACACCTCCGAGAGTTGCAGATGCAGGTGGTACTGCACGAAGCAGTGGAACGCCACCTCGTCGCGTCGGCGTTCGCAGTAGGCCGCGACGCGGGCGGCGTCGTAGCGGGCCAGCTCGCCCCACTGCGTGAAGTCGGCCGTGTCGAATTCGTCGCGCAGGGTGCGATAGGCGGCGTAGGGAAGCAGCCACGAACGGTTCGCCTCGACGAAGGCCCGGTAGGCGGGATCGGCCGCCGTGCGGGCTCCGTGGCGCTCGAAGGCGCGGCGCAGCAGGCGGTTTTTGGCACGGTTCACCCGCTCGTGGTCGACCTGCGGCAGGGCGTTCAGCTCCGCCTGCAGCTGCCGGTATTCGGCATCGGGTTCGATACCGGCGGCGGTCAGCCGAATGAATTGCGGGTGAAGCGCGAAGGTCGAGTTGGCATTGTAGGGGTAGGAGTCCTCCCAGGTGCCGTTCATCGTCGTGTCGTTGATCGGCAGCAGCTGGATCACGCGTTGTCCCGTGGCTGCGGCCCAGTCGACGAGCAGTTTCAGATCGTAAAATTCGCCGATGCCGAAATCCTCCTCCGAACGGAGCGAGAAGACGGGGATCGCCGTTCCCGCACCGCGCCAGCGGGGCGTGTCGAAGCAGGGTGCCGCCTCGAGGACGAGGCATTCCTCTGCGGGGATGCTCTCCTGGAGGCGGTTGTCTCCCGACTCCCATCGGAGCGGCCGTAGGGTGCGGCGGTCGGCGACGAGCAGTTTGTATTCGAAGGCCTCGTCGGCGGGCAGCGCGAGCTGCCAGCAGGGGAACTCGCGGTCGTCGAGCGGGACGATCCGCTGCCAGTTTCCGAGCGTCGGGTGGCTGCCTGCGACGGCCAGCACCTCGTCGGGACGGACGGTCGGCAGGAGCACCTTCAGTTGCAGCATGCCGCCTTTTGCGGCGCTGCCGCCAAGTGCGTCGGACGGCTGTTCGCCGCGGGCGAAGATGCCGCGCGTGAAGGCCGAGGCGCAGAAGGGAGCGTCGTCGCCGCGCTCCGACCAGCGGTCGACGATCGTTGCACGGCGGAGCTGCGGTGCGAGGCGCAGCACGTGCGGCTGCCATTCGCGGCGGACACAGTGCCCGTCGACCTCGATTTCGTAGCCGTAGCGGAGCTCGGCGTCGGGTTCTGTCGCGATTTCGACGCTCCAGCGGCCGCCGTCGGTGTAGTGCATCGGGATGCGGCGGTCGCCGAGACGGAGTATGACCGTTTCGCCCCAGATGGTGCGGTATTCGATATGAAAGGAGAGAATCATGTGCGGTGTTGTACGATATCTTCAGCGAAGATAGCAAAAAATGCCGAATCGGCGAAGGGTCGCAGCCGAAAAGGCCCGGTTCTCCGTGCGGAAAACCGGGCCTCGCATTGCGGGATGGGGACGATTAGAGCAGTTGCGGTTTTTGCAGCAGACGGATGACGAGCGACAGCGAACAGACTGCAAGGCCGTAGATCGGCGCGATCAGACCTACGCGGATCCCCGCCCACAGGATGCCGTCCGAGACGTCGGTTGTGCGCAGCAGACTGCAGACCGAAAAACAGCCGAACAGCAAGGATAGCAGTCCGACGCAGAGCGCGAGCGTTCCCAGCAGACGGACACATTCGGGCCGTTTCCAGGCAGCGAGCAACTGCGCGAAGAGCAGTAGGGTGATGAGTGTCATCCAGTTCGATCCGCCCTCGAAGAAGAGCATGAAGAACGATCCCCGGTCGCGCCGTTTGTAGTGTTCCGTGACGCATACCGTACCGTCGGGCCGTTTGACGACGGTGCGGCCGTCGGGGCTCCAGTTGCGCGTGAGTTCAGCCTGCGGCAGGTCGGGTTCCGTGCGAAAAAGCGTGTCGGCCGCGGCGGGTTCGGCTGCGGCGAAAGCGGCGGTGCCGAGCAGCAGCGCCGCGAGGAGAAGCAATTTGTTCATGAGAAACGCAGTTTTCGAATCAGACGGAGCAGCAATGAGCAGAGGTAGACACCGAGGCCGTACAGTGGGGCTATCAGACAGATGCGCAGGCCGCTCCAGACGACGCGCGCGGGTATTTCGCCCGTATTGCGGAGCGCGTCGCTCATGCCGTAAAGGCCGACGAGAAAGGAGAGTAACCCGATACAGAGTGCCAGTTGTCCGAGTTCCCGTGTCCGCACGGGCTTCTTCAGGGCTGCGAAAAGCAGTGCAACGAGCAGCAGGGTGATGACTCCCATCCAGCCTGTGCCGCCTTCGGTGAAGAGCCGGCGCAGCGAATCGGCGTCGCGGCGTTTGTAGTAATCGGTGACGAACACCGTACCGTCCGGAGCCGTGACGATGCTGCGTCCGTCGGATTCCCATGTAGCCTCCCATTGCTCGAGAAGGTTGGCGGGCACGGTTTCGAACAGCGTGTCGGGGTGTACGGCGCGCGCGGCGGCAGCCGGTGCCGGGCGGATCGAAATCGCGCTCTCTTTTGCCGAGACCGGTCGGAAGCCCGACAGAAGCACGGCGAAGCATAAGAAACAGATGAATCGTTTCATGATAGATCGTGAGTTGAGTTGAACAAATCGGTTGTGTGGGAATTCCTCGATGCAAAGGTACGAGCCGCAGTTGCTTTTTGCAACGTCGAATCCCCTGTCAGCGTCGTCGAATCCCGCTGTAGGGGCGGACGGTCTTTCGTCGAAAGCGCTTTTTGGTTACCTTTGCGTCATGCGTTACACGGTTACCGTTCTTTATTGGGGTTGCTGCACCCTGTTTCTGGCGACGATTCTCTCGTCGCTCGGCTACGCTTTCGGCGACTCGCTCTTCGTCGCCTCGATGTTTTTGCCGGGGCTGCTGTTGGTGAAGATCTTGCTGCCGCAGCTGTTGCGGGAGACCGGCAGACGACGCTGGCTGCACGGCTTCTATCTGACAGCGGCGCTGCTCGTACTGGAGTATCTGCTGCTCTTTTGGGTGAACCGCGATCTGGCGGGTTTCGGACGGTCGATGGATTTCCCTCCGCTGCTGCTCAATCCGCTCTTCCTGCTCTTTCTGACGGCGGCACTGAGCTGGCCCGAACGGGCACTGGACCGACGCTGCGCCTCATGTGCGGCGCGACGGCCGCGGACGGTCGACTTTTTCTCCGAGCGGCGGCGTATCTCGCTGCCCGAGCAGCAAATCCGTTATGTGGCTTCGAACGACGCGGAGGTGGCGGTTCATACACTTGACGGAACCGTCTACCGCACTCGCACGCCGATTTCGCAATGGGAGGCTGT
This sequence comes from uncultured Alistipes sp., assembly GCA_964626515.1. GTDB lineage: Bacteria > Bacteroidota > Bacteroidia > Bacteroidales > Rikenellaceae > Alistipes. The sequence continues at coordinate 14,676 of CAZVGH010000027.1, forward strand.
CTTGAGCGAAGCCTGTTTCCTGCGTATTCATCGAGCTTATATCGTTAACCGCGCATGCGTCGTACATGCCTCGCGCACCGCGTGTGTCGTGGGGGAGGAAACACTGCCCGTGTCGCGCAAATATGCCGAACGGACGGTGCGGGAGCTCCCGGGTTGAAAAAAGGCCGAACCCTGTATGCGGGTTCGGCCTTTTTGTGATCGGATGCGGGGACTATTTGTTGATCTTCGCCCACGAATCCTTGAGCGTCACCGTGCGGTTGAACACGAGGTGCTCGGGCGTCGAGTCGGTGTCGGGGCAGAAATAACCCACGCGCTCGAACTGTACGGCCTGACCGACCGGCGTCTCGCGCAGCGACGGTTCGAGGTAGCCCGTGATCTTGACCATCGAATCGGGATTGAGGTTGTCCTCCCACGTCTTGCCCTCGGCGCAGTCGTCGGGATCCTCGGTGATGAAGAGCGGATTGAAGAGGCGTACCTCGGCTTCGACGGCATCGGCGGCCGATACCCAGTGGATGACGCCCTTCACACGACGGCCGTCGCTCGACGAGCCGCCGCCCGACAGCGGATCGTAGGTGCAGCGGAGCTCCGTGATGTTGCCCTCGGCGTCCTTGACGACCTCCTCGCACTTGATGAGGTAGCCGTAACGCAGACGCACCTCGCCGCCCGGCTGGAGGCGGAAGAACTTCTTGGGCGGGTTCTCCATGAAGTCGTCGCGCTCGATGTAGAGCACCTTCGAGAAGGGTACCTGACGCGTGCCGGCAGCCTCGTCCTCGGGGTTGTTGATCGCCGTGAAGTACTCTTTCTTATCCTCGTCGTAGTTGGTGATGACCACCTTGAGCGGGTTCAGCACCGCCATGCGGCG
>CAZVGH010000028.1:0-15231 GCA_964626515.1 uncultured Alistipes sp.
CTGAAGCTGCTGCGCACGCTGCGCGATGCCGGCATCGCGGCCGAGATCTACCCCGAGCCCGCCAAAATGAAGAAGCAGATGGAGTATGCCAACCGCCGCGGCATCCCCTATGTGGCGATCATCGGTTCGCAGGAGCTCGAGCAGCAGGCCGCCACGCTGAAAAACATGCGCACGGGCGAGCAGCAGCAGGTGCCGCTGGCCGATTTGGCAGCCGTTTTGAAGTAGCACTGCTTTCGTGAAACAGATCAGTCGTTTCTTGTCGCTTGCCGTCGTCCTGCTGACGACGGTCCTGCCGCTGGCCGCCCAGCAGGCCGACGATGCCGTGGAACAGCTGCAGAAGTTCGTCCGCGCCTATCGGCTGCTGCATCGCTATTACGTCGATTCGACGGCTATGGCAACGCCGGTCGAGGGGGCGATCGAGGGCATGCTCTCGACGCTCGACCCCCATTCCGCCTACATCGGCGCCGAGGAGATGAAATCGGTCGAGGCGAGTTTCGACGGCGAATTCAGCGGCATCGGCATCGAATTTTCGATCCTGCGCGATACGGTGACCGTCGTGGGCACGATCGCCGGAGGACCTGCCGAGCGGGTCGGCGTGCAGCCCAACGACCGGATCGTCCGCATCGACACGCTCGAGGCGGTCGGCATGCGCAGCAGCGATGTGCCGAAATACCTGCGCGGCGCCACGGGATCGAAGGTCTCGATCGAGGTCGTCCGCCGCGGTGTCGCCGGGCGAATCGCCTTCGAGATCGTGCGCGACCGTATTCCGCTCAATACGATCGACGCCGCCTACATGGCGACTCCGCGCGTGGGCTACATCAAGGTCAACCGCTTCGGCCGCACCACGATGAAGGAGTTCCGCGAAGCCTTCCGCAAGCTGCACAACCCCGCCCGGCTGATTCTCGATCTGCGTGGCAACGGCGGCGGCCTGCTGGAACAGGGCATCGAACTGGCGAGCTTCTTCCTGCCTGCGGGTGCGGTAGTCGTCTCGACCGAGGGACGTGCCGTCCCCGCCGCCACGTATGAGACGCAGAGCGACGGCGAGATGCTCCGCGGCGAGGTGGTTGTGTTGATCGACGAAGCGTCGGCGTCGGCGTCGGAGATCGTGGCAGGTGCCCTGCAAGACTGGGACCGCGCGACGATCGTCGGCCGCACGAGCTTCGGCAAAGGACTGGTGCAGCGGCAGATTGCGCTCGGTGACGGTTCGGCCGTACGCATTACGGTCGCCCGCTACCACACGCCTTCGGGCCGCATGATCCAGCGCCCCTACGAGGCGGGGAACCGTCGGCAGTACTACCTCGACCATTTGCGCGGCTATGCCGACACGATGGCGGCCGACGCACCCCTCTACCGCACGTTGCGCGAGGGCCGCGCCGTCTACGGAGGCGGCGGCATCCGTCCCGACGTGATCGTCGAGACCGACACGACGAACTTCACGGCCTACCACGCACAACTGGTTCGCCGGGGCGTGCTGCAGGCGGCCGTTGCCGACTACCTCGATCGCGAGCGGCCGCAACTGGCCCGCGACTACCCCGATTTCGAGCGTTTCGACAGCCGCTATGCGGTGCCGCAGCCGCTGCTCGATTCGCTGGCGGCACGCGGTGCCCGTGCAGGGATCGTTCCTGATACGGCGGCGATACACCGGGCGGCCCCCGTACTGCATCCGCAGCTCAAGGCGCTTGTCGCGCAACGCCTGTTCGGCACCGAAGGCTTCTACCGGGTGATGAACGCGGCCCGTGCGCCGGAGTTCAGACGGGCTGTGGAACTGCTTGAGGAAAACACGAAATAAACGGCAAAAATCGTTCACAAAGAAACTGCTACCAAAAAAAATGAATATCATCAAACGGCTGTACGACTGGATGCTCTCGTGGGGGACTTCGCGCTGGGGCGCCGCAGCGCTCTTCTGCTTCGCCTTCGCCGAGTCGAGTTTCTTCCCTATTCCGCCCGACGTGCTGCTCATCGCCCTCTGCCTCGGTGCCACGACCCGTTCGCTCCGCTTTGCGGCGATCTGCACGGCCGGCTCGATCGCGGGGGCCGTCTGCGGCTATGCGATCGGCTTTTTCCTGTGGCGCCACACGACGGGCGAATACACGGCGCTCGCCTGCTTCTTCTTCGACCATGTCTTCTCGGTCGAGGCCTTCGAGCGGGTCGGCGCCCTCTACGAGCGCTACAATTTCTGGATCGTCTTCACGGCGGGCTTCACGCCGCTGCCCTACAAGATTTTCACCATCACGGGCGGACTGTTCCACATCAATTTCCCGATGTTCCTCGTCGCCTCGCTCTGCTCGCGCGGTCTGCGCTTCTTCCTGATCGGCTGGCTCATCCGCCGCTACGGCGCTCCGATCAAGAGCTTCATCGACAACTACTTCAACCTGCTGGCCGTCGCCTTTACGGTGCTGCTCGTCGGGTCGTTCCTCCTATTGGGTTACCTGCTTTAACATTAACTGAACCATGAGACGTTTCGGAATCATCGGCCGCCCGCTCGGCCACTCGGCCTCGGCCCGCCATTTCAGCGCCAAATTCGAGCGCGAAGGGCTCGACTGCGCCTTCGCAAGTTACGAACTCCCCTCGATCGAGGCGCTGCCCGAACTGCTGGCAAGCACCCCCGAACTCGAGGGATTCAACGTGACGATCCCCTACAAATGCGAGGTGATGCGCTACCTCGACGAGCTGTCGGACGACGCGGCGAAGATCGGCGCCGTGAACTGCGTGCGCCGCAAGCCGGACGGCCGTCTGATCGGTCATAACACGGACGTCATCGGCCTGCGCGTGGCGCTCGACGAACTGCTGGACGGCGTCGAGCCCGAGCATGCCCTGATTCTCGGCACGGGCGGCGCCTCGAAGGCAGTGCAGTATGCACTGGCCGAGCGCGGCATCGCTTTCGATCTCATTTCGCGCAGCGCCGCGAACGGCAACTACACCTATGACAACCTGCCCGTCGAGGTGGTGGCGTCGAGCAAGCTGATCGTCAACGCGACCCCCGTCGGCACCTATCCCGACGTCGAGGCGGCGCCGCGCATTCCCTACGCCTACCTGACCCCCGACCATTTCCTGCTCGATCTGGTCTACAACCCGCCCCTCACGCAGTTCCTCGACTACGGTCGCCAGCGCGGCGCCCGCATCATGAACGGCAAGCGGATGTTCCTCGGACAGGCCGGTGCCGGCTGGAGAATCTGGAACGAATAAGCGTCCAGCCTGTCAAAACGAAGAGCGACCGCCTGCAAGATCGGGCGGTCGCTCTTCGTCATGGACGGGGCGGCTTATCGCCGCTCCAGCTGCTGCCGCGCGTCGAACGCATCCTCCTCGCGGACGACAAGCTGCACGGGCAGCGGTCCTGCGGCGAGCGAGGTCATGAATTCGTTGCGGATATCGGCCCGGATGCCTGCGCTTTGCAGGAAACTCTTCGCCATTTCGGCTTCGGCCAGACTGGCGTACTCGGCGACGACGGTAAATGTTTCGTGTTGCATGGCGTTTTTCGGTGACAGGTGTAAATGTAGGTATTTTTCTTGTTAAATACAAACCGCCTGCCACGGAATAATTGCGGAAATATCCCTATCTTTGTTTTTTGTTAACCCCGTAATCGCACGCCATGTCCGGATTCGTCCATCTTCACGTCCACACGCAGTATTCGATCCTCGACGGTCAGGCCTCCATTTCGCGCCTGGTCGACAAGGCGATCGCCGACCATCAGCCCGGCATCGCCATCACGGACCACGGCAACATGTTCGGCGTGAAGGAGTTCTTCAACTACGTCAAGAAGATTACGGGCAAGTACAAAGGTGCCGCCGCCGAGTGCGAGGCGCGTCTGGCGGGCCTGCGCGACGGCTCGATCGCTGCGGAGGACCCCGCGGCGGAGATCGCCGCCGAGGAGCAGAAACTGGCCGAGAACCGCCGCAAGGCAGCCTTCAAGCCGATCATTGGCTGCGAGGTTTACGTCGCCCGCCGCCGCCTGCAGGACAAGGACAAGACCCACCGCGAGGATCAGGGCGGTTACCACCTCATTCTGCTGGCGAAGAACCAGCGCGGCTACAAGAATCTGATTAAAATCGTCTCGAAGGCGTGGACCGAGGGCTTCTACATGCGTCCCCGAACGGACCGCGCCGAGATCGAGAAATACCACGAGGGGCTTATCTGCTGCTCGGCCTGTCTCGGTGGCGAGGTGCCGCGCGCCCTGACGCAGGGCGACATGGAGAAGGCCGAGGAGGCGATCCGCTGGTACCACGACCTCTTCGGCGAGGATTACTACCTCGAGCTCCAACTCCACAAAGCGACCGTCGAGCGGGCCAACCACGAGGCTTACCCCCTGCAGCTCGAGGTGAACCGGCAGCTGCGCGAGCTGTCCCAAAAATACGGCATCAAGACCGTCTGCACGAACGACGTCCATTTCGTCGACGAGGACAACGCCGAGGCGCACGACCGCCTGATCTGTCTCTCGACGGGCAAGGACCTCGACGATCCGAAGCGCATGCTCTACTCGAAGCAGGAGTGGATGAAGACGACGGCCGAGATGGCGGCGATCTTCGGCGAGACGGATCCCGAGGCGATGGATGCCACGGTGGCGATCTGCGACCAGGTGGAGACCTACACGATCGACCATGCGCCGATCATGCCCAACTTCGAGATTCCGAAGGAGTTCGGTACCGAGGAGGAGTATCGGCAGCGGCTGACCGAGCAGGACCTGTTCGACGAATTCACGCGCGACGAGAACGGCAACGTCGTGATGAGCGAGGCCGACGCCAAGAAGAAGATCGAGAAGCTGGGCGGCTACGACAAGCTCTACCGCATCAAGTTCGAGGCCGATTATCTGGCCGAGCTGACGATGATCGGCGCCCGCAAGCGTTACGGCGAGCAGCTCTCGGAGGAGGTGCTCGAGCGGCTGAAGTTCGAGTTGCACATCATGAAGACGATGGGTTTCCCGGGCTACTTCCTCATCGTGCAGGACTTTATCCGCGCGGCGCGTGAGGAGTTGGACGTCTCGGTGGGCCCGGGCCGCGGTTCGGCGGCGGGCTCGGCTGTCGCCTACTGTCTCGGCATCACGCAGATCGACCCGATCGCCTACGACCTGCTGTTCGAGCGTTTCCTGAATCCCGACCGTATCTCGCTCCCCGATATCGACGTCGATTTCGATGACGACGGCCGCGGCCGCGTGCTGAACTGGGTGACGCAGAAATACGGCAAGGAGAAGGTGGCGCACATCATTACCTACGGTACGATGGCCACGAAGCTCGCCATCAAGGATGTGGCGCGCGTGCAGAAGCTCCCCCTTTCGGAGTCGGACCGTCTCTGCAAACTCGTCCCGGACAAGACCCCCGAAGGCAAGCGCGTGAAGGACCTCGCACAGGCGATCTCGCTCGTGCCCGACCTGAAGGCGGCCGAGGAGTCGCAGGACCAGACGCTGCACGACACGATCCGCTACGCCAAGATGCTCGAAGGCAACGTCCGCAACACGGGTGTACATGCCTGCGGCACGATCATCTGCCGAGACGACATTACCGACTGGGTTCCCGTATCGACGGCAGACGACAAGGAGACGGGTGAAAAGATGCTCGTCACGCAGTACGAGGGTTCGGTGATTGAGGACACGGGCCTTATCAAGATGGACTTCCTGGGGCTCAAGACCCTCTCAATCCTCAAGGATGCCGTCGAGAACATCCGGCAGACGAAGGGCATCACGGTCGACATCGACGACTTCTCGATCATCAACGACGAGCCGACCTACAAACTCTACTGCGAGGGCCGCACCGTCGGAACGTTCCAGTTCGAGTCCCCCGGCATGCAGAAATACCTGCGCGAGCTGCAGCCCTCGACCTTCGAGGATCTGATCGCCATGAACGCCCTCTATCGTCCGGGGCCGATGGACAACATCCCCGACTTCATCGCTCGCAAGCACGGCCGGAGCCCGATCGTCTACGATATTCCCGTCATGGAGCGCTACCTGAAGGATACGTACGGCATTACGGTCTATCAGGAGCAGGTCATGCTGCTGTCGCGTCTGCTCGCCGACTTTACGCGCGGCGAGTCGGACACGCTGCGCAAGGCGATGGGTAAGAAGCTCAAGGACAAGCTGGATGCGCTGAAGCCGAAATTCATCGCGGGCGGCAGGAAGAACGGCCACGATCCCGAGGTGCTGGAGAAGATCTGGGGCGAGTGGGAGAAATTCGCCTCCTACGCCTTCAACAAATCGCACGCGACCTGCTACTCGTGGGTCGCCTTTCAGACAGCCTATCTGAAGGCCAACTACCCATCGGAGTTCATGGCGGCGGTGCTGAGCCGAAACCTGACGAACGTCGCCCAGCTGACGATCTACATGAACGAGTGCAAGCGTATGGGTATCAACGTGCTCGGATCGGACGTCAACGAGTCGATGAAGACCTTCTCGGCCAACCGTTCGGGCGACATCCGCTTCGGCATGGCCGCCATCAAGGGCATGGGCGAGGCGGCGACCGAGAGCATCATCGCCGAACGCGAGCGCAACGGCAATTTCAAGGATATCTACGACTTCTTCGAGCGCGTCAACTACTCGATGGTCAACCGCAAGTGTCTCGAGAATCTCGCCTATGCGGGCGCCTTCTCGTCGATCGCCGATTTCCACCGCAGCAAGTTCTTCGCACCCGATCAGCGCGACCCGTCGGGAAGCACCTTCCTCGAGGCGCTCATGCGCTACGGCCAGCGCTATCAGGCCGAGCAGAACAACGCCCAGCAGAGCCTCTTCGGCGGCGGCGGACACGTCGATATCCAGCGCCCGACGCTCCCCGTGGCGCTCGAGTGGTCGCAGCTCGAGACGCTCCACAAGGAGCGCGAGATGATGGGCCTCTACCTTACGGCACATCCTTTGGACGAGTACAAGCTCATCATCGACAACATGTGCAGCACGCAGCTGACGGATCTCGAGGATCTCGAGCCGCTGCGCGGTCAGGAGATCGCCGTGGCGGGCCTGGTGGTCGGCGTACAGCACCTAACGACCCGCACGGGCAAGAATTTCGGCAAATTCAAGCTCGAGGATTACAACGGCGCGCACGAATTCGCGCTGTTCGGCAAGGACTACGAGAACTTCCGCAAGTATCTGTTCGAGAACTACTACCTCATGATCCGCGGCAAGGTGCAGCCCCGCCCCTACGGCGACGTCGAGCAGCTGGAGTTCAAGGTGCTGTCGATGATGCAGCTGCAGGAGGTGCGCGAAACGATGATCCGCGAGCTGCATCTGCAGCTGCCTGTCGGCGAGCTGACCGACACGCTCATCCGCGAGCTGGCGGCGCAGGTGAAGGCCTCGAAGGGCGACACGCTGCTGCGCATACATCTCTACGACCCCGAAACGAACGTTTCGCTGCGGCTTTTCTCGAAGCGCTACCGCATCGAGGTGTCGCAGACGTTCGTCGACTTTCTGGAGCAAAACGAACTGAAATTTTCCATAACATCATAAACTAAAACAACACAAGTAACTATGGCATTGGTTATCGATCAGAACAACCTGCAGGAGCTGCTGGCCTCGGACCAGCCGCTCGTTATCGATTTTTGGGCCGAGTGGTGCGGCCCCTGTCGCCAGATGACCCCGATCGTCGAGGAGCTGGCCGCCGAGTATGCTGGCAAGGCGAACATCGGCAAATGCGACGTGAGCGAGAACGACGACATTACGATCAAGTACGGCGTGCGCAACATCCCGACGATCGTCTTCGTCAAGAACGGCGAGGTGGCCGACCGTCAGGTGGGCACCTGCTCGAAAAGCGCACTGGCGGAGAAGATCGAAAAACTGCTGTAAGCCATGATCCGCAACATCGACTGGAACGGCCTGCGGGCCGTCGAGTTTTCGAAGGGCGACTACACGGCCCTGCTGATTCCCTCGGTCGGCGCCAACCTCGTGCGGCTGGCCAACACGCGCCTCCGCGTCGAGATTCTGCGCACCCCCGCAGCCGACGAGGTGGAGACTTTCAAGACGCGTCCGCAGATCTTCGGTCTGCCGCTGCTCTTCCCGCCCAACCGCATCGAGGACGGCCGCTACACCTTCGAGGGGCGCACTTATCAGTATCCGATCACGATCGAGAAGGAGAACAACTACCACCACGGCATCATCAAGGGAGAACCGTTCGTTGTCTCGAAGGCCGTCGAGACCGACGAGGAGGTGCTCATCGAGTGCCGCTACTACTCGAATGCGGCGAACGATGCGATCTACCGCGACTTCCCGCACGCCTTCAAATGCAAGATGACCTATCGGCTGACGGCCGAGGGGCTGCAGCAGGAGGTGATGTTCGCCAACCGCAGCGCCGAGGCGATGCCCGTCGGCGTCGGCTTCCACACGCCGATGCTCATCCCCTTCGCGGGCGGCGAGGCGTCGGACTACGTGATGCGCGTCGCTGTCGGCGAGCAGGTCGAGTTGAGCGGCCGCAACCTGCCCACGGGCCGCAAACTGCCCCTAACGGAGCAGTTCGCCAAGCTGCGCGAGGGCGGTCTGCAGGTGACGGCCTGCGAACCGATCGAGGCGGGCTTCACGCTGCGCGAGATCGAGGTCGACGGGGCACCCTACCGCGGTGCGCTGGTCGAGAACCGCAAGACGGGCGTGCGCACCTTCTACGAGGTGGACGGACAGACGACCTACTGGACGATCTGGAACAACGGCGGTCAGGTGAACTACTGCTGCCCCGAGCCGCAGTCGTGGACGACCAACGCCCCCAATGCGGCCGATCCCGCCGCCGCGGGCTTCCGGTCGATCGCCCCGGGCGAGAGCTGGCGTATGACCTTCAAGCTCTACGCAAAATAGGCCGTCGGACGCACGGCATGCTTTCGAAAGGACGGCGCCTCACGACGGGGCGCTGTCTTTTTTTTGCAGGTGGCGTGTCGCCCTGTCAGCCCGCGCTGTCAGAATGGCAGGAATCGGCGGCTGGCACACCGTTTGAGGATCATAGGTGCGAACCGAAAATAACACAAAAACATCATACCATGAAAAACGGAAAAATCGGAGTAACGACGGAGAATATTTTCCCCGTCATCAAAAAGTTCCTCTATTCGGACCACGAAATCTTCCTGCGCGAGCTCATCTCGAACGCCGTGGATGCCACGCAGAAACTCAAGACCCTGTCGGCCAAGGGCGAAGTGCCGGGCGAACTGGGCGAGCTGAAGATCGAGGTTTCGGTCGACGCCGGAGCGCGCGTGCTGAAGGTCAGGGACCACGGCATCGGCATGACGGCCGAGGAGGTGGACCGCTACATCAACCAGATCGCCTTCTCGGGCGCCGAGGAGTTCATGGCCAAATACAAGGATCAGGCGATCATCGGTCATTTCGGTCTGGGCTTCTATTCGTCGTTCATGGTCTCGGACAAGGTCGAGATCTTCACCCGCTCGTGGCGTGAAGGGGCCAAGACGGTGCACTGGAGCTGCACGGGTACCCCCGAATTCGAGATGGAGGAGACCGACGGCGACGAGGAGCGCGGCACGACGATCGTCCTGCACCTCTCGGAGGATATGAAGGAGTACGCCGAACCCGCGAAGATCGAGGAGCTGCTCAAGAAATACTGCCGCTTCCTCCCAGTGCCCATCGTCTTCGGCAAGGTCAAGGAGTGGAAGGACGGCAAGTACGTCGATACGGAGAAGGACAATGTCATCAACAGCGTCGAGCCGCTCTGGACGCGCAAGCCCAGCGAGATCACCGAGGAGCAGTACAAGAACTTCTACAGCGAGCTCTACCCCATGAGCGAGGAACCGCTCTTCTCGATCCACCTCAATATCGACTATCCGTTCCATCTGACAGGCATCCTCTATTTCCCGAAGATCCGCAACAACTTCGAGATTCAGAAGAACCGCATCCAGCTCTACAGCAACCAGGTCTATGTGACGGATCAGGTCGAGGGAATCGTGCCCGAGTATTTGACGTTGCTGCACGGCGTGATCGACTCGCCCGATATTCCGCTGAACGTATCGCGCAGCTACCTGCAGAGCGACCCGAACGTGAAGAAGATCTCGAACTACATCACCCGCAAGGTGGCCGACCGGCTGCAGGAGCTCTTCAAGACGATGCGTCCCGACTACGAGCAGAAATGGGACGATCTGAAGGTCTTCATCCAGTACGGCATCCTGACGGACGAGAAGTTCGCCGAGAAGGCCGACGGCTTCATGCTGTGGAAGAACGTCGACGGCAGCTACTTCACGCCGAAGGAGTACACCGAGAAGGTGAAGGAGACGCAGACCGACAAGAACAAGGATCTGATCTTCCTCTATGCGGATGACGTCGAGGAGAAGCACGCTTTCCTCGAGGCAGCCCGTGCGAAGGGATACGACGTGCTGGAGATGAACGGCCAGCTGGACAACCACTATGTGAACTGGTACGAGCAGAAGAACGAGCACACGCGTTTCGTGCGCGTCGACAGCGACGTCATCGAGAAACTGATTCAGAAGGAGGAGGCGCTTTCGATGACGCTCACCTCGGCCCAGCAGGAGTTGCTGACGCCCGTCTTCGAGAGCCAGATGCCGCAGGACGAGAAGATCAACTACCACATCGCCTTCGAGGCGATGGCGGCCGACGAGGCTCCCGTGGTCATTACGCAGAACGAGTTCATGCGCCGCATGAAGGAGATGGCCGCCATGGGCGGAGGCGGCATGAGCCAGTTCTACGGTCAGATGCCCGACAACTTCACGATCGCCGTCAACGGCAACCACCCCATCGTCATTGATATTCTGGGGCAGGTCGAGCAGGCCTACGGCGACAAGCTCAAGTCGATCACCAAAAAGATCGATGCCGCCGTCGCCGAGGAGCACCGCTTCGACGAGGTAGTCAGGAACAAGAAGGAGGAGGAGCTCTCGGAGGAGGAGAAATCGACCCGCGAGGAGCTTTCGAAGAAGATCGTGACGCTGCGCGACGAGCGCGACGGCCGTCTCAAGGAGATCGGTGCAGAAAACAAGCTCGTCAAGCAGATCATCGACCTCGCGCTGCTCTCGAACGGTATGCTGAAGGGCAAGAGCCTGACGGACTTCATCCAGCGTTCGATCTCGCTCATCGAACGATAGCGCCCGGACGTCCTGCATGAAAAAAGCCGCTCCCCATATTTTTGGGGAGCGGATTTTTATTGCACGCGGATTACCGCTCTCGCGTCAGGCGGATCGGATGGCCCAGCAGCTCTTCCGCCTCGTCGAATCTGCCGGCGTCGATGGCGCGGCGTACGGCGGTCGAGCTGACCGCTTCACCCCGCACCGTGCAAGGTGCCACCTCGAAGACGCGCAGCGATGCGGAGGCGAGATCGGCGGCCCGCAGCCGGTCGCAGCCGAAGCGGTGGTTGAAGCCCGCAACCACGCCGCAGGCCCGCAGGCGGCCGATCAGGTAGCGTTCGACGAATGCGGTGCCCGACAGCGAGGCCAATGCTCGGTCGAAAGGCAGCACGACCAGATAGTCGATGCCTGCGGCGGCGATCCACGCCGCCTTTTCGTGCGTGTCGGTCAGCAGGCGAATCCCCTCCCCTCGTCCGAGCAGCTGCCGCGGATGCGGTTCGAAGGTGACCGCCACCGAGACGGCATCGCAGCGACGCACCTCGGCGACCAAACGATCGAGCAGCGCCCGATGACCGCGGTGCACGCCGTCGAACGAACCGACCGTCACGACGGCGGGACGGTCGACGGGCAGCGAGGCGGGATCGTAGAGCAGCTCCATGCGGCAGTGCGTCAGACGTTGTTATTGCTGTCCCCCTCCTTGACGAAGTAGGCCACCTTCTCGAGCAGGGTCGTGATGTCGTAGTTCTCGACGACGATGCCCTGCGGGAAGTTGAGCGGTGTCGAGGTGAAGTTAAGCACCCCCTTGATGCCTGCGTTGATGATCGGCAGGACGAGGCTCGGAGCCACTTGCGTGGGCGACGAGACGACCACCATCGAGATGTCCAGCTCTTCGGCCTTCGTCTCGAAGGTGCTCATGTGGTGGCACGGAATGCCGTCGATCGTGTGTCCGACCTTCTCGGGATCGATGTCGAAGGCGGCCGTGATCTTCAGCTTCAGCCCCTTGCCGTTGAAATACTTCGTAATGGCCTGTCCGAGGTGGCCCATGCCGAGGACGGCGATGTTCATCGGCGTTTCGCTGTCGAGGATGCGGCTGATGTACTCGATCAGCACCTGGACATCGTAGCCCTTTTTCGTATCGCTCGAGAAACCGATGAGCATCAGGTCGCGGCGCACCTGCACGGCCGTAATGCCGTGGATGCCCGCCAGCACATGCGAAAAGATGTGCGTAATGCCCTGTTTGTGACTGACAAGAAGCGTACGGCGGTACTCGCTCAACCGCTCGATCGTCTTTTCGGGAATACCGTTCGTAATGGCTGCCATAAGCGCGCGTTATTCGGTGGTAATCGTAAAGTCGCTGTTGTAGTTGATCCGCATCCAGCTCGTGTTCACGTGGTTCTCGCCCGCCCTCGACTGCTCGAAGCGATAGAGCGTCTGCAGCGGCTGGTAGCGGCGGTCCTCCAGATCGTATTCGATGTCGTTGTACATCGCACGGCCGAAGATCATCGCCGCGTCATAACCGCGATAGGCGTAGAGCGACGGCAGCGTACCGAAGGCACCGAGGTAGGCGCGGTCGAAATCGATCGTTACCTGTGCGTCGCGCTTGGCGTGGTAGGTCGAGAAGAAGATGACGCGGTTCTTGAAGAAGATCGAACGGTCGATGTTCCGGTAGCGGTTCCAGCGCGAGTTGCCCAACACGGCGTAGTGCGGTTCGCCCTGCGAGCGGCTACGCAGGTTCGTGTCGGCCGACGCGAGCGCCGCCAGAATGCGGTCCACCTCGGTCTCGTTGTCGGAGAGGATCACGAAGAGATTGTCCTCCTTGTTCTCGAGCAGCGGCGTCAGATCGCCCGTGTTGCTCTTCGAACGGCTCGACGGATGTTCGTAGCGGTAGTTGTGTTTGGCATAGGGACGGTCGCCCAGCAGAGACAGCATCTCCTGCTCGAACTCGCGGTCCGTCGTCTCGCCGTAGATAAACGTAATGCGCTTGCTGCCGTCGAGCAGATCCTTCGCCTTGGCATATTTGCACGTCGGATCGGGCGCCATCTGGAAAAGCGCATCGCTGCGATGCTGCGACAGCTGGGCCAGCGGCGACACGACGGGCACCTGCGCCCGTTCGGCGAAGCGGAGCACCTCGCCGAGTTCCTCCTCGTAGACGGGGCCCACGATGAGCTGCGAACGGCGGAAGCGGTCGTCGGAGATGATTTTCCGCATCTGCTCGCGGCTGCGTTGAGTGTCGAACAGCACGAGATCGACCGCATGGCCTTCGTGGCGGAGACTGTCCAGACCGAGCAGGAAGCCCTGGTAGAAATCCAGATACTGCTCGTTCGGCTGTGCGTCGGTCGTCAGCGGCAGCAGCAGCGAGACGCGCATCGGCTCGCAGTTGCAGTGGGCCCGGAAATCAATCTCGAGCGGCCGCTCCGCGGTCGGCTGCGGCTTCTTTTCGGCAACGACCTGCGGTGCGACGGGCGACGGCTTCTTCTCGGGGAGGCGGAGCATGGCCCCCGCCTTCAGGTCGGCGGGTTTCAGACCGTTATTGAGCGCACTCAGCTCTTTTTCCGTCAGACCGTTGCGGCGAGCGAGCGAATAGAAGGTGTCGCCCTGCTGCACGATGTAGTAGCGGCCCTCCCCCGCGACGCTGTTCAGCGTCTCGCGGTAATCGGACCACTGCGTCCGGTTCTCCTCCTCGCTGCTCTTGCCGATCCCCTTGCGGCGGATCAGAATGCGCTGGCCGACCGAGAGATGCGTCGGATCGATATCGGGGTTGTCTTCAATGATCGTCTGCACGGAGATCTCGTAGAGGCGGGCAACGGCGTAGAGCGTCTCGCCCCGTGCGACGGTGTGCGTGGCGAAAGTCTTGTTCAGCTTTCGTTCCTCTTTGGCAGTGCGCTCCGCCGGTCGGGCGCCCGCAGGCTCCTCCGTAACGGGAATCTTCAACATCGCCCCCTGCTTCAATCCTGCGGCGACGGCCGGGTTGCGCTCGGTGATGAGGCTCTCCGGAACGCCGTAGGTTTTCGACAGCGCATAGAGCGTCTCCCCCGCCTGTACGGCGTGGACATAGTATTTCGCACCATTAATATAAACGATCGTCTTCGAACGCTCGATCGCCGTTGCCGTCCAGGCCCAGCAGAGCAGGCCGGCAGCCATGAGAAGTCGTTTCATGAGCGGACTACCTGTTTTTCTCGCGCATGCGGATTTCGGTAATGACTTTTTTCGTGTAGAGCGGGAAATCGCCGTTCATCATCCAGGCATAGTAGCTCGGATCGCGGCGGAAGACCTCCTCCACCGAGGCGCCGCGGTATTTGCCGAAGCCGAAAACCTCGCGACCCTGCTCGTCGATAAGAATGCGACCCGCGAAATCGGCCGCCTCGCCGTGCGACGAGTAGTCGGCTAGAAAGTCGATGTCGTTCTCCAAATCGTCGTAACGGTCGAGCTGCGCCTGCAGCACCTCGTAGGTGGCCCGCGTGTCGGCCTCGGCCGAGTGGGCGTCTTCGAGGCTGCGGTCGCAGTAGAAGCGGTAGGCCGCCACGAGGGTGCGCTGCTCCTTCTTGTGGAAGATCGTCTGCACGTCGACGAAACGGCGGCGTTTGAAATCGACGTCGACGCCCGCGCGCAGGAACTCCTCGACCAGCACGGGCAGATCGAAGCGGTTCGAGTTGAAGCCGCCGAAGTCGCAGCCCTGAATGAACTGCGCAAGCGATTTGGCCACCTGCGCGAAAGTCGGGCAGTCGCGCACATCGTCGTCCGTGATGCCGTGCACGGCGGTCGCTTCGGGCGGGATGGGCATGCCGGGATTCAATCGCCGCGTGCGGGTGATCTCCTCGCCGTCGGGCATGATCTTGATCATCGAGATCTCGACGATGCGGTCGCGGGCCGTGTCCACGCCCGTCGTCTCGAGGTCGAAGAAGATGATCGGTCTCTTCAGTATGAGTTTCATCCGCGACCGATTAGGCGTTGATCATCATCGGCATGAGCAGCATGAGCGTCTCGCTCGTCTGTTTGTCGTCGTAGACGGGCTTGAAGACGCCCGCACGGGTCGAGTCGGCCAACTCGATGAGCACCGTCGGCGTGGCGATGTTCGAGAGGATCTCCACCAGGAAGGTCGACTTGAAGCCGATCGAAATGGGCTGACCGTCGTAGCTGCACGAGATCGTCTCATTGGCCGACATCGAGAAGTCGATATCCTGCGCCGTCAGCGTGATCCGGTTCTGGGCGATATCCATGCGGATGAGGTTCGTCGTGGGGTTCGAGCAGACGGCCACGCGC
>CAZVGH010000029.1:0-14595 GCA_964626515.1 uncultured Alistipes sp.
GCGGGTTCTCGGTCGTGTTGACGAACGAGACGATGCGGTCCAGGGCGCCGGCGTTCTCGAACACCGACTTGAAGTAGAGGAAGTCGTCGTTCGTCAGACCCATGCCGCCGAGGATGATCTTGTCGGCCTTGGCGCGCAGCGCCACGTTGGCCATCACGGCGTTGTAGGGCTGGTCGGGGTCGGCGAAGAAGGGGATCTTCTGACCCGTCACGATCGTGTTGTTGAGGTCGATGCCGGCGATACCCGTGGCGATGAGCTCCGAAGGCTGCAGACGCTTGAAGGGGTTCACGGTCGGACCGCCGATCTCGCGGGCCTCGCCCTCGACGGCCTCACCGCCCTCGAGCGGCTCGCCGTAGGCGTTGAAGAAGCGGCCGGCGAGGTTGTCCGAAACCTTCAGCTTCGGCGGCTCGCCGTGGAAGATCACCTCCGAGTCGGTGGCGATGCCCTCCGTGCCTGCGAAGACCTGCAGCGTAACGTTGCGGCCCATGATTTTCACCACCTGTGCCAGCTTGCCTCCTACGGTCGCCAGCTCGTCGTTGCCCACGCCCTCGGCGCGCAGCGTGACGGTCGCTTTGGTGATGTTGTCGATCTTGGTGTATATTTTCTGAAATGCGCGTGTTGTCATGGCTTATTTGGCTTTTTCCTGTACATACTCGGCGATTTGTCGCTTGTAATCCTCGAACTTCTCCGACTTCCACTCCGAGTAGTTCATCTGGCGGAAGAGGTTGATCAGACCTTTGAAGAACTGCGAGCACTGCTCGAAATCGGTGAACGGGAAGTCGTGGCGGCAGATGTCGAGCACCATCTTGTACATCATCTGCTGACGCTCGATCGGGCAGTTGGCGTCGATCGCATCGAAGGCGTCCTGCTGCAGGATCACGAAATCGAGCAGCTCCGACTTCCAGAAACGCTCGTGGTAGTCGACGGGCACGCCGTCGTCACCCAGGATGTTGATCTGGTCGTTGGCCTCCTTGCCGCGCTGCACGTAGGTCTTGCCCTCGTAGACGGCGTCCACCCAGTCCTTCTCGATGTGCTCGTCGAGGTATTCGCGGATCTCGGGATACTCGAGGTATTTCGAGTAGGAGTCCAGCGGGTCGATGGCGGGGTAGCGCTTCGAGTCGGCACGGCCCTGCGAGAGGGCGTAGAAGCAGCGGGCCGCCTTCTTGGTCGACTCGGTCACGGGCTCCTTGAGGTTACCGCCGGCGGGCGATACCGTACCGAGGAAGGTGACCGAACCCGTCTGTCCGTTGGTGAGCTTCACCAGACCGGCGCGGGCGTAGAAGTTCGAGATGATCGCCGAGAGGTCCATCGGGAAGGCGTCCTGACCGGGCAGCTCCTCCAGACGGTTCGACATCTCGCGCAGCGCCTGTGCCCAGCGCGAAGTCGAGTCGGCCATGACGAGCACCTTCAGACCCATCGCGCGGTAGTACTCGCCGATCGTCATGCCGGTGTAGACCGACGCCTCGCGGGCGGCCACCGGCATGTTCGAGGTGTTGCAGATGATGATCGTACGCTCCATGAGCTTGTGGCCCGTGCGGGGGTCGACCAGCTCGGGGAACTCCTTGAAAATCTCGACCACCTCGTTGGCGCGCTCGCCGCAGGCCACCATGATGATGATATCGGCGTCGGCCTGCTTCGAAATGGCGTGCTGAAGCACCGTCTTGCCGGCGCCGAACGGGCCCGGGATGAAGCCCGTACCGCCCTCGGCCATCGGGTTGAAGGTGTCGATGGCGCGCACGCCCGTCTGCATCACGCGGCCCGGGCGCGGCTTCTCCGTGTAGCAACGGATCGCCTGCTTCACGGGCCACTTCTGCACCATCGTGATCGGGTAGTCGGTGCCTTCGGCATCGGTCACGACCG
Source organism: uncultured Alistipes sp. (assembly GCA_964626515.1). GTDB lineage: Bacteria > Bacteroidota > Bacteroidia > Bacteroidales > Rikenellaceae > Alistipes. Next base: position 1,861 of record CAZVGH010000029.1, read on the forward strand.
CCACGGTGTCGGTCACCTTGTAGGTGCCGGGCGCGGCGACGCTCTTGACCGTGTAGGTGCCCGTCATCGTGAAGGGAACCATGATCTTGTGGGCCACCCACTGCTCCTGCACCTCGCCCAGCCACGAGGCGGCCGACACGGTGTCGCCCGCTTTGGCCAGCGGCTTGAACTCCCAGCCGGCCTCGTAGTCGATCGGGTCGGTCATCGAGCCGCGCGCGATGAACAGACCGTCCATCTTCTCGAGGTCGTTCTGCAGACCGTCGTAGTTGCGCGAGAGCATGCCCGGCGCCAGCGTCGCCTCGAGCATGTGACCCTCGAACTCCACCTTGTCGCCGATCTTCAGACCGCGCGTAGAGTCGAATACCTGGACGTAGGCGTCGTCGCCCACGACCTTGATGACCTCGGCCATCATCTTCGTATCACCGACCGAAACATGGCAGATCTCGTTCTGACCGACGGGTCCGTCGGCCTTGACGATCACGATGTTCGAGATGATACCGTTTACACGTCCTGTTGTTTTCATGGTGTATTTCGTTATTGTATTTTAATCAGATCCTTCCCGTCGAGGCCGGCCATGAGCCGCTCGAAGAGTTCGCGGCCGCGCGCGGGGTCGAGCAGCGACCAGCGGGCGACGATGTTCACGCGCACGAGATAGGCGATGACGGCGTTGATGTCGAAATAATCGAAGGTCGAGAGCGCCTCCGCCTCGTTCCAGCGGATGAGGTCGATTTTGTGCTCCTTCTCGACGATGTTCTGTTCGTCGCCGGCGGCGGCGAGCAGCGCATCGAGCCACCCCAGCTCGCCGCGCAGACCGAAGTCCGAGGCGGAGCTGCGGCGGAGCTGCTCGACGATCTCACCCTCGCCGACGGTCGCCTCGTCGACCGCACGACCCAGCGTGCGGGCCGTGACGGCGGCCGTGACGTTGCGCAGCGCGCGGTCGAACTCCGACCACTCGCGCAGGAAGCGGCATCCCGAGTGGGCGCAGCGGGCGTAGTAGGCGCCGAAGAGGGCCGTCTCGAAGCGCTGCGTCGTATCGATCCGCTCGGCCTCCTCCCCCTCGGGGTCGGCGAAGGCGCGGATCACGTCGGCCAGCTCTTCGGGCAGCAGCTTCGGCTGCCGCAGCTCGGCGTCGATCTCCTCGGCCGTGAGGTTGCCCAGCGGGTTGTGGGCCGCGCGGCCCGCACGGCGGGCGGCGAGGTTCTCGCAGTCGTAGTAGCCGTAGAGGAGCTCGACCGTCCGACGGTCCTTCGCGGCGAGCTCTTCGAGCACCTCGCTGCGGATCGCGGCGGCGTCGAATCCCTTGCGGTCGGCGTCGATCGCATATTCGCGGAATCCCGCGACCAGCGTATAGTAATTCGTGGCGAACATGGCTATGCCCGGTTGAACAGCATGGCGGCCACCTTTTCGCGCAGGTACTCCGAAACGAGCGCCTCGAGGTCTGCGTCGGCGAACGAAATGTAGTATCCGCCATCCTTCTCGGCGATGCGGAAGCCCGTCTTGACGCGCTCCGAATAACCTACCTCGATGCCTGCGGCGAGCAGCTCCTTGGCGCCGGCGGCGAAGGCGGCGTCGAGACGTGCGCGCTCGCTCTCGGGCAGCAGGGCGGCGAGCTCGACCTTGCCGGCCGCTGCGCCGTTCCAGTTGCGAGCTACCGACAACATCATCTCCTTCAGGAACGCGGCGTCGAGCGCGGCGGCCTTGATGCCCTCACCGGTGGTGCGGGCGACGATCAGCGAGGCGATCTCGCTCTTCAGACGGGCTACGGCCTGCTTGCCGGCGAGGGCGATCTCGGTCTCGGTGTTCTTGGCCGTGTCTTCGGCCTTCAGGCGGGCCTGCTTGACGATCTCTTCGGCTTCGCGGCGGGCGTCGGAGAGGATCTCGGAGGCCTGCTGCCGGGCGGCTTCGATCTGCTTTTCGGCCTCGGTGCGACCCTTTTCCAGCCCCTCTTCGTAGAGGCGCTGCGTCAGTTGCTGGAGTTTGTTGTCCATAGGTGTTATAAGTGTTTGATAATTATGATTCCCGTTCGTCGGACCGCTGCAGCGGTTTTCGGCATACAAAGATAACGATATTTTTTGCTGCCGCCGCCTTTTTTGGCGGAAAACTTCGGGCCGAAACGACTTTTTTTCGCTCCGTTGCGCGTCGTTCGGCGCGCGGGGCGACAAAAAAAAGACGCGCACCGCACCGGTGCGCGTCCTGCTTCGGGTCGTCGCCGAAGTTTACTGGTGCTGCTCGCGCAGCAGATCCTGCACGACCTTCACCGGCGAGAAGGTCGTGACGGGAACGTCGACGAAGACGGTGTTCCACTTGGCCATGGCGCCGTTCCAAAGGCCCGGCAGCTCCTGCGCCCGCAGGTCGCGGCCGCCGGCCGACTTCGACGAGATGAAGCCCGTCTCGGGATCGGTGCAGGCGCGCAGGTCGAACTTGCCGCCCCGGGCGTTCTTCACGCCGCAGACGAGGTCTACGGGGTTGAAGTGGGTGGCCGACTGCATGAGCGGCAGGTCTTCGGGCGCGATCTGGCTCGACTCGGCGATCTGCAGCGACTCGGTGCCGTCGGGGTTCTTTACCCAGAAGGGGCCGCCGCCGGGCTCGCCCTCGTTGCGGACCATGCCGCAGAGGCGGATCGGGCGGTCGAGGATGCTGCGCAGCAGCGCCTCGTCGTAGCCCTCGGGGAGCTTCACGCAGAGGTCGTGCTCGACGAAGGCGGCGATTGCGGCCGTGTCGGCGTCGCCCGCCTCGAGGGCCCGCAGGTACTCGAACGAGCGCTCCTGCAGCTCGAGAAGCAGACCGGCGAGGATCTTTTTGTAGCGGATCGTGTCGCCGCGGCGCGCCTCGGTCGTCACGTTGTCGATGTTCTTGATGAAGACGATGTCGGCGTCGATCTCGTTGAGGTTCTCGATCAGCGCGCCGTGGCCCGCGGGACGGAAGAGCAGCGAACCGTCGTCCTGGCGGAAGGGGGTGTTGTCGGGGTTGACGGCGATCGTGTCGGTCGAGGGCTTCTGGATCGAGAACGAGATGTCGTAGCGGATGCCGTAGCGGCTCTCGTAGGCGGGCACCTTCTCTTTCAGCAGGCTCTTGAAGCCCTCCATGTGTTCGGGCGAGACGGTGAAGTGGATGCGGGCCGTGCCGTTCGACGCGGCGTAGGCGGCACCCTCGGCGAGGTGCTCCTCGACGGCTTTGCGCGCCCCCTCGGGGTAGGCGTGGAAGGTGACCAGGCCCTTCGGCTGCGAGCCGTAGCCGAGCCCCTCCTTCACGATGGCGCTCACGATCTGCCGGTCGTCGGCGCCCTCGGGCAGGATCGCCTTCAGCTCGGGCCAGAAGGCGAACCGCTCGATCTCGGCCAGCAGCTTGTCGATGCCCGGGCCGCGCTTGCCCTCGTTCACGAAGGCGAAGAGCTCCTTGAACATGCGCGTCGCGGCACCCGAGGCGGGGACGAACTTGACGATGCCCAGCTTGTCGGCGGCCGCCTCGTAGCGGGCGACGGCCGCTGCGGCACGGGTCTCGTCGACCACCGTCACGCCGTCGGCAGGCGAGGCGGCGCGGACGATCTTCAGGAAGGGGAAGCCGCGGCGGAAGTTCTCGATTTGTCGTTCGACGGCCCCGACGGTCAGTCCGTGGGCCTCGATCTGTTGAATCTCTTGTTCGGTAAACATAGAAAATAGAGGTTTTGGTAGTTCGGTTCGATTTTATCTTCAAAGTTAATAAAAATTTCTAACTTTGCTGCATGATTCGCCAATTCGAACAAATTAATTTGCGCGACCGAAACAGTTTCCGCGTCGAGCAGCGGGCCGCCCGCCTCGTCGAGTTCGAGACGGCCGAGGAGCTGCGCACGCTCTTCGCCGACGGTGCGCCCGACCGTTGGACGGTGCTCGCCGGCGGCAACAACATACTTTTTACGAAGGATTACGACGGCCTGCTGTTGACGCCCGTCTCGCAGCGCATCGAGTGCCTCTCGGAGGATGCCGACAGCGTCCTGCTGCGCGTCGACGCGGGCGTCGAGTGGGACGATCTGGTCGCCCGGGCGGTCGACGAGGGGCTGTGGGGCATCGAGAACCTCTCGCTCATCCCCGGCAAGGCGGGGGCGGCGCCCGTGCAGAACATCGGCGCCTACGGCTGCGAGGCGAAGGACGTGATCGAACGCGTGCACTGCTTCGACGTCGCGACGGGCGCCGTGCGGACGCTCGAGCGCGACGCCTGCGCCTTCGGCTACCGCGAGAGCATCTTCAAGCATGCACTGAAAGGCCGCGTCGTCATCACGTCGGTCGAGGTGCGCCTCTCGCGCCGTCCGCAGCCGAAGTTGGGCTACGGCGACGTCGAGCGCGAGGTGGAGGCCCGCGGCGGGGCGACGCTGCGCAACATCCGCGAGGCGATCTGCGCGATCCGCCGCGCGAAGCTGCCCGATCCCGCCGTGACGGGCAACGCGGGGAGCTTCTTCAAGAATCCCGTCGTCGACCGTGCCGCGGCCGAACGGCTGCTGGCGCAGTATCCCGATATGCCGCACTACGCCGCGGCGGATCCCGCGCAGGTGAAGCTCGCCGCAGGGTGGCTCATCGACCGCGCGGGACTCAAGGGGTGCACCGAGGGGCGCGTGGGCGTCCACGAGCGGCAGGCGCTGGTGCTCGTCAACCGCGGCGGCGCCACGGGCGGCGAGGTGATCGCCTTCGCCCGCCGGGTGCAGGAGCGCGTGGAGGCGCTTTTCGGCGTCCGCATCGAAACAGAGGTCAATATCTTGTAACGCACGCGCGATGGATCTGCAAACCCGTTTCGAACGATATGTCGCCGACCACGGCCTCTTTACGCACGACGACCGGCTGCTGCTGACCGTCTCGGGCGGTGTCGACTCGATGGTGATGCTCTCTCTCTGCGTTGCCTCGGGCTACCGCGTCGGAGTGGCGCACTGCAACTTCCGGCTGCGCGGCGCCGAGAGCGACGAGGACGAGATGCTGGTCGCCGAGACGGCCGCCCGCCTCGGCGTTCCCTGCTACAACCGCCGCTTCGACACGGTCGGCGAGATGGAGCGCACGGGCGAGTCGATGGAGATGGCGGCGCGCCGCCTGCGCTACGCCTGGTTCGGCGAGCTGTGCGTCGCCGAGGGCTATACGGCGATCGCCGTGGCGCACCACGCCGACGACTCGGTCGAGACCTTCTTCATCAACCTGCTGCGCGGCACGGGGCTGCGCGGCCTCACGGGCATCTCGAACCAGGCGGGCCGCATCGTCCGACCGCTCACCTTCGCCACGCGCAAGGAGATCACGGAGTATGCCGTCCTCAAGAAGATTCCCTACCGCGAGGATTCGTCGAACCGCTCGACGAAATACCTGCGCAACAAGATCCGCCTCGGCCTCATCCCCCGCATCCGCGAGATCAACCCCAAGTTCACGACCCTCATGCAGCGTAACATCGCCCGCCTGACCGAGGCGCAGGAGTTCGTCTCGCAGGCGATCGCCAAGGTGCGCGACACGGCGGTCGAGCGTTCGGGGGAGATCGACACGATCCGCCTCGAGCGGATCGACCCCCGCTTCCCGCTCCACTACGTCCTCTACGAGCTGCTCAACTCGACCTACGGCTTCAAGGGCGACGTGATCGACGCCCTCTGCCGCGCCCTCGACGAGGGGGTCTCGGGGCGCCGCTTCTATGCCCGCGACCACGTGGCCTGCACGGATCGCGGCACGGTGGTCGTGGCGCCGATCGCCGACGACGACCCCTGCGAGGTGACGATCCCGCGCGAGGCGCTGCGCGCCTACGGCGGCAACTCGGTCCTCTATTTCGAACACCGCAGCATCGACCTCGTGGAGACCTTCGGCGTGCCGCCCCACCGGGCGCAGCTCGACGCCGACCGCCTCGAGTGGCCCCTTACGCTGCGCCGCTGGCGCGAGGGGGACTGGTTCGTCCCGTTCGGCATGACGGGCCGCAAGAAGGTGAGCGACTTTCTGATCGACTGCAAGGTCTCGCTGCCCGAAAAGCAGCGCCAGTTCGTGCTCCTCTCGGGCGGGGAGATCGTCTGGGTCGTCGGACGCCGCATCGACGACCGCTACCGGCTGACCGACGACACGGAACACGTGCTGGGCATCACCCGCGAAATCATATAGCGTCATGGCGAAGAGCAGCGTGAAATTCGGCGACTCGGTCGCCGCCTACGAACGGATCGCCGCCGAGGTGGCGGCGCGCCGCTTCTCGCCCGTCTACCTGCTGATGGGCGAGGAGAGCTATTTCATCGACCGCCTCGCGGAGCAGCTCGCCGCGTCGATCCTCGACGAGGCCGCGCGCGCCTTCAACCAGATCGTCGTCTACGGCCGCGACAGCGATGCGGGGCAGGTGGTGAACCTCTGCCGGCAGCTGCCGATGATGGGCTCCTACCAGGTGGTGATCGTCAAGGAGGCGCAGCAGCTGCGCCAGATCGAGAAGCTCTCCTTCTACACCCAGAAACCCTCGCCGACGACCGTCCTCGTCCTCTGCCACAAGGAGAAGAACGCCGACAAGCGCTCGGCCTTCTACAAGGGCTGCGCCGCCAACGGCACGGTCTTCGAGTCGGTCGCCCCGCGCGACTACGAGATCGCTTCGTGGCTGCAGCGCTTCATCGAGGGGCGCGGCCTGCAGATCGACCGCAAGGCGCTGTCGATGCTGACCGACCACCTCGGCACCTCCGTCTCGAAGATCGCCAACGAACTCGAGAAACTGACCGTCTCGCTCCCCGAGGGGACGAAGCGCATCACCGACGCCGACATCGAGGCCAACATCGGCATCTCGAAGGATTTCAACAACTTCGAACTCTGCAAGGCGGTCGTGCAGCGCGACATGGGCCGCTCGCTGATGATCGCCGACCACTTCGCCCGCAACCCCAAGGCGAATCCGCTGCTGCTGACCGTCTCGGCCCTCTTCGGACAGTTCCGCGACCTCTTTACGGTCAACTACCTGCAGTGGCTCGCCCGCTACAAGGGGCGCCCCTTCCCGTCGGACGCCGAACTGATGAAGATCCTGCGCAAGCCGAGCGTCTACATCGTGAACGAGATCCGGCAGCAGGCGGCGCTCTGGCCCAACCGCAAGGTCTTCGGCGTGCTGGGGCTGCTGCGCGAGTACGATGCCAAGAGCAAGGGCGTGAACAGCGGCGGCGCCCCCGACGGCGAGCTGCTGCGCGAGCTGCTGCTCAAAATCTTCCTCCTCTGATGACGGAGCCCTGCCTTTACCAGACGATCCACCTCTTCGACGGCCGCGCGCGGCTGCTCGAAGGGCACCTCGCCGCCCTCGAACAGACGGCGGAGGCCCTGTTCGGGGTGTGCTACCGTCCCGCCCCGGCGGCGACGGAGCGCCGCCTGCTGGAGATCGCGCGCCGCGAGCGCTACCCGGCGGGAGTCTCGGGCTTCGTCCGCATCGAGGTGACGGCGTCGGGCGAGGAGCGGCTGCTCCCCTGCGGCACCTCGCTCTATGCGGGGTATGCCGTGCGGAGCCTGCGCCCCGCGGCGGTGACGATGCCCTACGAACGGCTGCTGACCCCCTGGCCCACCTCCGCGTCGGAGGCGGCCGATGCGCTGGCCCTCGCGGCGGCGCGGCAGGCGGGGGCCGATGCGGCGGTGCGGTGCGATGCCGACGGGCGGTGCCGCGCGATCGGCGATGCGCCCCTCTTCGCGGTGCGCGACGGGGCGGTGTACGGCGAACTGCGGCAGGCGTCGGTCGAGGCGGTGCTCCTCGGACGGGCGCTGGCGCGAGACGGCATCCGCTTCGTCGAACGGCCGCTGCTGCGCGGCGAGCTGCGCCGCTACGACGAACTCTTCACGGTCGACTGCCGCGGCATCACGGCCCTCTCGCACTGCGACGGACGCCCCTGCATGGCGATCGTCGTCGAAAGGCTGGCGGCGGCGATGGAGCGGGCCGTGCGGCGGTAGGCGGCGGGTGTGCCGCGCGGCAGGACGGCGATTCACGGCCCGATCGGGTGCATTCGCCGGATGAAGCGCACCGGGCGGCGGAATTTTTCGTACCTTCGGCTTCGCGGAAGATGCGAAGCCGTCCGGCACGGCCGAACAGCTCCGTCTGTGCGCACGCGCTTCCGCGTATCCGCTGCTGAAACTTTGCATACACGCGTTCAACCATGAAACTCCGCATTTTCGGCGCAGCCAGCTGCGCCCTGACGGCGGCCCTCGCCCTGACGGGCTGCCACGCCGGACCCGAAGGGGTCCGCCTCTCGCCTGCCCGCGGGGCACGCGACGTCAATCCCGACACGCACCTCGTGCTGACCTTCGATGCCGTGCCGACGCTCGGCACGAGCGGCCTCGTCCGCGTTTTCGACGCCGAGACGGGCGCCCTCGTCGACAGCCTCGATCTCTCCGTCCCCGCCGGTCCGACGGCTCCCCGCACCTACGGGCCCGAGTGCGACTACGCGAAGGTCCCCTACGACTACGCCCGCACCTCGGTGCCGACCAACCGCGACACGCGACCCGGCACGCCGTCGGGTACGGCCGAACCCACGCCGCCCGATTACCAGCTCACCATCATCGGCGGCTTCACCGACGCCTTCCATTTCCACCCCGTGCTCGTGCGCGACAGCTCGGCCGTCATCTGCCTGCACAACAACATGCTCGAGTACGGCAAACGCTACCGCGTCACGGTCGATCCCGGCGTGCTGACCCTGCCCGACGGCTCGTTCGGCGGCATCTCGGCGGCCGACGACTGGACCTTCGGCACGAAGGCCGCCGCTCCCGCGCGGACCGATACGCTCACGGTGAGCGCCGACGGCCGCGGCGACTTCAGCACGGTGCAGGGGGCGCTCGACTTCGTGCCCGATTTCGGCACGACCCCCGTCGTCATCCTGGTCGCTCCGGGCGACTACGAGGAGATCGTCTACGCCCGCAACAAGCGGCACGTGACGATCCGCGGCGCGGGCATGGAGCGGACGAAGGTCCACTACGCCAACAACGAGGTCTTCAACCCCCACCCGCTCACGGTCAAGACCAACGAGTGGCCCGGCACCTTCCCTTCGCGCCGCGCCGCCTTCATGCTCGACAACTGCTCCGACATCGTCCTCGAGGATCTGACCGTCGCCACCGACCTGCGCGGTCAGGCCGAGGGGCTGCTGCTCATGGGCGAGCGCATCGCCCTCTACCGCGTGCACATCATCGGCTCGGGAGACGCCCTGCAGGCCAACGGGACGGTCTACATGGAGGCCTGCCGGCTGGACGGCGGCGGCGACACGATCCTAGGCCGCGGTGCGCTCTTCGCCTATCGCTGCGACTTCCGCAACGACGGCGGCCCCTTCACATGGGTGCGCAACACGGCGGACAGCCACGGCGACATCTTCGTGGAGTGCACCTTCGCGACTGAAAACGGCCGCATGGCCGACTACGGACGCACGAAGGCGAACCACGGCACGACCTATCCCGATGCCGAGCTGGTATTCATCGACTGCCGCGTGAAGAATATCATTCCCGCGGGCTGGAGCGCCATCGGCGCCTCCTCGGCCACGATGCTCGAGTACGGCACGCGCGACCTCGAGACGGGCGAGCCGGTCGATGTTTCGCAGCGCCATGCCTATTCGCGGCAGCTGGACGCCGTGCGCGATGCGGCCCTCATCGGCTCCTACCGCGACCCCGCCTTCGTGCTCAAGGGGTGGCAGCCCTGCCGGCAGCTCCGGTAGATCCGCCTTCGCACGCCTGTCGGGCGGCCGTTCCCTCGGGGGGGCGGCCGCCCGACAGCCTTTTGCGGCGGCGATGCGCGATTTTGCGGCGGCAAATGTGCGGATATTTCGGATTTTGTCGTACCTTTGTAAATTATTGAGAAAAACCGGTTCCGCCGCATCCCGCAAACGGGCCGCGGGAACCTCTCCGCTCATGGAACGCACAGCCATCTTTCCGGGGTCCTTCGATCCCTTCACGCGCGGGCATGCCGCCATCGTCGAGGAGTCGCTCAAACTCTTCGACCGGGTGGTGATCGGCATCGGCAACAACGCGCACAAGCAGGGGCTGCTGACGGTCGAGAACCGCAAGCGCCTCATCGACGACGTCTACCGCGACAACCCGCGGGTCGGGGTGCACGTCTACACGGGCCTCACGGGCGAGTTCGCCGAACAGGAGGGGGCCGTGGCGATCATTCGCGGCGTGCGTAACACGACCGATTTCGAGTACGAGCGGACGATGGAGGCGACGAACCACCGCATCTATCCCGAGATCACGACCGTCATGCTCTTCACCCCCGCTCCCGTGGCCGACATCGCCTCGTCGACCGTGCGCGAGGTGCTCGCCTTCGGCCGTTCGGTCGAGGAGTTCCTGCCCGAGGGCATCGATATTGCAGATTACCTGTAAAAACAGTCAAGAAGATATGGAATTTACCGCAGAAATGATCGCCGGCTTCCTGGGCGGCGAGATCGTGGGCGACCCCACCGCCGCCGTGCATACGGTCTCCTCGATCGAAGGCGGCACGGCCGGCTCGCTGGCCTACCTCGCCAACCCGAAATACGAACAGTACCTCTATACGACGGGGGCTTCGATCGTGCTGGTCGACCGCACGTTCGAACCTTCGGCACCCGTTGCGGCGACGCTCGTCAAGATCGACGACGTGGCGGGGAGCGTCGTGCGCCTGCTGTCGATGTACGCCGCCGCGAAACCGCGCCGCAAGGGGATCAGCCCCCGCGCCTCGGTGGCCGAAACGGCCGTCGTCGGGGGCGAGAGCTACGTGGGCGACTTCGCCGTGGTGGAGGAGGGGGCCAAGATCGGCCCGAACTGCCAGATCTACCCGCAGGTCTACATCGGCCCCGGGGTCGAGATCGGCGAGGGAACGACCCTCTACGCCGGTGTGAAGATTTACGAGGGGTGCCGCATCGGCCGCAACTGCATCCTCCATGCGGGGGCGGTGATCGGCGCCGACGGCTTCGGCTTCATGCCCAATGCCGAGGGCGGTTTCGACAAGATCCCGCAGCTGGGCAACGTCGTCATCGAGGACGACGTCGAGATCGGTGCCAACACCTGTGTCGACCGCGCGAAGACCGATTCGACGATCATCCGCCGCGGCGTGAAGCTCGACAACCTGATCCAGGTGGGGCATAACGTCCAGATCGGCGAGCATACCGTCTCGTCGGCGCAGACGGGCATCGCGGGAACCTCGCGCGTGGGCCGCAACTGCTTCCTCGCGGGGCAGGTGGGCATCGCCGACCACGTGACGATCGGCGACCGCGTGAAGATCGGATCGAAGAGCGGCATCGACAAGAATGTCCCCGACGACGAGATCCGCTTCGGCTATCCCGCGCTGCCGGGCATGCAGTATCACCGCGCCTCGGCCGTCTTCAAGCGGCTGCCCGAACTGGACCGCAAGGTGATGCAGCTCGAAAAAGAGATCAGCGAACTTAAAAAATAGAACAAGATGAAAAAAATGATCTTTGCGGCACTCGCTGCGGCGGTGCTGGCCGGCTGCTCGACGCAGCCGAAGTATGTGCTCTCGGGCGAGATCGAAGGGCTCGAGGGAATGGTTTATCTGCGCGACCGCAACGAGATGATCGACTCGGCCGTCGTCGAGAACGGCGCGTTCCGCATCGAGGGCGTCACCGAACAGCCCCGCGTGGCCTACCTCTACGACCACCGCGAGCCGGCCGCCGCGCAGATGCGCGTCTTCGTGATCCTCGAGGCGGGCGATATGCAGGTGACTTCCGGTGAGGAGGGCCGCTACCAGGTGACGGGCTCGCCCGCGAACGATGCGATGGCCGCCTTCAACGCACAGCGTGCCGGGCTGCTGAAGGAGTACCGCGACGAGGCGACGACCGAGGAGCGCCGCGAGCAGATCGTCGAGGAGGTCTCGGCGCAGAACGAGCTCGCCGTGAAGGAGAACGGCGGTAACCTCTTCGGCGTGCTGATGCTGCAGGATCTGCTCTACGATAAGTCGGCTTCGGAGATGCAGGAGCTGATCGACGGCTTTTCGCCCGCGCTGCAGGAGCATCCGACGATGGTCGAGATCAAGGAGTACGTGGACAAAAAGCGCCTCACGGAGCCGGGCCAGGCCTACGTCGATTTCGAGCAGCCGACGGCCGATGGCGAGCAGCTGTCGCTCAAGTCGGTGATCGAGAACCCCGCCAACAAGTACGTCCTGCTCGACTTCTGGGCTTCATGGTGCGGCCCCTGCATGGGCGAGGTGCCCGCGCTGAAGGAGACCTATGCCGCCTACCATGACAAGGGCTTCGAGATCTTCGGCGTGTCGCTCGACAACAACAAGGAGCGCTGGACGGGCGCCGTCGAGAGCAACGGCATGAACTGGATCCACGTGAGCGATCTGCAGGGCTGGCAGAACGCCGCCGCCGCCGACTACGGCGTGCGCTCGATTCCCGCCAACTTCCTGATCGACGCCGAGGGCAAGATCGTGGCCACGGGGCTGCGCGGCGACGAGCTGAAGACCAAGGTGGCCGAGCTGCTCGACTAAACCGTCGCGAACGGACGCAACGCGAAACGGGGGAGCACGTACGCTCCCTCGCTTCGTTCGGCGGCCGCAGATCGGAACCCGCCTAACGGAATCGGCATGGAACAGCGCTACCGCATCATGGGCATCGACCCGGGCACCAATTACATGGGCTACGGCGTCCTCGAGGTCGAGGGCCGCACGCTCCGTGCCGTCGTGCTCGGGGATATCGACCTGCACAAGCTGACCGACCCGTACGCCAAGCTGCGCTACATTTTCGAGCGGGTGGGGGGTCTCATCGAGGCCTATGCCCCCCGCGAGGTGGCGCTCGAAGCCCCCTTCTTCGGCGAGAACGTGCAGTCGATGCTCAAG
>CAZVGH010000030.1:0-14561 GCA_964626515.1 uncultured Alistipes sp.
GCGTCGAGCATGCCCTTCAGGTCCTCGGGCGACGTCTCGATGCGTACGAGCACGGCCTTCTGGTGCGTCTCGGCGAGCACCTTGGCGGCGTCGTCGGCGAAGAATACGACGGGACCCGTAGCGGCACCCGGCGATGCGGGCAGACCCTTCGTGATGACCTTGGCCGAAGCGATGGCCTTCTTGTCGAATACGGGGTGGAGCAGCTCGTCGAGCTTGGCGGGCTCGCAGCGGAGCACGGCCGTCTTCTCGTCGATCACACCCTCGCGGAGCATATCCATGGCGATCTTCACCATGGCGGCACCCGTGCGCTTGCCGTTGCGGCACTGCAGCATCCAGAGCTTGCCGTCCTGGATCGTGAACTCGATGTCCTGCATGTCGGTGTAGTGCTGCTCGAGGTGGTGCTGGATCTCGTCGAGCTCCTTGTAAACCTCGGGCATCACCTCTTCGAGCGAGGGGTACTTGGCGACACGCTCCTCCTCGGAGATGTTCTGAGCCTTGGCCCAGCGGCGCGAACCCTCGATCGTGATCTGCTGCGGCGTGCGGACACCGGCTACGACGTCCTCGCCCTGTGCGTTGATGAGGTACTCGCCGTTGAAGATGTTCTCACCCGTAGCGGCGTCGCGCGAGAAGGCTACGCCGGTCGCCGAGTTGTCGCCCATGTTGCCGAATACCATGGCCATGACCGAAACGGCCGTACCCCACTCGGCGGGGATGTTGTTGAGCTTGCGGTAGAGGATGGCGCGCTCGTTCATCCACGAACCGAAGACGGCGCACACGGCACCCCAGAGCTGCTCCCAGGGGCATACGGGGAACTCCTTGCCCGTGCGCTCCTTGACGGCTGCCTTGAAGGCGGCCACGAGCTCCTGCAGATCCTCGGTCGTGAGGTCCGTATCCTTCACGATGCCGCGCTTGGCCTTCTGGGCCTCGATCAGCTCCTCGAAGGGATCCTGGTCCTCCTTCGACGCGGGCTTCATCTCGAGCACCACGTCACCGTACATCTGTACGAAGCGGCGGTACGAGTCCCATGCGAAACGGGGGTTGCCGCTGAGCTTGGCCATCGCCTCGACGGCCTCGTCGTTCATACCGAGGTTGAGGATCGTATCCATCATGCCCGGCATCGACGCGCGGGCACCCGAACGTACCGAGAGGAGCAGCGGCATCTGCTTGTCGCCGAACTTGCGGCCCGTCAGCGTCTCGATCTTGGCCACGGCCTTCTCCACCTCGGGCTTGAGCAGGGCGATGACCGCCTCCTTGCCCTGTGCGTAATACTCGGCGCATACGTCCGTCGTGATCGTGAAACCCGGGGGCACGGGGATGCCGATGAGGTTCATCTCCGCGAGGTTCGCACCTTTACCGCCCAGCAGCTCACGCATTTTACCGTTACCTTCGGCCTCTTTGTTACCGAAGGTGTAAACTCGTTTTACGTCTGCCATAAACTTGTTTGTTTAATGAATTTGGTATGTGTTGGTACTTTTCTGTCTTGCCTGTTGCTGCGCATGCCGCCTCCCGCAGCGGGAACGGCCCTGCGTTACAAGGATTGCGAATTTAATGTATTTTTTCGGATATTGCAAGAAAAAGTCACTCGATCTCGCACCAAAGCGGCAGATTGTCGCTTCGCCCGCCCAGATAGCGGTGCGCATCGCAGGTAGGCAGCGGGGCGGAGGCCCCGTCGTCGAGCAGAAAACGGCGGATGTAGACCGTCGCCGGGCGCGAGCCGAGCGACGGAGAGGTGAAGATGCGGTCGCGCATCCGCCAGCCGTTGCGCGTGCGGCGGGTGCCTTGTCCCTTGCGGGCGGCACGGGCCGAGCGGTCGGTCAGGCCGAAGGCGGCGGCATCGGTCTGCTCGAGCCGTCCGGCGGCGATGATCGGTCGTCGGGGCGCCTCTTCGAGGCAGTCGCGCAGCTGCAGGGCAGCCGTTGCGGGGTCGGCCGCAAGCAGCACCGTCAGCGTGTCGCAGCGCTGCCCGCCGCCGCGCACGGGGCGTTGCAGAATGCCGTCGACGAGGAGCATGCGGCGTCCCGTCCGACAGCGGATCGGGCGGAAACGGTCGCCGTGGTAGAGCAGGGCGAAATCGAGGCCGTCGAGCGTGTTGAGGGTGCGGTGGAGATAGACGTAGTCGCCCTTGCAGGCGTCGGAAAGGTCGCGGACGACCTGCTCGTTCTCGACCCCGTGGAGGGCGACGAGCGGCAGCCCCAGCGAATCGATCGCGGCGGCCAGATCGGCGATTTTGCGGCGGTAACGCTGCGTGTTCCAGCCGTAACGGCCCGTCGGCGTGTAATCCGTGTCGTCGTAAAAGGGCGACGGGACCGTATCGTACAGCCGGTCGACGTCGTAATAGGCGAAATAGCTTTGGCCGCTGGCGGCGGATGCTCCCAAGAGGAGCAGCAGGAGGACGGACAGCAGGCGGCGCATGGGAAATGAAAAATGAAGAGTGAACAATTAAAATTTTGCGGGCGGTTCGTTGCCGTTCCCTGCGGTGGACAGCGTGCCGCCCGATCGGACTGCCGCGCCATCGTCGGCGAACCGGATCCGGGCCACCCGCTTTATGTTAGGGTTCCCGGCATCCTGATTAAGGAAGCTCCCTCCTGATGCCTGTATGGAAGGGCGTAACGGGCTTATGCGTCCTGTCGAATTGCGCGCGGCGGCCTGCCGACGCATCTTACGCCCGAATCACCCCCGAACCGACCAGCTCGTCGCCGTCGTACCACGCGGCGAACTGCCCGGCGGCGATGCCGCGCTGCGGCTCGTCGAAACGGATGTAGAGCCCCGCTTCGCGGCGGTAGAGGGTCGCCTGCTGGAGCGGCTGCCGATAGCGGATACGGACGGCATAGCGGCGCTCTTCGCCGACGGCCATCGCGCGGGCGGGGTCGATCCAGTGGATCTCCGCCGCGTCGATCGCCAGCGCGGGGCGCCACAATCCGGGGTGACTGTCGCCCTCACCCACGAAAATCACGTTTTGTACGACATCCGTCGCCAGTATGAAAAGCGACTCCTTGCGGCCGCCGATGCCGAGCCCTTTGCGCTGCCCGATCGTGTAGAAATGGGCGCCGTGGTGGGTGCCGATCTTCTTGCCGTCGCGCACCGTGAAGTGCCACGGGGTCGCCAGCGCCTCCAGCAGCTCGTCGGAGGGGATGCCGCGGGCCGCGTCGAATGCGGGGCGGCGGGCGAAGCGGGGCCACTCGGCCTTGATCTCGTGCACGTTTCCCTCGACAGCCTTCAGCTGCTGCTGCAGGAATACGGGCAGATCGACCTTGCCCACGAAGCAGATCCCCTGCGAATCCTTGCGGCGGGCCGTGGCCAGCCCCTGTTCGGTCGCGATGCGGCGCACCTCGGGCTTGAGCAGGTGGCCGATCGGAAAGAGGGCGCGCCGCAGCTGCTCCTGCGTCAGCTGGCAGAGGAAATAGCTCTGGTCCTTGTTCGGGTCGCTGCCCGCCAGCAGCTCGTAGCGGACCGTGCCGTCGGGGCCGGTCTGCTCACGTTTGCGGCAGTAGTGGCCCGTGGCGACGTAGTCGGCTCCGAGTTTGAGCGCCTCCTGCAGGAAGACGTCGAACTTGATTTCGCGGTTGCACAGCACGTCGGGGTTGGGTGTGCGGCCGCGGGCGTATTCGGCGAACATGTAGTCGACGACCCGCTTGCGGTAGGCCTCCGAAAGGTCGACCACGTGCAGGGCGATGTCGAGCCGCTTGGCCACCAGCTCGGCGAAGAGACGGTCGTCGTGCCACGGGCAGTCGCCCTCGAGCGTGCCCGTCGTATCGTGCCAGTTGATCATGAAGAGGCCGATCACCTCGTGCCCCTGCTCCTTGAGCAGCCAGGCGGCCACCGACGAATCGACGCCGCCCGAAAGTCCCACTACTACGCGTGCCATACGAACGGAGGTTAGAGCCCGAGCAGCCCCTCGGGGAGAACGAATTTGATCCGGCGGCCTTCGAAATCGATGCCGCCGATCATCTCGTCGACGGCCGGGACGAGGATGCGGCGTCCGTCGACGGCGAGTTCGAAGAGCGGATTCGCCTCGCTGTCGAAATAGTCCGTGACGGTGCCTTCGAAACGCTCGCTGCCGCCCGCTTCGCGCACGTCGGCCGCAAAGCCGATGAGGTCTTCGAGGTAGAACTCCTCTTCGTCGTCGGGACCTTCGGCCGTCTGCTCGATTCGGAACTCCTTGCCGATCAACTCCTCGGCCCGCCGTTCGGTGTCGAGGTCGGCGAACCGTACGCTCGCGCCCGAGGCGCCGACGTATTCGAACTCCTCGCACCAGAGGGGTACGTCGAGACCGTCGATCTCGACGATGAGCGGCATCGTCTCGGGATCGAACTCTTCGGGGAAACGCTCGTAGAGCGAGAGGCGCAGGCCTCCGCCCGTGCCGAATAGTTTGTTGATGCGTCCGGCGATCATGGATGAATCGGAATGGCTCGGTAAGTGTCGGGGTGCGGACAGCCTTCGTGGCGGCGGTATGCCGCGCTCCCTGAAACGGATTCAAAAAAGGAAGGGGCGTTCAACCGTTGGTCGAATCGCCCCTTGACTCGGTTGCGTGCAGCGCTTATTCGGCGGCAGCCTCCTCGGCGGGAGCCTCTGCGTTTGCCTCCTCGGCAGCAGCAGCCTCCTCGGCCTCCTTGGCGGCAGCCTCGGCAGCGGCCTTCTTCTCGGCGATCGCCTTGGCGCGCTCCTCGTTTACTTTGGCCTCGGCAGCCAGACGAGCCTTCTCGGCCGACTTAGCGTCGGTGGCGAGCTTGTTGGTCTTGGCCTCAATCTTGCCGTTCTTGGCGTCTACCCACTTGTTGAAGCGGGCCTCGGCCTCAGCCTCGGTGAATGCGCCCTTGGCAACGCCGCCCAGCAGGTGCTTCTTGTAGAGCACACCCTTGTAGGAGAGGATTGCACGGCAGGTGTCCGTAGGTTGTGCGCCTTTGAGTAACCAACCCAGAGCTTTCTCGAAGTTCAGGTCGATCGTAGCAGGATTCGTGTTGGGGTTGTAGGTACCCAGCTTCTCGATGAATTTACCATCACGTGGCGCTCTGCTATCTGCGGCAACGATGTGATAGAAGGCGTAACCCTTCTTACCGTGACGTGCCAAACGAATTTTAACAGCCATTGTGCTTTAAAATTTTGTAAAGGTTAATAAAAACGCTCGCCTTTTCGGGCTTTTAGCGTGCAAATATACACAATAAAACCGAAACGGAAAAACAAATCGCGAAAAATGAGTGCGAAAAGCGTTTTACCGGGCCGTCGGGCGTCTGTCCCCCGCGCGACGGCACCCGCCGTCCGGCGGCCGGACCGGTGCCCGCCGGCGCACGGTTACTGCTGCTCTGCCAGCCAGGCCTCGTAGCAGTCGAGCATCCAGGCGTAGTCGTCCTTCGCCTCCTTCTTGTGCGCCTTGCCCTCGGAGCCTTTGAACCAGCCCTTGACGAACTCCTTGAGCCCCGGTTTCTTGTCCTTGAGCAGCACCGTGCCGATCAGCGCGTAGGAATAGACGATCTGATCGGGGTCGTCGTGGAAGCGCAGGCAGTACATCGTCTTCAGCACGCGTCGGGTGATGTTGCCGGACTGCACCGTGTCCCAGTATTTGTACCAGTAGATGGTGGCGTGCTCCGACGAGGCGTCCTTGCAGACGAACATGTTGTTCGTGTGGTTGCGGTTGCCGATCGAGGGGCTGGCCACGGCGTGCGACTCCCAGACGATGCCGTCGGGGTACTCCTCCGTCGCTTCGGTGTAGGCGATCGAGGCGACGTTGTCGGCCGTGTATTTGGCGGATTCGCTCTTTTTGCCGTCGGGCGTTTCGGCGAGCTTGAGCGAGTAGTTGGGGCGTTTGAACTGCAGGGGTCTGGGCTGCCACATGGCAGTCAGGTAGCCTTCGACCTGTTCGCCCGTTTTGAGCGTCAGGACGACGTGGCGGAACTCCTGGTCCTTCTGTTTCTTTTTGGCGGCCCCGGCGGGCAGCGTCGTGCCGAGTGCAACGAGCAGCGCGGCGGTGAAAAGCAGCATGCGTTTCATGGATAGGATGGGTTTTAAGGTTGTTCGGAGGAGGGGCGGTAGGCATCGAGCAGCAGCACGGTCTTGTCGCGCGAGGTGCTCGAGCATCGGATCCGTTCGGCCAGCGCGGGATCGTCGGCGACGAACTCGGCGATGCGGCGGCGGAATGCGTCGTCGTTCGAACGGTTGAGGCGTCCGGGCGTCCACAGCGCGCCGTCGGGGAGCTTCTGCAGCCAGAGCGTGATGGCCGACGAGGTGAACACGCCGGAACGGACGAAGACCGCCGTGCCGCCGTTGGCGTAGATCGTGTAGCCTTTGCGGGAGTGGAGCAGAGCCCGCAGCTGCGGCGTGGCGAAGTAGACGCGGCACCAGCCGACGGCGGTCGGGACGAAGACGTGCCGCTTCTCGGGGTGACGCGGCGCCCACAGCACGGCCGAGTCGATCTCGTCATACCGGTAGACAGTGCGGCTCTTCGTCTTGCGGAAGGCGTCGCGCCAGCCGTACAGCGGCTTCGCTTTGCGCGGAATCTCGAGGCGGTCGTTCTGCGTGTAGGTGACGGTGCGCCCGTCCTTCAGGTAGACGGTCCCCTCGACGTGCGAGGCGGCCTGCAGCTCCGCCGCCACGAAAAGCAGCACGCAGAAGAGGAGAGAACGGTTCATTTTTCGATCGGATCGCGGGTGTGGAACAATTCTTTTGCAAAGATAAATCCCCCCCCCGAATTTGCAAATTTTTCGGGTGAAAAATGGAGGGGATGTGTTACGCCCGGTCGTCGTCGGACGACGGCTTTGCCGTCGGCAGCCCGCAGCCGCCCCCTGGCGGAGGGCTGCATCTCGCTGCAGGCTCGTGCTGCCGCTCCGCCCGGCTGCGGGCGCTTCGCTCTTCGCGCAAACGAAAAAACACCTCTCCCGTTCGGGAAAGGTGTCTTCCGGTGATCTCGGAGCGGTTCGAACGCTCGACCGGCAGATTAGAAATCTGCTGCTCTATCCAACTGAGCTACGAGACCGACGCTTTTGCGCTGCAAAAATACGAATTTTGAGACCATCTGCAAACTTTCGGTCCGAAAATCTGCGATTTCGGCCGATCGTTCTCCTTGCGGGAGCGCTCAGCGACGGAACGTTCCCTCCCAGCGGGCGGTGTTGCCGGCGCCGTCGTGCACATGGAGCACGGCGCGGTGCGTGCGCCCTTCGGCGGGGCGGTCGAAGTGGTAGACGAGCGTCCCCTGCATCGGGTAGCGGTCGCAGGGCACCCACTCGCCGTCGACCTCGAGCCGCCACGAGGCGATTCCCGAGAAGTTGTCCCGCACGCGGAAGCGCAGCGCCGTTGCCGTGCGCAGATCGTTTTCGGCCTTGAAGGCGGGCGTGATCTTCGGTGCGAGCGTGTCGGCCACGACGAACCAGTCGCCCGCCGTGCGGGTCTCGACCGAGACGCTTCCCTGCTCGTACCGTCCGCCGGCGGCGACCGCCGTGCCGCGGTAGGTGCGCACCGCGAGCGAAGCCTTGAGCCGCAGGGCGGGGGGTACGTTCGTGCGGATCGACACGCGGATCGGCTTGAAGAGGGGCGTTTTGGCGTCGAGCAGGCGGTAGGCGGGCGAGAGCACCACGACGCCCGAGTCGACGCGGGCGATCCGTCCCGCCTCGGCCTTCGCATACTGCGCCTCGTAGAGGGCGCCTGCGGGGATCGAAGCCGAGAAGTCGTCCAGCGCGAAGGCGGCGGCGCTGGTCGGACGGACGATCCGCAGAGCAGGGTCGGCGGGCGCCGTGGCGCGGAACTCCTCTTCGCGGCCGACGATCTCGAACGAGAGCTGCGAACGGTTGCCGCAGTCGTCCTCGCAGACGAGGTCGATCGTGCGGCGTTCGCCCGCCGCGCAGCCGATGACGCCGCGCGCCTGCATGACGGGGTAGAAGCATGCGGGCGCTCCGTCGAGCTGCGCAAGGCGGATCGCCTCGTTGCGCGTGGCGAGCTGCAGCGGGTAGCAGCTCACGGCGTCGCATGTGCGCGAGAGGGCGTGGGTGAAGCGGTCGATGCGGAATTCGAAATAGGGAACGCCGTCCGCGGCGGCCGTCAGCCGCCAGACGGCGAAGGTGTTCTGTACGCCGTTGCGGCGGTCGGTCACCTCGGCGACGAAATAGCCGCGGCGTCCCACGGGCAGCGGCTCGTTGCGCGTCAGGCGGTAGCGGCCCGCCTCGCTCCGCACGACGGCATAGCTGACGGGCGGGCGGCGGTGGCAGACGCCGTCGAGCGAGTCGATCTCGACGTAGTGGAGCTTCATGAAGCGCGGCGGCAGCGAATCGACGGGACGGATGATCCCCTCGCGGACGATGTTGCGCAGCGCCTGGTCGTGCGTGTCGCGGATCTCGTAGTGGAGGTGCGGCCCGCCCGACGAGCCGCTGTTGCCCGAATAGCCTACCAGATCGCCCTGCCGCACGGGGTAGCGCTCGGGGGTGAACCAGAGGTCGACGCTGTTCGAGCGGCGGCGGTAGCGCTCTTTGCGGACGTGCTCTTCGAGATCGTCGCGGAAGCGCTGCAGGTGGCCGTAGACGGCCGTCGTGCCGTTCGTAAGGGTCAGGTAGACGGCGCGGCCGTATCCGCCCGCCTGCACGACGATGCGCGAGACGTAGCCGTCCATCGAGGCGACGAGGCGCTTCCCCTCGACGCCGTCGGTCTTGATGTCGACCCCCGCGTGGAAATGGCCCGGACGGATCTCGCCGAAGTTGGCCGAGTAGAGCCCCGCTACCCCTTCGACCGGATAGCGGTAGGCGTCGGGATCGAGGCGCTGTGCCGTAAGAGGCAGGGTGGCGAGGAGGAGGGCTGTCAGCAGAAAAATTCGTCGCATGGTTCGTCGTCGTTGTCGGTTTGTGCGCACGATGCGGCGGCATCGAGCACGGTTTCATAAGGGTAGCCGAGCGAAAGGCCGTAGCGGATGAGCTTCGTCCGGAGTTCGTAAGGGGTTTTGCAGCGCAGCGTGCGCATCTTGCGGCGCAGCTGCTCCTCGAGCCGCGGACGCTGTGCCGCGGGATCGACGGCGGCCATCGCCTCGTCGATCGCCTCGCGGGCGATCTCCTTGCGCCCGAGGGCCGTGCGGATCTTGTAGGCCCCCCAGCCGCTCAGGTGGAGCTTCTCGCGCACGAACATCGCGGCGTAGCGGCGGTCGTCGATGAAGCGCTCGCGCACGAGCCGCTCGAGCACCGCCGCGGCCTCCTGTTCGCCGAGGCCCCAGCCGCGCATCAGCCGTCGGGCGTCGCTCTCGCACTTTTCGGCGCGGGCGCAGAGCCGCATGAGGGCCGCCAGCGCCTGCTCGGGCGTGCGGCTCTTCCGCTCGGTGCGGGGGGCGGTCAGTTTCGGGCGTTTCGGCAGCATAACATGCGCGGTTGATCCCGCAGGTCGCGCAGCAGTTCGATCTGCGTGTAGTGCAGGGCGGTGAGCAGGTCGCGGAGCGCCTCGCCCGCCTCGTGGTAGATTTCGAAACAGAGCGCTCCGCCGGGACGGAGCAGCGTGCGGCCCGCTTCGGCGATGGCGCGGTAGAAGCGCAGCGGATCGTCGTCGGGAACGAAGAGCGCCAGGGCGGGCTCGTGGTCGCGGACGTTGCGGTGCATCGTCGCGCGGTCGCGCTCGGGGACGTAGGGCGGGTTCGAGACGATCAGGTCGAAGGGCTCCTCGCCGGCGAAGGCGGCTTCCAGTCCGTGCAGGGCGTCCGCCTGCCGGAAGTCGACCGCGGCACCGAGCCGGTCGGCGTTCGCGCGGGCGACCGTCAGCGCGTCGTCCGAGATGTCGACGGCCGAGACGCGTGCCGCCGGGAGCTCGAGGGCCAGCGTGACGGCGATGCAGCCGCTTCCCGTGCCGACGTCGAGGATGCGGCGCGCCGCCGGCTCCGTGCGGCGGATCCGGTCGACGAGCTCTTCGGTCTCGGGGCGGGGGATCAGCACGCGGCGGTCGACGCGGAAGGTGCGGCCGAAAAAGTCGGTCTCGCCGAGCACGTACTGCAGCGGCTCGCCTGCGGCGAGGCGGCGGATCCATGCCTCGGCGGTCGTCTCGTCGAGGTCGATTTCGCGGTCGGGATCGGCGATGAGGGGGGCCGTGCAGCCGCCCAGCCCCGCGCGGTCGGCGGCGGCGACCAGGGCGATCTGACGCGCCTCGCGCGGATCGTAGAGCGGGGCGAGGGCGTCGGTCAGACGGCGGATGAAACGGCGGGCCTGCATGGACGGTCGGAAGGATGTACGGTTCGGTCGCGCAGCAGCAGCTCGGCCAGCACGACGGCCATCGCCGCCTCGACCACGACGGCGCCCCGCAGGGCGACGCAGGCGTCGTGGCGGCCGCGGATGCGGAGCTCCTCGATGCGGCCGGTCGCCGTGTCGAAGGTCTGCTGCGGGCGGGCGATGCTCGGCGTGGGCTTCACGGCGACGCGGACCACGAGCGGATTGCCGTTCGTGATGCCGCCGTCGATGCCGCCCGCACGGTTCGCGGCGGTGGTGCCGTCGGCGTCGAGGATCGGATCGTTGTTTTCGGAGCCGCGGCGGGCCGCTACGGCGAAGCCGTCGCCGAATTCGACCCCCTTGACGGCGGGAATGGCGAAGAGCAGGTGGGCCGCCAGGCTCTCGGCCGCGTCGAACAGCGGATCGCCCCAGCCGCACGGAACGCCTTCGATGCGGCACTCGACGAGGCCGCCCACCGAGTCGCCGTCGGCGCGGGCCGCCTCGATCACGGCGTCGAAGCGGGCGGGATCGCTCTCGCCGCCGACCGCCGCGAGACGCGTCGCGAAGCGGACCGACGCGGGCAGCAGCCGTTTGGCCACGACCCCTGCGGCGACCAGCCCGACGGTGAGGCGGGCCGAGAAGTGGCCGCCGCCGCGCGGATCGTTGCAGCCGTCGAACTTGACGGCCGCCGTGCGGTCGGCGTGCGAGGGCCGGAAATGGTGCGTGAGGTCGGCGTAGTCGCCCGAACGGGTGTTCCCGTTGGCGAAGAGGAGCGTCAGCGGCGCCCCCGTCGTGCGCCCCTCGAAGAGGCCCGAGAGAATTTGCGGGCGGTCCGCTTCGCACCGCGGCGTGGTGCCGCGGGCGCCGCCCCGCCGGCGGGCGAGGTCGGCTTCGAAGTCGGCTTCGGCGAGCGGAATGCCCGCGGGCAGCCCGTCGATCGTGATGCCGACCGCGGGGCCGTGCGATTCGCCGAAGATCGAGAGGCGGAATGCGTTGCCGAATCGGTTCATGGTGTGTCGTGCTTTTTGTCGGTATGCGCGGTTCGTCGCCGCGGCGTGTCGTCGCGGAGCCGGTCCGCGGGTGTGGTTATGCTTTGCGGGCCCGCGCGAGCTCCTCGAAAAAGGCGGGGTAGCTCTTGGCGACGCTCTCGGCCCCCTCGATCGTGACGGGGGCGTCGGCACGCAGGGCCGTGACGGCGAGCGACATGGCCATGCGGTGGTCGTTATGGCTCGAGACGCGCGCCGCGCGGGGACGGCCGCCGCGGATGCGCATCGTGTTCTCCTCCGAGAGGTCGACCTCGATGCCCAGCCGCCCGTACTCGCTGCGGATCGCTTCGGCGCGGTCGCTCTCCTTGTGGCGCAGGCGGCGGGTGCCGCGGAGCACGGTCTCGCCTTCGGCCGCCGCCGCGAGGGCTGCGAGGGCTGGGAAGAGGTCGGGGCACTGCGTGGCGTCGAACTCGAAGCCGTGCAGCGGACGGCGGAGGACGGTCACCGCATCCGCCTCGTCGATCACGGCGGCGCCTGCCCGCACGAGGGCGTCGAGGATCGCCGTGTCGGCCTGCTTCGAGAGGCGCGAGATGTTCTCCACGCGCAGACGTCCCGCCACGGCACCCGCGACGAGCAGCATCGCCGCGGCGCTCCAGTCCCCCTCGATGCGCAGGTCGGCGGCGCGGTAGCGCTGGCCGCCGGGAATGAAGAAGTCGCGGTACTCCTTGTGGAAAATTTCGACGCCGAATCGGGCCGCCGTGTCGATCGTCATGTCGAGATAGGGGATCGAGACGGCGTCGCGGACGTGCAGCGTCGTGTCGCCGTCGGCCGTCGGGAGGGTCAGCAGCAGCCCCGTGACGAACTGCGACGAGAGGGATCCGTCGACCTCGATCTCGCCGCCGCGCAGCGGGCCGCACACCTCGATCGGCAGGCGTCCGTCGGCGCAGCGCACCGCGGCGCCCAGCTGCCGCAGCGGGTCGAGCATCATCGTCATCGGCCGCTCGAGCAGCGACCCTTCGCCCTCGATGCGGATCGGACGTCCGCAGCGTGCGGCGATCGGCGTGAAGAGCCGTGCCGAGAGACCCGATTCACCCACGTGCAGCCGGTCGCCCTGCGGGGCGAGGCCGCCGTCGACGACGATCGTCGCCGGATCGGGTTCCGAGACCGCGGCGCCGAGCGCGCGGATGCAGCCTAAGGCTGCGAGGGTGTCGCTGCAGCGGTCCACCCCCCGCAGAACGGTACGGCCCTCGGCCAGCAGCGAGGCGGCGAGGGCGCGTTGGGCGTAGCTTTTGGATGAGGGGGGCGTCAACGCTCCGTCGAGGCTCCCCGGAGGAACGGTAAGGTCCATAGGGTGTTATTCGTTCGGTGTTTCGCCGCTCTCCTTGCGGCCGCCGTGCAGCAGCATCTCCTGCGTGATGCGGTGGCTCCGCTTGAGCTCGAAATTCTGACCGAGGTAGACTTTGCGCACCATCGGGTCGGCGGCCAGCTCCTCGGCCGATCCCGTCTTGAGGATCTTGCCTTCGTAGAGCAGGTAGGTGCGGTCGGTGATGGCGAGCGTCTCGTCGACGTTGTGGTCGGTGATGATGACGCCGATATTCTTGTGCTTGAGCGTGGCGACGATCGACTGGATATCCTCCACGGCGATCGGGTCGACGCCGGCGAAGGGTTCGTCGAGCAGGATGAACGAGGGGTTGATCGCCACGGCGCGGGCGATCTCCGTGCGGCGGCGCTCGCCGCCCGAGAGCTGGTTGCCGTAGCTCTTGCGGACCTTCTGGAGGCGGAACTCCTCGATGAGCGCCTCGACGCGCTCGCGCTGGTACTCCTTCGAGAAGGAGGTCATCTGCAGCACGGCGCGGATGTTGTCCTCGACCGAGAGGTTGCGGAAGACCGACGCCTCCTGGGCCAGATAGCCCACGCCGAGCTGCGCGCGGCGGTAGACGGGCAGCTTCGTGAGCTCCGAGACCTCGCCTTCGTCGTTCTCGAGGAAAATCTGCCCCTCGTTGGGCTTGATCAGACCGACGATCATATAGAAGGTCGTCGTCTTGCCTGCGCCGTTCGGACCGAGCAGGCCGACGATCTCACCCTGACGGACATCGATCGACACGTGGTTGACCACCGTGCGCGACTTGTATTTCTTGACCAGTTCGCTCGTATATAAACGCATGACAAATTCACATAAATTTTCGACAAAGTTATGCTTTTTTCGCGAAATTTATTTAACTTTACAATGAATTTAATCGCAAAAGCAAAATACGCGTCCGAATATGAAACGATCCGATTCCGCCCTGTTGCACGAGCGCCTGAAGGAGTATTTCGGCTTCTCGGCCTTCAAAGGTAACCAGGAGGCGGTCATCCGAAACGTACTCGAGGGGAAAGATACGTTCGTGCTGATGCCTACGGGCGGCGGCAAATCGCTTTGTTATCAGCTGCCCGCCCTGCTCATGGAGGGCGTGGCGATCGTCATTTCGCCGCTCATCGCCCTGATGAAGAACCAGGTCGACTCGATGCGTACCTTCTCGGACAATCCGGGCATCGCCCATTTCCTGAACTCGTCGCTCAACAAGACGGCCGTTCAGCAGGTGCGGCAGGACGTGCTCGACGGGAAGACCAAGCTGCTCTATTTCGCGCCCGAATCGCTCACGAAGGAGGACAACGTCGCTTTTCTGCGTAAAATAAAGGTGTCGTTCTACGCCATCGACGAGGCGCACTGCATCTCGGAGTGGGGACACGATTTCCGCCCCGAGTACCGGCGCATCCGGCCGATCATCAACGAGATCGGCGCCGCGCCGCTGATCGCCCTCACGGCGACCGCTACGCCCAAGGTGCAGCTCGACATCCAGAAAAACCTCGGCATGAGCGACGCGGCGGTCTTCCGTTCGTCGTTCAACCGTCCGAACCTCTACTACGAAATCCGCCCCAAGCGCAACGTCGACCACGACATTATCCTCTTCATCAAGCAGAACGAGCACAAGAGCGGCATCATCTACTGCCTGAGCCGCAAGAAGGTCGAGGAACTTACGGAGCTGCTGCTGGCCAACGGCATCAAGGCGCGCGCCTACCATGCCGGCATGGATGCCGCGACGCGCGCCGAGAACCAGGACGATTTCCTCATGGAGCGCGTCGACGTGATCGTCGCCACGATCGCTTTCGGCATGGGCATCGACAAGCCCGACGTGCGCTACGTGATCCACTACGACATCCCGAAATCGCTCGAAGGGTACTACCAGGAGACGGGCCGCGCGGGCCGCGACGGCGGCGAGGGCCACTGCCTCACCTTTTATAGTTATAAGGATATCCAGAAGCTCGAGAAGTTCATGCACGGCAAACCGATCGCCGAACAGGAGATCGGCAAGCTGCTGCTGCTCGAGACGGTCTCCTATGCCGAGAGCTCGATGTGCCGCCGCAAGACGCTGCTGCACTA
>CAZVGH010000031.1:0-9646 GCA_964626515.1 uncultured Alistipes sp.
CCGGCCCACTTGCCGTCCTGGTAGACGGAGGTGTACTGCTTCTCCACGTTCACGAACTCGAAGACGACCGCCTCGGCGGGGATTCCCTTCGAGGCGAGGTAGTCCTGCACCTTTTTCTTGTTCTGCTCGATGCGGGCGTATCCCGCGGCCGCCGTCTCGGCCTCGGCCGTCAGCGTGGCGGTCCAGACGATGCGGTCCGATGCGAACTCCGTCTCGCCCAGACCCGTCACGACGATCGTCTGCTGCGAACGGTACTTGTAGGTGTAGGCGCGTCCGAGGATGGCCGCCGCAAGGACGACGGCGATGCCGATGATGATGTATTTGCTCTCTTTCATGGTGTTGATGGTTTTCAATTCGACGTTCGGTTCAGACGTTGAACAGGAAGTGCATGATGTCGCCGTCCTGTACGACGTACTCCTTACCCTCGATGCCGATCTTGCCGGCGTCGCGGCAGGCCTTTTCGGAGCCGAGCGAGACGTAATCGCTGTACTTGATGACCTCGGCGCGGATGAAGCCCCGCTCGAAGTCGGTGTGGATAACGCCCGCCGTTTGAGGTGCTTTCATGCCGCGGACGTAGGTCCATGCGCGGCTCTCGTCGGCACCCGTCGTGAAGAAGGTCTCGAGGTTGAGCAGCTTGTAGGCCGATTTGATGAGGCGGGCGACGCCCGATTCCTTGAGCCCCAGATCCTCGAGGAAGAGCTGCCGCTCCTCGTAGCTCTCCAGCTCGGCGATGTCGGCCTCGGTCGCCGCTGCGATGACGAGCATTTCGGCTTTCTCGTTCGCGATGGCGCGGGCGACGGCCTCGGTGTGGACGTTGCCCGTCACGGCGCTCTTCTCGTCGACGTTGCAGACGTAGAGGACCGGTTTGTCGGTCAGCAGATTGAGATCGGCGACCAGTTTGCGGTCCTCCTTCTCGATCTCCAGCTCGCGGGCGTTGCGACCCTGCTCGAGCAGGGCTTTGTACTGCAGCAGCAGCTCCACGGCACGCTTCGCCTGCTTGTCGCCGCCGACGGCCGCCTGCTTCTGCGTCTTGCCGAGGCGGTTCTCGATCGTCTCGAGGTCCTTGAGCTGCAACTCGGTGTCGATCACCTCCTTGTCGCGTACGGGGTCGATCGTGCCGTCCACGTGGGTGATGTTGCCGTTCTCGAAGCAGCGCAGCACGTGGATGATCGCGTTCGTATTGCGGATGTTGCCGAGGAACTTGTTGCCCAGTCCCTCGCCCTTCGAGGCCCCCTTGACGAGGCCGGCGATGTCGACGATCTCGATCGTCGTGGGAATCACGCGTTTCGGCTGGTCGATCTCGGCCAGACGGATCAGTCGCTCGTCGGGTACGGTGATGACGCCCACGTTGGGCTCGATCGTGCAGAACGGGAAATTGGCCGCCTGCGCCTTGGCGTTCGACAGACAGTTGAAAAGGGTCGACTTGCCGACGTTCGGCAGACCCACGATGCCGCATTGTAATGCCATATTGCTCTTGCTGTTTATTCGCTTGTTCGTTCGGTTTAACTCGCAAAGTTAATCATTTCTTCCGATATGGACAATGAAAAACGCAAAAACGGACGCCCGGCAGGTTTTTCGACTGGCGGGCGTCCGTGAACGAGACCTTTCGGAAAGGTCGTTTACTCTTCGAGCGTGACGGCCATCAGACCGATCACCACGTCGTTCGAGAGGGTCTCCAGCTCCAGTTCGGCAAGCTCCTTCGCGGGGTCTACCGGCATCTGGAGCACCACGGCGGCACCGCCTTCGATGTAGCGGGCGCCGACCCCTTCGATGCCGAAGCGGCGGTCGAGGAAGCGGCTCATCGTACCCGTCGCGAGGTGCAGCCGTTCAAGCGGCAGCCGGTCGGCATAGCGGGCGTCGAACGGCGCGCGGAAGGCATAGTCGTCGTGGTAGGCGATCTGTTCGACCGGTGCCCACGTGTCGGGGTTGGTGATTGCGAGCGGTCGGGCGCTGCTGCCGTCCGTGTAGCGAACGCGGACGACGCCGTTTTCGATGCGGCTCTGCATGGGATTCGTCGAGCCGGCCAGCACGAACACCAGCCGCCGGCCGCGTCCCGACAGCGGCACCGTGACGCGGTCGGGATACTGCTCCCACAGCGACGTGTAACAGATGTTGGGCCCCGTGTGCGCCATGCGGAACGGCACGGCGGCCGTGTCGGAGCGGAATCCGTCGTCCGCCCACTTCCAATCCTCCTTGCGCAGCGGTTCGCGGGCAGCCGAGAGCAGCCCCGTGCGGTCGTCGATCCGCCGCTCGAGCAGCAGGCGGCGCAGACCGCTGTCGTCGATCGCCACCGTGTCGGTGGGGTGGCACCACTCGCCGAAGCCGTGCAGCGGGATTTGCAGCGTAGTCGTGCCGCTGCGGTTCAAATGATAGGCGTTGCGGTAGATATCCGTGACACGGGCGTTGTAGGAGCTGCTGATGTCGATCGGACGATATCGCTGCGATCCTGCCGTATCGGGCAGCGGCACCTCGATAAACTCCTCTTCCCAACTGCGTTTCCAGAAATGCAGACCGCCAGGGGTCGCATATTCGGAGACCCCGATCTTCGGGGCATCGTTGCGGTGGTCCCAGTACCCTGCGTGCCCCCAGTGTCGAACATAGCGCCACGTTGCCAAAGGCTGCGTTTCGATGCGGACTTCGTGTCGGGGCTCCGCGTCCAGCGCGATGCGGATGCGCGGCGTCTCGAACGACGGGTCGACCATCTCCCAGGCAGCCTCGCGGCCGTCGACCGTCACCCGGACGGGTTCACGTTCCGCAAGCGGGACGAACAGCTCGCAGACAGTGCCGGCGGGATAACGGTTCTCGATCGTGTAGCGGATGGCGAGGCTGTCCCGCTCCATGCGGTAGGCGATATCCGGCAGCTCGATGGCCGCATGGTCCCAGTGTCGCGGGAAGCCGGGGTGCAGCTCCACGCGCCCGGGGGTGCCGATCAGATCGGGGCGGATGCCGAAGAGCCCTTCTACCAGCGCGCGGGCCCAGACGCCGATCGGGTCGGCGAAGTCGCGGTAACACTCGCCGCGGGCGGCGTCGAGGTAGCTCAGCTGCCCGAAATTGAGCGGCGAGGCACCGAGGTACATGTTGTCCAGCGCGACGCTCTGCATCAGATAGAAGGCACGCTCGTTCCAGCCCGCCTGCCAGCAGGCGAGCGCCGTGTGCATGACCTCGGCGATCACGACGTTGTTGATGCTCCACATGTAGGGCTGCCACGGGGTGGTGGCGGGCAGCCGGTTTCGGGAGAACCTCGGATACCGTCGCTCGTAGTCGTTGTCGGCGCGGGCTACGGGAACGCGCGGCAGCCATTCGAGGGCGTAACAGGCCGAGGCGGCCGCCTCGAACGGATCGCCGATCTCCGAGTCGATCGCATGGTAGACGGTCCATGCGCCGGCCGACTTGTGCAGACGCCGGTGGCCCGTCGCGTCGCGGTACTCGCCCCAGTGCAGCTCTTCGGAATCCCACAGCTGTTCGTGCAGGGCGCGTCGGATCGCTTCGGCCTCCTCGCGATAGGGGGTCGGGTCGATTCCCAGCCGCTCGGCGATGCGGGCCGTCTCGCGGTTGGCGAAATAGTTGTAGGCCGACGAGTGGGTGACGGCCCCGCCGCCGTAGAAGAGTGCGTCGCTCGCCCAGATGCAGCAGTAGGCGTCGTAGAGGTGGTCGCCGTCGGGATCGAAATTGCGCTTCTCCCAGCGGAGATGGCGGTCGATGACGGGGAACATTTCGCGCATGAGCACCGTGTCGCCCGTAGCGCGCAGATGGCGCAGCAGGGCGTCGATGTAGACGAGATTCATATCGTAGTGCGACATCTCGCGGCGTCCGGGACGGCGGCAGATGTATCCGTCGCTGTACATCGGTGTCCCCCAGCGCTTTTCGGCGCGGGCCAGATTGAGTGCCGAGTCGAGCTGCGGATGCGTGCAGTCGGGTTCGACGTCGGTCACCTGATTGGCGGCATAGGTGACGAAATGAGTGCGGGCCCGGTCGTGCCACCCCAGCGCATCGCCGACGTAGGCGCCACGCCAGCCGAGATGCTCCGTGCGCCAGCCGACGGCTCCGTGCAGCCAGGTGCGGCCGTTCCAGATGCCGTCCGCCGCGACGCTGAGGGCACCCGCTACGGGGTTGAGCCACGCCTCGGGCGTCTCGATCCGCAGGCTGCCGGCGAGGGCGGCGCGCTCCCGCTCGGCCTGTGCCAAAAGGCGGGCGAGCGTCTTCGGATCGTGCCGCTTGACGGCTTGCGGGAAGTAGGCGACGATGCGCTCGCCGTGCGGGGGCAGCTCGATGACGCCCGTCAAGTGAGGAGTATCCGTTATCTGATGTTCTTCCAGTGGAATAACGAGCATCACCTCGCCCTTTACTTTCCATTCATAGGCGATCCTGAAGGCCGATCCGCGGAGCGTGTACCGGTTCGTCGCGCAGTTCTCGGCCTGAAAGTCGAAGCAGTGCGGATCGTCGACGCCGAGGTCGCCGTTGCGATAGAACTTGGTGCCTGAAATGCCGCCGAAACGGATCGGGATGCGCTGCGGGCTGTCGGTCGTGTTCCGCAGCCGCCACAGCGCCGCATCCGTCGAGCGTAGCACCTGTGCTTCGAGCGTGACGCCTCCCTGTGTGTAGTCCATGCGGCCGGCCGTGTAGCGGGCCGTGCAGGGTCCTTCGGGGAGGCTGAAAAGCAGGTTGCCGCCCATGCCGGGGAGGTAGATGCCGAACTCGGGCGTGTCGCAGCATTCGAGGCGGAAGCCCGTGCGGGCGCCGTAGAGCGCGCGGTTGAAGCGGGCTTTGCCGTCGACCGTGAAGACGCCGTCGCCGTCGGGCGTGTAGTGCGTTGCACGCGGTGCGAAAGTGACCCGGTTGAAGGTGTAGCTTTCGTCGAGCTGCGGGCGTCCGTACTGTTGGGCGTCAATCGGATTCGTTGCGGCTATCAGCGCCGCCAGCAGGAGTGTGCGTCTCATTACGGCAGCGGGTTGATGCCCTCCCAGCGCACCTCCCAGATGCCGTCCTTCGGGAAGCCCGGATTCTCGACCGTGCAGCCCTCCCAGCCGGCGCACATGAGGGCGACGGTGGTCAGCAGGCCGCCGTTGCCGGGCAGGTAGCAGCGCAGGCGCGCATCTTGGTAGTTATGGCCGTTGGGCAGGTAGGTGTTCGTGCGCTTGTTCATGAGGATCGCCTCGATCGCCTTTTCGGGTTCGCCGAGACGCACGGCGCACATCGCCGTCGTGGGGTAGTCCCAGCCCCAGGTCTGGTCCCAGTTCCAGTTGTCGCAGACCCAGTCGAGCGTGCGGTGCATCGTCTCGGGCTCGAGCAGCGGCGACTGCGGCAGGACGCCCAGCGCTGCCAGCACGGCCATGTGGTCCGACGTGAAGCGGATGTCGTGGTAGGTCTCGGGCGCCGTCTCGGCAGCGAGGTACAGCCCCTCGGCTTCGGCCAGCGGCGAGAGCTTGCGCAACAGCTTGTCCCAGTCGGCGCGACGCTCCTTGCCGAGGCGTTCGCGCCACTGCTGGGCGACGTTGATCGCATAGTGCCAGTAGGCCAGCTCGAAGGGCGGGTTGACCGTCTCGGCGGCACGCAGCGTCTCCTGCGCGGGGATGATGCCGCGCAGCTCGTAGCGGTCGAGGTCGGCGTTGTAGTCGGCGAAGTCGTACATGAAGACGGCCGTCTCCTCGATCAGATCGGCGTAAGCCTCCAGAAACTCCTGCGAGGGTTTCGCGCGATAGACCAGCTCGGCGAGGTAGATCAGGTGTGGCTGCTGCCAGATGAGGAACGACCCCGTCTTCGAGGGAGCCTCCATGGCCGACGGATCGGTCATCTTCATCCAGCGCAACCCCTCGAAACCCTG
The DNA here is from genome assembly GCA_964626515.1 of uncultured Alistipes sp. Taxonomy (GTDB): domain Bacteria; phylum Bacteroidota; class Bacteroidia; order Bacteroidales; family Rikenellaceae; genus Alistipes. Next base: position 5,822 of record CAZVGH010000031.1, read on the forward strand.
TCTGCGGGCGATTTCGCGGGCGACGGGGGCGGCGGAGCGGTACCAGCCCAGCGTGCGTTCGAGCAGATCGGCGTGGCCCCACAGGGCGAACTGCGCCTGGTGCCAGTAGATCATCTCGAGGTGGAACTTGCCGAACCACGAGTTGTAGGTGAGCCCCGTCTCCTGCGGCGGGTTGTCGCCTGCGCACTGCACGGCCAGCAGGTACTGCGACAGCACGACGCGGCGCTCGAGTTCGGCGGCACGCGGGTCGGTGGCGCGGCTGAAGTCCACGACGCCGCCCTCCGACCAGAATTTCGTCCAGTAGGCGGCCGCACGGGCCTCGATGTCGGCTACCGGCAGCTCCTCGGGAGCGACAGGCTCGTTGTCGGCGGTTTCGGCGACGATAGGTTCATCCTCGTCCTCGGCAGGCTCCTCTCCGTTCGCAGCGCACGCCGTCGGGGCGACGCCGGCAACGGCCGGATCGGGCGTGAAGCAGGCGGCCAGGGCCCACTCGTCCGCGGCGGGGGTCAGCACGAAAGCGTTGGCGCTCTTCTGCACGATCGACGCTTCGCCTTCCCAGTTGAGACAGACGTAATAGACCGTCGAGTCGATCGTGCGGCGCAGTGTGGCGCAGCCCGCATCGGAGCTGATCAGTTCGGTCGTGTGCAGCTCGTCGAGCGACCAGTCGCAGGCATCGTCCGAGTGGCCTCCCGTAGGATAGGCGAACCGCACGACGACGGGCAGCCTGCGCGCCGAACGGATGCGGGCCGCCACGCGGTCGACCTGAGGGTCGCACACCGTGCTGACCTCGACGCGGTCACCCCCGACAGTAAAGGCCGAGCGGATACGGCCCTCCCACAGATCGAGGTGCTGGTCGATGGCGGTCACGTCCGACGTCTCGAGGCCGTCGAAGCCGATCGTCCCGAGGTGCAGACGGTGGGGGTTGATGCGGTACCAGTTGGCCGCCCCGGCGCCGCGCCCCTCTTTGGGCTGCGTGGCGTAGGGCTCCATGCGGCCGCGGCCGAAATCGTAGTCGCGCAGGGACTCTTCGTGGCGGTAGTGCTCGGGATTGGCGAACGAGTGCCAGCCCCAGTCGCTCTGCGTGCCGAGGGGCACCCCTTGGGCGTAGTATTCGGGGAAGGTTTGCAGGCCCGTCGCGTCGACCGTAAAGGCGAAGCCTCCGTTGCCGACCGTCAGCGAGGCGAGCGTGTTGAGCCGTTCGACGTGGGGCGAGTTGCGCTCGACGAGCGCCCGGCGGTCGATGGGAGCGTCGGAGCAACCCGCCGCCAGCAGCAGGGTTGCGGAAATGAGCAGTGTGCGGTTCATTATCTTCATTCGGATTTGGTTTTATTCGGTGGTGGAAATAGGTGCGGCGCCGTGCGCATCGGGTTATTTGCCGAGCTCGAGGCAGCCCATGATGAACGGTCCGGTTCCTTTGGCGTCGTTGTCGCGGATGCGTTCGCCGATGTAGTATTCGAAGCTGCCGTCGCGGTAGGGATCACCGCCCAGCCCGCCCACGGCGCAGCAGCGCGTGAGCGAGAGGATGCCCTCCTCGTCGGCGAAAATGAGCTGCGAGACGAGCCCCTCGAAGGCGGCCAGCGCATAGCGGCGGTAGCTGCGGTCGATGTAGCCGCGGTTGACCGCCTTGGCGTAGGCGTACATGAACTGCGCCGTGACGGTCGCTTCGGGGTAGTTGCCGGCCCGTTCGGGGCAGTCGAGCACCTGGTACCACAGTCCGTTGCGCTGGTAGCGGGGGAGTGCGTCGGCCAGTCCCTGTACGTAGGAGATCACCTCGGCACGGTCGGGATGGTCGGCGGGGATGAAATCGAGGTTGTCGACGAGGGCCATGAACCACCAGCCGACCGAGCGGCCCCAGAAGCAGGGCGAGTGACCCGTTTCGGGATCGGCCCAGCGCTGCGAGCGGCTTTCGTCCCATGCGTGGTGGTAGAGCCCTGTGGCGGGGTCGTGGGTGTGCTTGTGACAGAGCTTGATCTGACGCACGGCCTCCTCAATCCATTCGGGCCGACCGAAGGTGGCGCCGTACTGCGAGAGAAAGGGCGAACACATGTAGAGGCCGTCGAGCCACATCTGGTGCTCGTAGCGGAGCTTGTGCCAGAAGCCGCCGTCGGAGGTGCGGGGCTGCTCGCGCAGCTGGTCGACGAGGCGGTCCATCGCCAGACGGTATTTCTCCTTGCCCGTTTCGGCGTAGCAGTCGAAGAGGTATTTGCCCGAGTTGATGAAATCAAGGTTGTAGCTCGCGCGGTCGTAGCGGTGGATGTTGCCCTGCTCGTCGACCAGCGTGTCCGCCAGCCGCTCCACGTAGTCGAAATAGGAGCGGTCGCCCGTGGCGTGCCACATGCGCAGCATGGCGCAGCAGCCTACCCCCTGCGAATAGCCGAAGAAGGGGACTTTGCCGAAGTCGATCTGCCACGCTTCGGGAAAGCGGTGCATTTCGGATGCGGCGAAGCGGCGGGCGTAGCTGTTGCCCGACGGGCCTTTGGCGGCGGCTGCGAGGCCGGCTGCGAGCAACAGGGGAAGAAGGAGCGAGCGGAGTTTCATGGTCGGTCGGAGTGTTCGGTCAAAAAATAACGTACAAATGCGGAACAGGTTCGTTGTCACGGCGTAACCCGTTCCGCGGCGCTGCGGTCGGGCGGTACGGCCGCCGGGACGTCGCGGAACCGCATAATTTCGTACAAAAATAAATGAATAAAGGGAATTTTCCAAATAGGGAATCTTCGAAAATTATTCCTATATTTGCACGAATAAACCGTCATCGTTTATGGATCTGAAAACCGTTCAAACCGAGCTGCGCCGCCTGGCCTCGCTGGCCGAGGGGTGGCGTCAGCCGCAAGATATCGCTGCGATCGAACGCGACCTGATGCTCGCGCGGCTTCGGGATCTCTACGAAGCTGTCGCTTTCGGCCTCGCGGCCGACGTCACGCCGCAGGAGGTCGCGAAGGATGCGCCTGTACCGACGCCTGTACCGTTGCAGATGCCGACGCCGGCCGACGCCGCGGTGCCGCAGCTGACGGAGCAGCCCGCTCCCGAAACCGCAGCGCCGGTTGCCGAACCGACTGCCGTCTCGGCGCCTGTGCCCGAAGCGGAGCCTGTTGCGGCGCCGCAGCCCGAGCCCGCTGCCGCCCCGGCGGAGCAGCCGGTGACCGCGCCGACGCTCTTCGGCGAGACCGAGCTGGTGCGCCATCGCCGCAAACAGCGGGTCATCATGTCGCTTTACGATGCGCCGATCGACCTGCCGGCCCCCTCGAAGGCCGTTCGGGAGGAGGAGCCCGAGCCCGCGAACGTGCGCAACAGCGAGCCGATCGATCTGGAACGATTCACGATCGGGTCGATCGATGCCTTGCTGACGGATGCGCCCGCTGAACCGACGGCGATGCCTGCGGAGCCCTCCGCCGAGCCGGTCGAAGCTCCTGCCGAACCGGTCGAAACGCAGCCCGAGCCGATGCCCGAGCCCGAAACGGAGGCTGCTGCGGAGGAGGAAAGGCCTCTCGAAGAGGCTACGCCGACCGAGACGGAGTCGGTCGAGCCGCTGCCTGCCGATCCCCTTGTCGCCGAGGAGCCCGAGCCTGTCAAGGAACCCGAGACGGTCGATGAACCCGAAATGGTCGGCGAGGCTGAAACTGCTCCCGAAGTTGCTTGCGAGCCGGAACCCGCCGCATCCGAAGAACCCGCCGAGACAGCCGATTCGCCTGCCGAAACCTCGGAAATGCCAGCGGAGACCCATGCCGAAACTCCCGTCGAGAGTTCTGCCGACGTCTCGGCAGCATCCGTCGCCGAAGAGCTTGTCGAAACACCTGCGGAACCCGTTGCCGAGGTTCCCGCCGAACT
>CAZVGH010000031.1:9746-14468 GCA_964626515.1 uncultured Alistipes sp.
CCGAAGAGCTTGTCGAAACACCTGCGGAACCCGTTGCCGAGGTTCCCGCCGAACTCCCCGTCGAATCTCCCGCCGAGATTCTTTCCGAAACACCGTCCGCACCTGTCGGAGGAACGGAGCCTGTACCCGTGCTGGGCGAGGTGATCGCGCCGCATGTGCAGACGCTGGCCGAGAAGCTGGCGCCGACGCACGAGGTGGCGGCCGACCGTCTGCGCAACGAGCCGATCTCCGACCTGCGCCATGCGGTGGGCATCAACGACAAATTCCTGCTGATCCGCGACCTCTTCGACGGCAACGGCGCCCTCTACGAGATTACGATCCGCCGCCTCGACGAGTTCGACAACTTCGACGACTGCATGATCTACATCGCCGAGCATTTCGCCTGGAATCCCAATTCGGACGGCGCGAAGCTCATGATGGGGCTGCTCGAACGCAAATTCGCCTGATCCGATGGCCAAGCTCTATATCGTACCCACGCCGATCGGCAATCTGGACGACATTACGCTGCGCGCCGTGACGGTGCTGCGCTCGGTCGACCTCATTCTGGCCGAGGATACGCGAACCACCTCCGTGCTGCTGCGGCATCTCGGTATCGAGAAGCCGCTGCGCTCGCATCACAAATTCAACGAACACGCTACGGCGGGGCTCTTTACGGAGACCGTCGCCGCGGGCCGCGACGTGGCGCTCGTCTCGGATGCGGGTACGCCCGGCATCTCCGATCCGGGCTTCCTGCTCGTGCGCACCTGCATCGAGCAGGGTATCGAGGTCGAGACGCTTCCCGGCGCCACCGCCTTCGTCCCCGCGCTGGTCAACAGCGGATTTCCCTGCGACCGTTTCTGTTTCGAAGGCTTCCTGCCGCAGAAAAAAGGCCGTCTCAAGCAGCTGCAGCGCTGCGCCGACGAGGAGCGGACGATGATCTTCTACGAATCGCCCTACCGGGTGGTGAAGTGCCTCGAGCAGTTCGCCGAGGTCTTCGGGCCCGATCGTCCGGTCTCCGTTTCGCGCGAACTGACCAAAAAATTCGAAGAAACCCTCCGCGGTACGGTCTCCGAACTGCTGGACCATTTCCGCACGACTGAACCCAGGGGCGAATTCGTCCTGGTCGTCGCCGGCAAACCGCGTAAATCCAAATCCTCGGAAGAAACCCCTGCTGAAGATGAAAACGACGACGAATGACCTGAACATCGGCCAGCGCATCGGATTGGAGCTCCTGTGGTGCTTTGCGCGCCTGTTCGCCGTAATCCCGTACCATGTTAAGTATTATGTGATCGAGCCGATCCTCTTCTTTATCTTCTGCGATCTGCTCCATTACCGCCGCAAGGTGATCTTCGAGAACCTGCGCCGCTCCTTTCCCGAGCGGAGCGAACAGGAGCTGCGCCGCCTGACCCGCCGGTATTACCATACGCTTGCCGAGATGTTCATCGACACGCTGAATCTCTCGTACATGCCGCCGCGCAAGATCCGCCGCTACTTCTCGATCGAGAACATCGACGAGGAGCGCCGCCTGACGCAGGGCCGCGACTGGATCGCCTGCATGGCCCACTACGGCTGCTGGGAGCTCGGCTCCTTCATGTCCTACTACGACGATACGATCATGGCCGTCGGCATCTACCACCCGCTGCGCAGCGCCGTGCTCGACTGCTTCTACCGGAGGCTGCGCACGACCCGCTATTCGCTGCCCGTGGCGAAGCGCGAGGCGATGCGTTTCTATCTCCACCACCGCGACACGGGGTACAACGGCCGCCGGCTGGCGCTCGGCCTCATCGCCGACCAGAATCCGCCGCGCCGTCCCGATGCCCACTGGTATCGCTTTCTGAATCAGGATACGGTCTTCTACGACGGCCCCGAGCAGCTGGCGATGCGCTACAACATGCCTGTCCTCTTTACCGATGTCTATCGGGTCGGCCGCGGCCGCTACCGCATCCGCTTCGAACTGCTTTACGACGGCGACGAGCCGGTCGAGAAGCATGAGATTACGGAGCGCTACGTGCGACGGCTGGAGCGGATGATCGAAGAACGGCCTGAATTTTGGATGTGGTCGCACCGCCGTTGGAAACAGAAACACGATGTTGAAGAGTAAGATCGTCATACTGAACTGGAACGGCGCGGAGTATCTGCGCCGTTATCTGCCGTCGGTCGTCGCCGCCGCTCCTGCGGGCGTGGGGATCGTCGTGGCGGACAACGGTTCGACGGACGATTCGGTGGCGCTGCTCGAGCGTGAATTTCCGGCCGTGGAGCGCGTGCTGCTCGATCGGAACTACGGTTTTGCCGGTGGGTACAACCGTGCGCTGCAGCAGGTCGATGCCGATTACCTGATTCTGCTCAACTCCGACGTCGAGACGCCGGCAGGGTGGGTGGAGCCGCTGCTGCGCTGCCTCGACGAATATCCCGACGTGGCGGCCTGCGCGCCGAAGCTGCATTTCACGGAGCGGCGCGACCGCTTCGAGTATGCGGGTGCAGCAGGCGGTTACATCGACTACCTCGGCTATCCCTTCTGTCGCGGCCGCATCCTGCGAAGCGTCGAGCGTGACGAAGGCCAGTACGACGATGCGCGCGACCTCTTTTGGGTGACGGGCGCCGCCTTTTGCTGCCGCGCCGAGGTCTTCCGTGCGCTGGGCGGCTTCGACGACGCCTTCTTCGCCCACATGGAGGAGATCGACCTGTGCTGGCGGATGCAGCTCGCCGGGTATCGCGTGCGCATCGTTCCCGAGAGTACGGTCTACCATTTCGGCGGCGGTACGCTGCGGACCGATTCGCCGCGCAAAATCTATCTCAACCACCGCAACAACCTGTCGATGCTCTTCAAATGCGCTTCGCGCGGACAGCTGCTCTGCGTCCTGCTGCTGCGTCCCGGGCTCGACCTGCTGGCCGCCTCGACCTACCTGCTGCAGGGACATGCCGCCAACTTCTGCGCCGTCTTCCGAGCCTGGGGGAGCTTCCTGCGCCGGTTGCCGCAGTTGTGCGGGGAGCGCCGTGCGGTGCGCCGCGGCGTCTCGGCGGGAACTCTGCCGACGGTCTGGCGCGGTTCGATCCTGTGGCGTTACCTCTGCGGGCGCCGAACCTTCGGAAAACTGATGTGACAACGGAGCGTCCGACCCGCTTCATTGTTTTTTTATAACGGTTGCGGATTCCCCGATCGCAGAAATGCGGATCAGGGATTCCAAAGGCTGTCGGGAACGGTCAGTCCTGCCGAGTCGAGGCGTGCGATCGCTTCGCGGATGGCTTCCTCATACTGCTTTCGCAAATCGAACGGTCGGACGGTGAAGGCTATGCGTCCGCCTGGGTGAAGTGTCAGCGGCTGTTCGAGAGCAAGCCGTGCGAAGCGGATGCGGACGGACAGCTGCTTCGCCGGAACGTCCGTCGCCAGCGTGAAGCGGTTGTCGAGTATGAGGCACGAATCCAACAAACGGTCGTCTTCGGTCGTCAGGTAGGCGTATCGGCGGTCGATGCCGCCGAACTCCTCCGTGAAGCGGCCTTCGATGACGGCGGTGCGGGGCGATCGGGTGAGTTGCAGGCAGACCGAGACGGTAATCCCGAGAAGGAGAATGCAGAAAAGAAAGGTGTTTCGCATAGTTCGGAGTTTATGTACGGCAAATATAGTACTAAATATTTAGATTATAAAGTGCCGAGCAGGAAAAGCGTTCGACAAAATGTTGAAAAAAAGTGACGGCTTCGCTTGCATAGCCGCCGAAAAGGCGCTACCTTTGCCCCAACGAACGATTCCGATCGCGACATGATGAAGAAACGAACCATATCCCCGTCCGAACAACAAGGGCCGTCGGCTCCCCGGTCGGGTTTCGTATTCGATCGTTTGTCGGAATTATTGTCTAAATAGGGTAACTGTTTCGGTTACCCTGTTTTTTTTATGAAGCCCCCTGTCTCTTACGGCACGCGGGGAACGGAAACAAAGGGTTAGTCAGCTATTCATGAAAACGATCTACACGCATGCCCGCTGCTACGACGACGGCCGCTTCACCGAGCGGACGCTGGCCGTGGAGGAGGGGCGTTTCGTCGAGCCTGCCGAACTGTCGGAGGGTGACCGGGTGATCGATCTCGGCGGCCGGACGGTCGTGCCGGGACTGGTCGACGTCCACGTCCACCTGCGCGAACCGGGCTTCGGCTACAAGGAGACCGTCGCCACGGGTACTGCGGCTGCCGCCCATGGCGGCTATACGCTCGTTTGCTCGATGCCGAACCTCTCGCCCGCACCCGATGCGGCCGGGACGCTGGCCGTGCAGCGTGAGCTGATCGACCGCGACGCCGTGGTGAAAGTGGTGCCGTACGGCTGCATCACGCAGGGCCAGCGCGGCGCGGGCGAACTGGCCGACATGGAGGCGATGGCGCCTTACGTGGTCGGCTTCTCGGACGACGGCCGCGGCGTGCAGGACGACGAAACGATGCGCCGCGCGATGACGGAGGCGGCGCGGCTGAATCGGCCGATCGTCGCCCATTGCGAGGTGAACGAACTGCTGCGCGGCGGTTACATCCACGACGGCGAATACTGCCGTGCGCACGGCCACCGCGGCATCTGCTCCGAAAGCGAGTGGCGGCAGGTCGAGCGCGATATCCGGCTGGCTGCCGAGACGGGCTGCCGCTACCACGTCTGTCACGTCTCGACCAAGGAGAGCGTCGAACTGGTGCGCCGCGCCAAGGCGGCGGGCCTTGCGGTGAGCTGCGAGACGGCGCCGCACTACCTGCTGCTCTGCGACGAGGACCTGCAGG
>CAZVGH010000032.1:0-14446 GCA_964626515.1 uncultured Alistipes sp.
AACGGGTACGGACCTGTTCGGTAAGTGTCGTCATGGTCGATGTCGATGCGTTTTGGAACACGAAGATACGAATAAGCGCGGGCAATGCCAAATTTATTTGCGCATTGCAGGAGCCGAAGATCCGAATAAGCCGAGAGAACAAGCAGGCTCGATCGCTTTCTGCGCCGCGCGGCTCGGGGGCGTTTCGGCGGTGTTCGGGAGGCGCCCCGGAAGGGCTGCGCGAATTTTTACGGGCGGATGTTTATTTTTTCGTCGCGGATTTTATATCTTTGCGTCACGAACGAAAAATAATCAAACGAATATACTATGGGAAGAGCTTTTGAGTATCGCAAGGCGCGCAAGATGAAGCGCTGGGGACACATGGCCCGCGTCTTCACGAAGATCGGCAAAGAGATTGAAATCGCGGTGAAGGCCGGCGGTCCCGATCCGTCGGGCAACACCCGTCTGCGCATTCTGATCCAGAACGCCAAGGCCGAGAACATGCCCAAAGAGAACATCGAGCGTGCCATCAAGCGCGCCACCGAGAAGGATTCGGCCGACTACAAGGAGGTGATCTACGAGGGCTACGGCGCCCACGGCATCGCCTTCCTCGTCGAGACGGCGACCGACAACACGAACCGCACGGTGGCCAATGTCCGCATGCACTTCAACAAGTGCGGCGGTACGCTCGGTAACAGCGGCTCGGTAGCCTTCATGTTCGAGCACAAGTGCGTCTTCAAGTTCCGCGCCGCCGAGGCAGATCCCGAGGAGCTCGAACTCGAGATGATCGACCTGGGTGTCGACGAGTTCTATCCCGAGGAGGACGGCATCACGGTCTATGCGGCTTACGAGTCGTTCGGTGCTATCCAGAAATGGCTCGACGACAAGGGCTTCGAGATCGTATCGGGTGAGTCGGTCTACCTGCCGACCGATACGAAGGAGCTCGACGCCGAGGGTCGCGAGTCGATCGAGAAGCTCGTCGAGCGTCTCGAGGAGGACGACGACGTGACGAACGTCTACCACAACATGAAGGAGGTCGAAGAGGAGGAGTAATCTTCCGCCGACGCCTCGATGCAGCGCGCCGCCCCTTTTTCGGGGGCGGCGCGCTTTGTGTCGTTACGGAAGGTCGGCCGCGATGCGGATGAAGCGCCGCCGGTCGGTCAGGCAGTGGGGACAGTAGCAGTCGCTGGCGGCGGCCTCGTAGAGGTTGCCGCAGTGCGGGCAGACGGCGTAGCGGCCGCTCGCCGCGATGTGTGCGGGGTCGCAGCAGCAGTTTTCGAGGACTACGCGGTGGCGCAGGTCGGCTGCGGCGCACCAGATGAGCGCCTCGGCGCAGAGCCTGTTGCCGAGGCGGACGTGGCGGTCGATGCGGCCGCTGTGAAGGCTGTCGGCGCCGCGGCGTTCGGCGGCAAGGCTGCGGCGGAGATTCCCCGCCGTGGTACCGCGGAAGATCATGATGCGCCGGGGCGGGCGGTAGCGTCCGCCCAGCCGCCCGATGATCGCCGCCGCGTGCTGCTCCTGCACCCGCTCCGAGAGGGCCATGGCGCGGAAGAGGGCGGCGGCGCGTGCCTCCCGCTCGCTGTCGGCGATCTCGGCGTAGTAGCTGTACTGCACCGCCTTGACGTGCTTGCGGCGGCAGCATTCGTCGAGGTCGTGCAGCACCTCCTCCGAAGGGTCGGTCGCCGCCTGCAGGGCAGGACGCGTGACACCGTAGTAGAGCCAGCCGACGAGGACGAGGATCGCCGGAAAGAGGAGCAGCAGGAGCAGCGGACGCAGTTTCATGGAACGGACGCAATTAGGGGAAGGAATGCGTCGCACGTTTTGTGCCAGCAGGAGAAGAAATTCAAAATTCAAAATTCCAAATTCAAGATTCAAAATTGAAAAGAACGGCGTAAGCCGTCGTGCGGGCTTCCGCTCGTGCCCCGTCGGTTCATTCGCATTGCTCTCTGCTCTCTGCCTTCCGCCACACCCTGCTGTAATTTTGAATTTAGAATCTTGAATTTTGCATTCCGACGGCTCCAGCCTTCGTGCGGCCCGCAGCTCCTTTGCGTCGCCCGCGACCTCCGCAGGCTGCGCCGCCCTCCTGCCTTCCGTCGCGTTCTGTCTCCTGTCCTCTGCCCCTGCCTTCCGCTGCGTCCGGCTGTAATTTTGAATCTTGAATTTTGAATCTTGCATTCCGACGGCCCCGTCCGTCGTGCGGGCCGCAGCCTTCCCCGGCGGAGGCCCGCAGTTCCTTTGCGTCGCCCGCGACCTCCGCAGGCTGCGTCGCCCTCCCGACACCTATCTGCGCAACCATAATTCTGAATCTTGAATTTAGCATTTTGAATTCTGCGCAAAAAAAGCCCTGCCGCTACATGCGGCAGGGCTTTTCTTTGCAAGGACCGGAACGCTTACAGCCGGGCCTTGATCGCTTTCGAAGCCTCCTCGTAGCCCGGCTTGTCGAGCAGGGCGAACATGTTCTTCTTGTAGGCCTCGACACCCGGCTGGTCGAAGGGATTCACGCCCAGCAGGTAGCCGCTGATGCCGCACGCCTTCTCGAAGAAGTAGAGCAGTCCGCCGATCGTCTCGGCGTCGATGGCGGGGATCTCGATGCGGATGTTGGGCACGCCGCCGTCCACGTGGGCCAGTTGCACGCCCAGCTCGGCCATGCGGTTCACCTCCGAGATGCGCTTGCCGGCCATGAAATTGAGCCCGTCGAGGTTCGCCTCGTCGGCCTCGATCACCACCTTGTGCTTCGGCGCAGCCACCGAGATGATCGTCTCGAAGAGGGTGCGTTCGCCCTCCTGGATGTACTGGCCCATCGAGTGGAGGTCGGCCGTCAGCGTGACGCTGGCGGGGAAGATGCCCTTGTGCTCCTTGCCCTCCGACTCGCCGTAGAGCTGCTTCCACCACTCGTTGACGTACTGCAGGCGCGGCTCGTAGGAGCCGAGGATCTCGACGCGCTTGCCTGCGGCGTAGAGTTCGTTGCGCACGGCGGCATAGATCGCCGAGAGGTTGTCGTCGAATCGGACGTCGGTGCCCGTCGCCTCCTCCATCTTGCGGGCGCCGGCTACCAGCGCGCGGATGTCGACGCCGGCCACGGCCAGCGGCAGCAGGCCGACGGGGGTCAGTACCGAGAAACGGCCGCCCACGTCGTCGGGAATGACGAAGGTGGGGTAGCCCTCGTTCGTCGCGAGGGTCTTCAGGGCGCCGCGGGCCTTGTCGGTCACGGCGACGATGCGCTCGGCAGCCTCCTGCTTGCCGTAGCGGGCTTCGATGGCGGCCTTCACGAGACGGAAGGCGATGGCGGGCTCGGTCGTCGTGCCCGACTTCGAGATGACGATCGCGCCGATCGAGTGCTCCTCGGCGGCCTCCATGAGCTCGTAGATGTAATCCTCCGAGATGTTCTGTCCTGCGAAAACGACCGTCGGATTCGTCTGCTCCTTCTTGAGCAGCTGGAACGGATTGCTCATCGCCTCGAGCACCGCCTTGGCGCCGAGGTACGAGCCGCCGATGCCGATGCAGATCACCAGGTCGGCTTTGGCGCGCAGCTTGGCGGCCGCCTCCTCGATCGCGCCGAGCTCGGCGTCGGTGATCGACGACGGGAGCTTCACCCAGCCCAGGAAGTCGTTTCCTTTACCCTCGCCCGAGTAGAGCAGCGCATTGGCCGCCTCCGCCTTGGCTTTCAACTCGTCCGAGAGGACGATGCCCGTTTTCGAAATGTCTAATTTCATGGTTATGTGGTTGTTTGGTTGTTGGTTCGGGATGCGGGGGCGTCAGATGAGCTTCTGCGTGAGCGCTTTCATCGACTTGCGGACCGAGGCCCTCTCGTAGAGCACGCTGAAGACCATCTCGGCGATCGGCATCGCCACCCGGTGGCGGATGTTGATGTGACGGATGCAGTCGGCGGCGAAATAACCTTCGGCGACCATCGTCATCTCGTTCAGGGCGGCCTTGACCGAGCTGCCGCGGCCGATCATGAGGCCGAGCCGCCGGTTGCGGCTGTGGATCGAGTAGCAGGTGACGAGCAGGTCGCCGAGATAGGCCGAGGCCTGCGTGTCGCGCGTGTCGGGGTAGCTCTCCTGCAGGAAGCGCGTCATCTCGGCGGCGCTGTTCGAGATGAGCACCGCGAGGAAGTTGTCGCCGTAGCCCAGTCCGATGGCCATGCCCGCGGCCAGCGCGTAGATGTTCTTCAGGATGGCGGCGTACTCCGTGCCGTAGAGGTCGGCCGAGTAGGTGAGGCGGATGTAGGGGGCCGCGAGCTTCTCGCCGATCAGCCGTGCGTTGTCGGGATCGGTGCAGACGACCGTCAGGTAGGAGAGGCATTCGCGCGAGACCTCCTCGGCGTGGGTCGGGCCCGTGATGAGGCCGATCTGGCGGTAGGAGAGTTCGTAGCGGTCGTGGAGGTATTCGACGACCGTCTTGTAGTCGCCCGGGACGATGCCCTTGATGGCCGAGATGATGAACTTGCCCTGCAGCGACTCGGTGAGCGGCTCGAGGAACGATTTGAGGTAGGCCGACGGTACGGCCATGAGGATGATGTCGGCGTTGCGAACCACCTCGTTCAGGTCGTCCGACGGGGCGATGCGGTCGCGGTCGAACTCCAAATCGCTCAGGTAGCGTAGGTTGCGCCCCTCGGTGCGCAGCGATTCGAGTACCTCGGGGTTGCGGACGTACCAGCCGACGCGCTGTTCGTGGGCGGCGAGCACCCCCACGAGCGCCGTGGCCCAGGTCCCGTAGCCGATGACGGCGCAGCGGGCGTTCGAATCGATCTTATACTCCATGTACTCCATGCGTGGCGCGTTTTACGGTTAGTATTTTACAAAGTTACTCTTTTTGCCCGAAAAAACAAAGTTTGCGGGCGGATTTCGTCGGCCGGAGGCGGAACGAAGGGGTGCGGAGGTCGGGAAGAGGGGATCGGATGCGGCCCGGGCAGGGGCTGCCGGAAGAAGGATCAGAAGGGATAGCCGACGCCGAAATTGAAGGCGGTGTTGTGCCAGCTGAAGCGGTGGATCCACCGGTCGCCCGCGGGGCGGTTGGGGTTGTGGAGCTGCACGCCCCAGTCGAGCCGCAGGACGGCGAACTTGATGTCGAAGCGCACGCCGAGACCCGTGTTGAGGGCCAGCTGCCGGTAGAAGTCGCGCAGGTGGAAGACCGCTTCGGGAGCGTACTCCTCGGCATTGGATTTCAGGTACCAGATGTTTCCCAGATCGAAGAAGGTGGCGCCGTGGACGATGCCCCAGACGGGGAACCGGAACTCGAGGTTCGCCTCGAGCTTCATGTCGCCCAGCTGCGCAGGGTATTTCGAGTGGGGATCGGGGACCGAACCCGGGCCGAGGGTGCGGGGCGCCCAGCCGCGCATGCTGTTGCTGCCGCCCGCATAGAAGAGACGGTCGAAGGGCACGGCGTCCGAGTTGCCGTAGGCCTTGGCGATACCGCCGTAGAGGCGTCCCGCGAGGGCCGTTTTCTCGCCCAGCACGATCTTGCGGCTGACGCTCAGGTCCGTGCGCACGTATTGCGAGTAACGGATGCCGAAGAGGGTGTAGTACTCCTCGCCCGCATGCGGGTGGGAGAAGAGGTGCTCGATGCCGTCGAGCAGGTTGCCCGAGGTCTCGAGGTTGAAGCGCACGAGCGTCGCGTTGCCGCCGAGGTTGCGGCGCTGGTTGTTGTAGGCGTAGCTGAACGAAAGTCCTGCGATGAGCTGCGTCTTGTAGCTGTTGATGAGGTATTTGTTCTGCGTCTGGCTCAAAAAGTCGGGATCGAGGCGCCCCACCTTGATGACGTTGATGTCGATCGGCCGTACGGAGAAGGTCGAGTAGCGGCGGTTGCTCCAGTGATAGCCGAGCCCGATGCTCGTCAGCGTGCGGCGGTAGTAGGGGCGGTCCTGGAAGTTGACCGCCACCTCGAGCTTCGTCTTGGGTTGCAGCACCGAGCGGAAGCGGCGGTCGCTGCCCGGGATCAGGAAGCGCGGGAAGGTCAGCCCCGCCTTCACGCCCAGCTCCGTGGCGCGGCTCATGGCGGCCTCGTGCGACTTCATGAACTCGTATCCGCCCGTGAAGGAGATGTCGAGCGCCTCGGCGCCTCGGAAAATGTTGCGGTTCTGGTAGCCGACAGTCGCCTTCAGGCCGTAGAAGCTCGAGGTGGTCGACCCCTCGAGCTCCGCCTTGAAGCTCTGCTTGAGGGTGGGGGTGCAGTAGATGTCGCAGTCGAGGATCCCCTCGGTCACGGTGCGGACCGTGGTTTCGGTGCCCGTCGGCTCGACGATGCGGATCGTGTCGGTGACCGTGACCCGCTCGGGGCGCTCCGTGAAGGTGATCTTGGCGCTGCGGAAGAAGCCGAGGGCCATCAGGTCGGCGTAGGTGCGGTCCACTGCGGCGGTGGTGTACTGCCGTCCGCTCCCGATCGACACGACCTGCCGCAGCGCCGAGGCGCGGAGGTTTCGCCGGCGGCGGGTGATGATTCCCAGCCCGTGGCTGTCGAGGGTGTCGGCGCGGTGCAGGAGGGTGTCGCCCTGCATCGTGGCGGTAGCAGGCTGGTAGTCGGGGTAGATGTTGACCGAGCCGAAGCGGTAAACCGTGTTGTCTTCGTAGAGCGGGCGCCCCAGCCGGTCGTACCCGCTGACGCGCTGCTTGACGACCATCTTCACGCCGACGCGGCGGTCGCCTCCGAGCGTGTCGGCGACGTACTCGATGTTGCCCGGCGAGAAGTTGTAGTAGCCCAGGTTGCGCAGGTAGGCCGTGATCCGCTCGCGCTCGGCGTCGAGCTGCGTGATGTCGAAGATGTCGCCGACGTGCAGCAGCGTGTGCACCGTGTCGGCGAGCAGGAGCGGCTCCAGCCCGCGGTCGCGGAACTCGTAGCCGAGGCTCGAGATGCGGTAGGGCGCCCCCTGCCGCGTGCGGTAGGTGACGCGGGCCCGCTTGCGGCGCGAAAGGGTGTCGATCTCGTAGGAGGCCTCCGAGGCGTAGTACCCCTTCGAGTTCATGTAGATCTTCAGGTTGCGGATGCTGCGCTCCGTGTCGTCGGTGCTCAGCAGCACGGGCTCCTGCCCGATGCGCCGCTTCCAATTGTTCCAGCGGTTGTGCTTCGTGCTGTCGGCCTGTTCGTAGAGCCAGATGTAGAAATTGGTGCCGAAGAGGCGCTTGTTCGGCTGCTGGCGGATGTATTTCTCCAGCTCCTCCCGCCGGATGCGCTCCTTGCGGGGGACCGAACGGTCGTCCTCGATGCGGACGCGCTGCAGCAGGTATTCGCCTTCGGGGATGTGGCGCGTGACGCTGCACGCCTGGCAGCAGAGGGCCAGCAGGCAGAGGCGGAAAAGCAGGCGGCGGTCGCGGCGCATCGGCGGACGGGTGTTACTGGTTCATGAAGCCCCGCTCCTTGAGCAGCGCGAGGTAGCTGCGCGAGATGGCGAGGTTGTCCTCGCGGACGTAGCGGCGCTCGGTGAAGATGCGCGCGAGGTTCGGCAGGCCGTTCTCGGCGAGCAGGCGCTTCGTGAGCTCCGACTCCTCGCGCTCGGCCCACAGCTCGTCGATCTCGGCGGCCGTGTAGTTGTTGTACTTCTCGTAGTGCACCACCGCGTCGAGGGGGAGGCGGTCCGTCAGGGCGGGTTTCTCGTCGGGGTAACCCACCACGACCGTCGTGACGGGGATCACCCCCTTGGGCAGTTCGAGCACGCGGCAGATCTCGCCCGCGGTGTAGATCGTCGTGCCGAGGTAGCAGATGCCGAGGCCGGCTGTCTCGGCCGCCACGACGAGGTTCTGCGCCGCGAGCATGGCGTCGACGGTCGCCGTGAGGAACCAGGCGAAGTTGTCGTAGGCGGGCTGGGCGTCGCGCTGGCGGCACCAGGTCGAGAAGCGGTGGATGTCGGCGCAGACAGTCACCACGCACGGCGCCTCGACGACCATCTGCTGGCCGAAGTGGCAGGGCAGCAGGCGGCGGCGCTGCTCCGCGTCGCGCGTCACGACGAGCGAGTAGAGCTGCATGTTGCCGCAAGTCGAGGCGCGCGAAGCGGCTTCGAGCAGCTCCTGCAGCGTCTCCTCGGGGATCGGCGTAGGTTTGAATTTGCGGATCGAACGGTGTTTCAGCAGGATATTTTTCATCATATATCGGATCGTTGTACGGATTCGTAAAATAAACGGTAGCAGGCGCTCTCGTTGCTGCGCGGTACGGCCGGGGCGGGCCGTTCGGCCAGTTCGGCCGCCGGGTCGACGAGCAGCAGGCCGTCGGCCTCGAAAGTGGCGTTGCCCGAGAGGGCCGTCGTAACCCCGTCGGCGTCGCGGCGGCAGAGGCAGCGGACCATGCCGCCGCTGTTGCGGACGCGGATCGGCTCGCCGGCGCGGCACTCCTGCAAGAAACAGGCCGCGGTCGAGCAGGCGGTCATCGCCGTGCCGCACGACGAGGTGATGCCCACGCCGCGCTCGCAGGTGGCCGTGAAGATCTCCTGGCCGCCGCAGGGGACGAAGAGGCTCACGTTGATGCCCCGCGGGAAGAGCGCGGAGAGCTCCTTGACGCGCTCGCCGAGGCGGGCCAGCCGCGCGGTGTCGATCTTATCGACGGCGGCTGCGAGATGCGGGTTGCCGAGGTTGAGGTAGGTGAAGCGTAGCTCGGGATCGAGCGCCTCGATCGGCCGGCCGACGAAGCCCTCGGCGCCGCAGGCGAGGCTCGGCGGGAAATCCTCCGAGGCGAGGCGGATCGGGAGCTCCACCCGGAAGGTGGGGAGCCCCGCGAAGATCGGCTCCTCGCAGCGGACCGCATAGCGGCGGCCGCCCGACCAGAGGTCGAAGGCGTCGGCGCCGCGCAGGTAGCGCTCGGCGACGAGGCGGGCGACGCAGCGGATGCCGTTGCCGCACATCTCGGCCTCCGAGCCGTCGGTGTTGAACATGCGCATGCCGTAGCCGCCGTCGCGGCGCACGACCAGCAGCAGCCCGTCCGTCGGGCCGTCGATCGTGCAGAGCCGGCTGACGAGGGCGGGGTGTTCGCCGAGCGACTCGAGCCGCGGCTCGGCGGCGGCGTCGAGGAGCAGGAAGCGGTTGCCCGATCCGTGGCAGCGTATGTAATTCGTCGACAACATGTTGTGCGGTATTTTCCGTGCGGTGCGGTTTTGAGGGATTCAAAAGTACGAATAAAAATACGATTTATCAAATCCGCCGTGTCCGACTTTTCCCGGTTGTCGCGGCAGGTGCGGCGGACTGCGGCGCCTTTTTCGCCGTCCGCCCGGGTGTTTTCGGCCGAAAAAGGCGGGATTTGCGAAAAAATTCCGTAATATTGCAACACGATCCTGAAGATTATGACGGAAAAATTCATCATGGCGGGGGAGACGCCCCTGCATCTGTGCGATTCGGAGCAGGGCGACCGCTGCCTCGTGCTGCTGCACGGCTACCTCGAGTCGATGCTCGTATGGGACGATTTCGTGTCGCTGCTCTACAAGCAGGCGCGCGTCGTGACGCTCGACCTGCCCGGCCACGGCATCTCGGTCGTGCGGGGCACGTGCCACACGATGGAGTTTCTGGCCGACACGGTGGCCGACGCGCTGACGGCGCTCGGCGTCGACCGTTTCACGGTCGTCGGCCACTCGATGGGCGGCTACGTGGCGCTGGCGCTGGCCGAACGGCATCCCGAACGGCTCGACGGCCTCGTGCTGCTTCATTCGACCCCCAATGCCGACTCGCCCGAGAAGGCCGAAAACCGCCGCCGCGAAATCGCTCTCGTCGAGGCAGGCAAGAAGGAACTGCTGGCCCGCACGGCACCCGCGGCGGGATTCGCCGAGGAGAATCGTACCCGCCTGCGGAATGCGATCGAGGATCTGACCGAACAGGTCTTCGTCACGGAGGAGGCGGGCATCGTGGCGCTGCTCAACGGCATGATCGCGCGCAAGGATCAGAACGAGATGCTGCGCCGTTCGTCCGTGCGGCAGCTCTTCGTCCTCGGACGCCGGGACGGCTACATTGGTGCCGAGACGGCCGAACGGATGGTCGCCGACCACCCCGCGGCGCAGGTGCTTTGGCTCGAGCATGCGGGCCATATGGGTTTCCTCGAGGAGCCCGAAACGGTGGCGGCGGCCCTGCTCGATTTCGCGGGCGTCGCACAGAAAGCGTGACATTCACTCCTATATTCATCCTGATATGATAGACGAAATTCTGGCATTCAACCGCCGTTTCGTGGCGGAGAAGGGGTACGAACGGTTCATTACGGACAAATATCCCAACAAGCGGATCGCGATCGTGACCTGCATGGATACGCGGCTCGTCGAGCTGCTGCCCGCGGCGCTCGGACTGAAGAACGGCGACGTGAAGATCATCAAGAATGCGGGCGGCACGATCACGAACCCGTTCGACAGTACGGTGCGCAGCCTGCTGGTGGCGATCTACGAGCTGGGCGTGCAGGAGGTGATGATCGTGGGCCACACGAACTGCGGCGTGCAGGGCATGGACAGCGCAGAGATGCAGCACCTGATGCGCGAGCGCGGCATCTCGGAACGCCGCATCACCCTCATGAAGCACTGTGGCATCGACCTGGACAGCTGGTTGCACGGCTTCGACGACACGGAGTCGGCGATCCTCGAGACGGTCGATCTGGTGCGCAACCACCCGCTCGTGCCGCAGGATATCGTCGTGAAGGGCTACATCATGGATTCCACGACGGGCGAACTGACCCCGATCGGATAGCGCGCCGCGTCGCACGGCCGAAACGAAAAGGGGCTGCACGGAAAAACGTGCAGCCCCTGCTGTTTGCAGCTCGCTCCGCGGTCTGTCAGATCATCTCGTCGATCGAGTCGATGCCGGCGCGCGTCACGGCGATGCGGAAACGCTTGTATCCGATCTGCTCCTCGTACTGATACTGCAGGACGATGTTCACGAAATAGGCCTTGTCGCAGGCGACGGCGTGCGGACGGTTCTCCTCGTCGAGCAGGTAGAGCGGCACCTGCGGGTTGTCCATCTTCTGGATGAGGCTGTTGACGTGCAGGCGGATGATGTCGTTGATGCCGTCCGTCTGGTAGATGTTGTTGCGGTCGAGCTTCTCGCGGTCGATGTGCACCGATTTGCGGTAGAGGATGATCTTCTCGTCCGAGATGCGGTTCTCGGCCTCGAGCAGCGGCGAGCGGCTGCGCAGCTGCATCACCTCGCGCGGCACCTTGCGCTCCGAGAGGAAGTCCATGCCCTCCTTCATCCAGCCGATCGGCTGCTCCTTGATGCTGATCGTCGCCTTGTTGTCGAAATACTTGCTGCCGATGCGGTGGGCGAAGTAGAAGCGCATGAGCTCCTTGATGCGGTCCTTGAGCATGTAGCTCACGACCAGCGCGATGAAGAGCGGCGTGGTGAAGTTGCCGAACCGCTGCTGGAAAGCGAAGCTGACCACCGTGGCGAAGATCATCGAGAACCCCGCAGCGATGCTGTAGTAGAGCTGTTCGATGACCACGCCGTCGCGCTTCTTGGGCACCTTGAGGAACAGATCGCTCTCGATGTACTTCTTCAGCACGCCGTGGCGGAAGACGAGGTTGCGGTTGTGGTGCGGGTCGTCGGGGCTGAGCGTGCCGTAGCCCATGCGGGCGCAGTAGGCCTGTCCGTCGCGAACGATGGCGGCCAGCTCGCCGATCACGGTGCCGTATTCATCGGGGAGTCCCTCCAGGTGACGGATGAGCTTCAGCGTGTGTTGGTCGAGGATGTCGCAGATGAACTCGTCGCCGAAATGGTAGTAGTCGAGCACCTCGTCGGGGACGGTCGGCGTGTCGACGATCCGCCGCAGGCGGCCGTACTCCTCCCGGATGCGGCGGGTGTTGCGGACGTAGCTGCGGCAGAGGTACTCGATGTCGCTGCGGAAGCGGTTGCTGCGGCAGATGTGGTTGATCTCGTTGCGCAGGGCGCTCTTGAAGATCGCCACGAACATCTTGATCTGGTACTCGTACTCGGCGATCGTCGTGCGGGTGGGCGACGAGGCCATCGCCCCGAAGGCCCGCTCGAGGTGGTGCAGGGGCACCGCCTTCCCGTCGACGATCTCACGCAGCAGGAACTTCGGCGTGATGAGCCGCACGTTCGACTTCACGTCGCGGTAGAACTTCGACTTGGGATAGGTCGAGGGGTTGATGTCGAGGCTGTTCGGCACGAAGATCCACATGTAGACCGAGAAGTCGTTCATGCGCAGCTTGCGCCGCGTGACGAACCCCACCTTGAATTCGATCGAGAAACGGTCGTGTATTTTGGTCTTGATGTCGATCATCGCCGTGCGTTTTTACAAAGATAATGCAGCCGTCGGCCCGTTGTACCCCTGCGGGGCGGAAAGTCAGTAAAAAAGTCCGTCCGTATAACCCAGCCAGCGCAGCACTGTTTCGCCCCAGAGGATGATCGTGCACCAGGCGATGACCATCATCGTGATGCCGAAGCGGAACGTGTCGCTCCAGCTGTACTGGTTGGTGGTGTAGAGCAGGGCCGCGGGCTTCGAGTTGAAGGGGAGCACGTAGACGTGTCCGACGAGCATCGCCACGGGGAAGGCGAGGCTCAGCACGGGATAGCCGAAACGCTGGGCGACGCCGATGGCGATCGGCACGAAGATGAGCGTCTGCATGGTCTTCGACTGGAAGATGAGGGCGCTGGCGAGCATCGTGCCCGTCAGCAGCAGGTAAAGGGCCCAGTAGGGGGTGTCGGCCGTGATGCCGAGGCTGTCGAAGGCGGCGTTGACCATCGTCGCGGGAAGTCCCGTGGCGTCGAAGCCCGCGCCGAGCGTGTAGGCGCCCGCCGAGAAGAGGAGCAGGTGCCACGGAATGTCGACGTCGTTCCATTTCACGACGCCGATGCCGGGCATCAGCGCCGCGACGGCGCCCATGAAGGCGACGGCCGTCTGGTTGATGCCGTGCTGTTTGTCGGTGGCCCAGAGCAGCAGCACCGTCACGAAGATGGCGATGGCGCGGTACTCCTCGGCCTTCATCTTGCCCAGCTTCTGCAGCTCCTCGCGCAGGCGCTCCATGCCGCCCTCGATCTGCGGCCGACGCTCTTCGGGTTTGAGCGGGAAGATGATCTTCGTGCCGACGAACCAGCCGATGAAGATCAGCAGCATGTTCATCGGGAAGGCGGCGGCGAACCAGTCCTGGTAGCTGAAGCCGCCCCAGCCCATGGCGCCCGCGATGAGCGAGCCGGCGAGCAGCGTGGCGCCCGAACCGGTCAGGAAGGCGTTGGCGCCCAGATTGATCTGCAACAGGTTCTGCAGCACGAGGTTGCGGCCGAAATTATTGCGGTTTTCGCCGCCCATGGCGCCGTAGATCGCGGCGACGACCATGAAGATCGGCAGCAGGATGGCCGCCTTGGCGGTCGTGGCCGAGATGAAGGCCGAGAGGACGACGTTGATGACGATGAAGCTGAAGAGCACGCCCGAGGCGCTGCGGCCGAAGCGCAGCACGAACCACAGGGCGAAGCGTTTGGCGACCTGCGTCTTGACCAGCATGCTCGCCAGCACGAACGAGAGGATGTTGAGCCACATGACCGGGTGACCCAGCTGGGCGTAGGCCGCCTTGTCGGTCGTGATGCCCGTGAGAACGATCGCCAGAATGACGAGCAGCGAGGTGAGGTAGTTCGGCAGCGCCTCGCTGATCCAGAGGATGATCGCGGCCGCGAAGACGGCCAGCATGGCGTAGTTGATGCGGATGAAGGCGGCGTCGCCCAGCTCGGCGAAGCGTTTGGCCGCGGAACCCGCGAGGGTCGAGGGGTCGATTGAGGCGAGGAACGAGAAGTCGGCCACCCAGTAGATGAGGGCGAAGACGATGAGGGCCAGCGGGCCGCCGATGCGCTGCAGCAGCCGCTCGAAGCCCGATTTCTGCATCTTCGGGAGCTTCTCGATCTTGTAGTTGTTCATGTCCATCGGGTCGTAGCCGACGGTCCGTGTGTCATTCATTGGCGGTAGTTTCGGTTTGGTCGTTCGAAAGAAAGCGTGCGGCGGTCCGTCGCCGCGCATAGGCAGTTCCGCCCGCTCGTGCGGCAGCCCTTCCGGAAGGGGCCGCCGCACGGCTGCGGAGAGAACAGGTCGGTTATTTCCAGTTCTTGTAGGGGTTCTTCATGAGCATCGAGTTGTAGTACTTCACGTCGCCCGTGACCTCCTCGCCCAGCCAGGCGGGTTTGTCGAAGGCCTCGTTCTCGGACGAGAGCTCGACCTCGGCGACGGTCAGCCCCTCGTTGTCGCCGTAGAACTCGTCGACCTCGAAAGTATGCTCACCGGCTTTGACCAGGTAGCGCGTCTTGTCGATTACCCCCGGCTCGCAGATCTTCAGCAGCTCCTGCACCTCGCCGACGGGAATCTCTTTCTCCCACTCGAAACGGCTGGCGCCGCTCTCGGAGCCGATGCCCTTGATCGTGATGAAGCCCTTCTCGCCCTTCACGCGCACGCGGACCGTGCGCTCGGGAACGGAGCTCAGATAGCCCTGCGTGATGCGGGTCGCCTTGCATGCCGACGCCTTGAAGTCGCCGACTACCAAAAATTTGCGTTCGATTTCCTGTGCCATGTCTTTTTC
>CAZVGH010000033.1:0-3440 GCA_964626515.1 uncultured Alistipes sp.
GATGATCCGAAGATTTCGGTTACTTGCGGAAAATGCCCGTATAGCTCGAGGGCGAGAGGGCGCGCAACTCCTCCTTCACCGCCTCGCTCACGGCGAGCGTCTCGATGAAGTTGCGGATCGAGGCCTCGGTGATGTGCTCGTTCGTGCGCGTCAGCGCCTTGAGCGCCTCGTAGGGCTTCGGGTAGCCCTCGCGGCGCAGAATGGTCTGGATGCCTTCGGCGACCACGGCCCAGTTGGCCTCCAGGTCGCGGTCGATCGCCTCGCGGTTGAGCAGCACCTTGTTCAGTCCCTTCATGAGCGACGCCAGCGCGATGAGCGTGTGGGCCATCGGCACGCCGACGTTGCGCAGCACGGTCGAGTCCGTCAGGTCGCGCTGCAGGCGCGAAACGGGGAGCTTGCGCGACAGGTGCTCGTAGATCGCGTTGGCCATGCCGAGGTTGCCTTCGGCATTCTCGAAGTCGATCGGGTTCACCTTGTGCGGCATGGCGCTCGAACCGACCTCGCCCGCCTTGATCTGCTGCTTGAAATACTCCGACGAGATGTACATCCACATGTCGCGCGCCAGGTCGATCAGGATCGTGTCGATGCGCTTCAGGGCGTCGAACATCGCCGCGAGGTTGTCGTAGTGCTCGATCTGCGTCGTGTAGCGCGACCGCGACAGCCCCAGCGTCCCGTTTACGAAGGTGTCGGCGAAGGCGGCCCAGTCCCGCTCGGGGTAGGCGGCGTGGTGGGCGTTCATGTTACCCGTCGCACCGCCGAACTTGGCCGGCACGGGAACGGCGCGCAGCTGTTCGATCTGCTTGTCGAGACGCTCGACGTAGACCAGGAACTCCTTGCCGAGGACCGTCGGCGAGGCGGGCTGGCCGTGCGTGCGGGCCAGCATCGGCACCGACATCCACTCGGCGGCCATCGCGGCGAGCTTCTCGCGCAGCTCCGCGAGCGCCGGGTAGCAGACCTCCTCGAGCGCCTCCTTCAGCGAGAGGGGCACGGCCGTGTTGTTGATATCCTGCGACGTCAGACCGAAGTGGACGAACTCCTTGAAGGCCTCGAGGCCGATGTCGTCCATCCGCTCCTTCAGGATGTATTCGATCGCCTTCACGTCGTGGTTCGTCGTGTGCTCGATCTCCTTCACGCGCTCGGCCGTCGCGGGCGAGAAGTCGCGGTAGAGGGCGCGCAGCTCGTCGAACTTCGCACGGTCGATCCCCGCCAGCTGCGGCAGCGGCAGTTCGCACAGGGCGATGAAATATTCGACTTCGACGCGGATGCGGTAGCGGATCAGCGCCTGCTCGGAAAAGTAGTCGGCCAGACGCTCCGTCGTGCGGCGGTAACGGCCGTCGATGGGCGAAATGGCGGTCAGAGGAGTCATCATAGGGTTTGGAGTGTTGATTATTTTCGGCATCAAATTTACGACATTTCTTGAAATAAAGCATATTTTTGGCTATCTTTGTCCTAAAGATGCGTCGGATCTCCCGTCCGAATGACGGCGAACGCGCCCGAAGCAGCCGCTTCCCGCCGCGCGTCCGCATCGGCCGAGGGTGCCGGCGCCGACCAAAGACCGCATACGACCAATGAACCTCCTGTTCGCCCTGTTCGACTCGTTCGTCGCCTTCGTGCGACGCAACCCGCTGACCGTGCTGCTCATCGTGGTGCTCGCCGTCACGGCGCCCGCCCTGCTACGCGGCCTGGCGACCTTTATCCTCTACCTCCTGCTGGGTTTCGTCCTCTTCGTCTGTCTGCTGACGCTCGTGCTGCGCTACCGCATCCGCCGCGTGCAGCGCCGGATGGAGGAGCAGTTCGGCGCCCGTTCGGAGGCGGAGAGCTCCTACCGCTGGACCAACCACAAGACCCGCGCCGAGGGGGACGTGCACGTGCACCGCACCGCCGCGACACCCGGCAAACGCATCTCGGACGAGGTGGGCGACTACGTCGATTTCGAGGAGACGCGCGAATCCTAACCGCCGGGGGCATGTTCCGCATCTTCGAACTCATAGGGCGTTATTTTATCCTGATGGGAAAGGTCTTTTCCCGTCCCGAGAAGGCTGCGATCTACCGCCGCCGCATCCTCTACGAAACGGAGGCGATCGGCATGGATTCGATCGGCCTCACGGCGATCATCTCGATCTTCATCGGCGCCGTCATCACGCTGCAGATGTGCATCAACCTCGACTCGCCCTTCATCCCCGAGTCGATGATCGGCTACGCCACGCGCGAGACGATGATCCTCGAGTTCAGCTCGACGGTCGTGGCGCTGATTCTCTCGGGCAAGGTCGGCTCGAGCATCGCCTCCGAGATCGGCACGATGCGCATCACCGAGCAGATCGATGCCCTCGAGATCATGGGCGTCAACTCCGCCTCGTACCTCATCCTGCCGAAGATCGTCGCCGCCGTGCTCTTTTTCCCGCTGCTGACGATCCTCTCGATCGCGATCGGCATCATCGGCGGCTACATGATCGCCGCGGCGACGGGCATCATGATCCCCTCGAACTACCTCGACGGCATCCTGATCGACTTCCGCAGCTATTCG
Source organism: uncultured Alistipes sp. (assembly GCA_964626515.1). GTDB lineage: Bacteria > Bacteroidota > Bacteroidia > Bacteroidales > Rikenellaceae > Alistipes. The sequence continues at coordinate 2,525 of CAZVGH010000033.1, forward strand.
ATCGTCTACTCGCTCATCAAGTCGGCCGTCTTCGCCTACATCATCACCTCCGTATCGGCCTTCTACGGCTACTACGCCAAGGGCAACTCGCTCGAGGTGGGCAAGGCCTCGACCCGCGCCGTGGTGGCGAGCTCGATCGTCATCATGATCTTCAACCTCATTCTGACGCAACTCCTGCTGATATGATCCGCGCCGAACACATCGTCAAGACCTTCGACGGCCGCACCGTGCTGAACGACATTTCGGTCGAGTTCCGCACGGGCTGCACGAACCTCATCATCGGCCGCAGCGGCTCGGGCAAGACCGTGCTGCTCAAGACGCTCGTCGGACTGCACGAGCCCGACGAGGGGTCCGTATGGTACGACGACCGCAACTTCACGGCCCTCGGGTTCCGCGAGCGCAAGGCGATCCGTCAGGAGATCGGCATGGTCTTTCAAGGGGGCGCGCTGCTCGACTCGTCGACCGTCGAGGAGAACGTCCGCCTGCCGCTGGACCTCTTCACCGACCGCTCGGAGGCCGAGAAGCGCGAGCGGGTCGACTTCTGCCTGCACCGCGTGCGGCTCGAGAACGCCAACCACCTCTATCCCGCGGAGCTGTCGGGCGGCATGATCAAACGCGTGGCGATCGCCCGCGCCATCGTCCTCAATCCGAAATACCTCTTCTGCGACGAGCCCAATTCGGGCCTCGATCCGCAGACCTCGATCGTCATCGACAACCTCATCCGCGAGATCACGCGCGAGTACAACATCACGACGATTATCAACACGCACGACATGAATTCGGTGATGGAGATCGGCGACAAGATCGTCTACATCCACGAAGGCCGCAAGGAGTGGGAGGGCTCGAGCGCGGAGATCCTGCACACCGACAACCGCAATCTGAACGATTTCGTCTTCGCCTCGGCCATGGCCAAGCG
>CAZVGH010000033.1:3540-5127 GCA_964626515.1 uncultured Alistipes sp.
CCCCCCCCCGTGGCGAACAGGAGCAGCTCCGAGAGGTGAATCCCGCAAAAAAATCCCCGCGTCTTTTATGCAGGACGCAGGGATTTTTTCTTTGGACGGGCCGCTGTCGGCGCGGGCCGCTACCGCCGCTCGTACTCGAGCGAGGCGAGGATGAAGCAGCCGACCGCCTTGCCCTCGTTCTCGGCCAGACCGACGTCGCCGCCGCAGAGGTAGTAGTTGGTCGTACCGGTGCGCGACGGGCTCTTCGCGGGGCCGAGGCCGGCCGAGGCGCAGCTCTGCACGATATCGAGACCGCCGTCCTCACGCTCGCGGATGAAGGTCTTCAGCAGCCCCTCGTAGGCCTTTTCGGCGATCGGCAGGTAGGTCGCCCGATCGAGCAGCCCGAGGCGGATGCCCTTCAGATAGGCATAGGTGAAGATCGACGAAGCCGACGCCTCGAGGTAGTTGGCCGTCGTGCCGACGTTGTAGCTCTTGCCGTCGACCGTGTCGCCCTTTCCGTCGCCCGTCATCGTGTCGTCGTACTGCAGCAGCTGGTACCACACGCCCGACGCCGCATCCTGACGGCGCGCCAGACCGGCAGCGACCTGCTGCAGAATATCGGTCATGGCGGGGTAGTCGGCATGATCGGCGGGCATCACCTCCAGCACGTCGACCAGCGCCGCGAAATACCAGCCCATGCCGCGGGCCCAGAACTCGGGGCTGCAGCCGACGTGGTCGCCCGACTGCTGCGCCCAGAACGAATCGGGCGCCTCGGGGGTCGCCGACCAGGCGTGGTAGTTGAGCTGCTTTTCGGCATCGTAGGTGTAGCGGTGGATCGTCTTGAACTGCAGCGCGATGTCGCTCCAGCTCTCCGTGTCGCCGGCCTCGCCGAAGGCGTTCTGCCAGCGGGCGTAGATCGGCGAGCCCATGAAGAGGCCGTCGAGCCACATCTGGTTCGGGTAGACCGCCTTGTGGAAGAAGCCCCCCGCGCCGGGAAGTCCCTCGGCGATGCGCGAGTGGTCGTACTTGAGGCGGTTGCGGATCACGGTGGCCGCCGCGCGGTAGCGGCGGGCGTCGTCGGTATGGCCGCGGCGCAGCTCCTCGCGGTAGAGTTCGAAATAGATGTTGCCCGCGGGGAGGTCGTCGATGTTGCTCGGACGCAGCGCCTCACCGCCCTTCGTGTTGCGGATCTGCGTGCCCGTCTCGTCGAGGCTGAAGTCGGCGAAGGCCTTCACGGCGTCGTAGTAGGCGCTCTGCCCGGGATACTGCACCCATGCCTGCAGCACGGCGCCTGCGACGAGCCCCGAGACGTAGTCCCAGCCCGTGTGCGAGAGGCTGTCCTGGTAGTGGCGGTTGCAGTAGAAATCGCCCAGACCGTGCGATTCGACCATGCGCTGCGAATAGCTCTTCTCGACGGGGCGGCCGCAGCAGGCCGCGAGTGCGAGGGCGGTCGCCGCAAGCAGCAGCCTGCGGCAGAGGGGAAATGCTTGGTGCATCATGGGTTCGGGATAGTTTGTTGGTTGCTCGGTTCATGCGCGGCCGGTCCGTCGGCCGCTTTACAAAAGTACAAAAAAATTCGGCATTCGTTGCACGGCTGCCGAATATTTC
>CAZVGH010000033.1:5227-14403 GCA_964626515.1 uncultured Alistipes sp.
TCCAAACGACGGCATCCGACCCCTGAAGGATCGGATGCTGTCGTTTTTCGCCGATGCGGGCAGCCTATCGGCTCTCGCAGTAGCGGCCCAGATCGAGGTAGTCGCGGTAGAGCTCCTCGTACTTGGCGTGGTTCGTCGGATCGGGACGGTACTCCTTGGCGCAGCCCGATGCCATGGCCTGCTGCGCCGCCTCGATCGTCGGGTAGAGCCCGGCCGCTACGGCGGCGAAGATCGAAGCACCCAGCGCGCAGGCCTGGTCGCTTTGGCAGACCGAGATGGGCACGCCCAGCACGTCGCTCATCACCTGCATGACGAAGGGCGACTTGAGGGCGATGCCGCCGATGCCGATGCACTGGTCGATGCGCACACCCTCGCGGCGCAGCCGCTCCATGATCGCCTTCGAGCCGAAGGCGGTCGCCTCGACGAGCGCACGGTAGAGCATCGGGGCCGTCGTGCCGAGCGTGATGCCCGCAATGGCGCCGCGCAGCATCTGGTTGGCGTCGGGCGTGCGGCGGCCGTTCATCCAGTCGACGGCCGTCACGCCGCTCTCGCCGACGGGGATCTTCTCCGCCTCGGTCGTCAGGGCGGGCAGGATGCGGTCGCACGCCTTGTCCAGCTCCTCGGGGGTGAGCTTGTCGCCCAGAATCGCCTTGAGCGGGAACTCGAGCACGCGGCGCAGCCAGGCGTAGATGTCGCCGAAGGCCGACTGGCCCGCCTCGAGGCCCACGAGACCCGGGATCACCGAGCCGTCCACCTGGCCGCAGATGCCCGGGATCAGCTTCTCGCCGATCACCTCGGGCTCGACGACCATGATGTCGCAGGTCGAGGTGCCGATGATGCGCACCCACGAGTAGGGCTTCACGCCCGCACCCACGGCGCCCATGTGGCAGTCGAAGGCGCCGCCCGCAACGACGACGTCGGTCGAGAGACCGAGGCGGCGGGCCCACTCCTCGGTGAGGTGGCCGACGGGCTTCTCGGCCGTCTCCGTGGTCTCGAACATGCGGCCGCGCAGCCCTGCGAGCAGCGGATCGAGCGTCGTGAGGAACTCCTCCGACGGCAGACCGCCCCACTTGGCATGCCACATCGCCTTGTGACCCTCGGCGCAGCGGCTGCGGACGATCTCGCGCGGCTCCGTCGTACCGGTCAGCAGCGCGGGCATCCACTCGCAGTGCTCGACGATCGAATAGGCGGCTTTGCGGACCTCCTCGCTCGTGCGCAGCACGTGCAGCGCCTTGGCCCACAGCCACTCCGAGGAGTAGATGCCGCCTTCGTAGGCCGAGTAGTCGGTCTCCCAGCGGCGGCAGAGGGCGTTGATCTCTTCGGCCTCCTTCACGGCCGTATGGTCCTTCCAGAGGACGAACATCGCGTCGGGATTCTCGGCGAACTCCTCGCGCAGCGCCAGCGGCGTGCCCTGCTCGTCGATGAAGCAGGGCGTCGAGCCGGTCGTGTCGAAGGCGATGCCGACGACGTTCGCGGCCACCTCCGACGAAACGGCGCCCAGCACCTCGCGGACGGTCGCCTCGAGCACCTCGACGTAATCCTTCGGGTGCTGGCGGTACTGGTTGATCGCCGGGTTGCAGTATTTGCCCGCCTTCCAGCGGGGGTAGTAACGCACGGCCGTGGCGAGCGTCTCGCCGTTGGCGGCATTCACGAGCACGGCACGAGCCGAGTCGCTGCCGTAGTCGAGGCCGATGACATATTTGTCCATAGTACGGTTCTTATAATCGGGTCTGCCGATCGGAGGCGGAGCGCGCAAAAGGCCTGTTCGGCCCGCTGCCGGCGAAGGCGGCGCATCGACCGCAGGGAGCTGCGGCCCTTCGCCCGGGGGCGGCTGCGGGCCGCCGACGCTGCGCGTCGACCGGGCGGCAGGCAGGCTCCGCCCTCGATGTTAGCAGAGCGCCTTGTTCAACATGTAATATACCTCGTTCATGCGCAACTCCTTCTTGAAGTCGGCGATGGTCGTGTTGCGGTCGATGCGGATCATCTCGATGCCTGCGATCTCGGCGTAGTCCTCCCAGTACTCGGGCGTCAGGTCATACGAGAAGCAGGAGTGGTGCGTGCCGCCGGCCAGAATCCAGGCACCGGCGCCCACCTCGAAGTTCGGCATCGGGATCCACAGCGCCGAGGCGACGGGGAGCTTCGGCAGCGGCTTCGGCTCGATGCACTCCACGTCGTTGACGATCAGGCGGAAACGGTTGCCCATATCGACTACCGTGGCCGTTACGCCGGCGCCGACCTTCGACGTGAAGACCAGACGCGCCGTGAGGCTCTTGCGCACGCCGATGCCGAGGAAATGCACCTCGAGGCGCGGCTTCTGCGCGGCGATCAGCGGGCAGACCTCGAGCATGTGCGACTGCAGGATGGCGCTCTGCTCGCCGTTGAAGTTGAGCGTGTAGTCCTCGAGGAACGAGCAGCCCTGCGGCAGCCCCTGCGACATGAACCAGACGGTGCGGTAGAGCGCGGCCGACTTCCAGTCGCCCTCGGCGCCGAAGCCGTAGCCCTCGGCCATGAGGCGCTGCGAGGCGAGGCCCGGGATCTGGTCGAACTCGCCCAGGTCGTCGAAGTTCGTCGTGAAGCCCTTCGCCCCCTTGGCCTTCAGCACGGCGCGCAGCGTCAGCTCGGCCTTGGCGGCGTTCCACACCTTGCGGAAGGGCTCGCCCGAACGATCCTCGAGCGAAGCCTCGTGGTCGTACTCCTTGAAATAGGTCTCGACCAGCCCGTCGACCTCCGCGTCGGCGATCTGCTCGAAATAGGTCATCATCTCGCTCACGGGGCAGTAGTCGACGTGGTAGCCCAGCCGCATCTCGGCCTCCACCTTGTCGCCATCCGTGACGGCCACGTTGTTCATCTGGTCGCCGAAGCGCAGAATCAGCATGTCCTGCGCATCGGCCCAGGCGGCGGCCACGCGCTGCCATACGGCGACGTGCTCGAGCGTTTGGCGGTCCTGCCAGTAGCCGACCACCACCTTGTGCGGACGGCGCATGCGGGCCGTGATATGGCCGAACTCGCGGTCGCCGTGGGCGCTCTGGTTCAGGTTCATGAAGTCCATGTCGATCTCGTTCCACGGAATCTCGCGGTTGTACTGCGTGTGGAGGTGCAGCAGCGGCTTCTTGAGCTCCTGCAGCCCGTGGATCCACATCTTGGCGGGCGAGAAGGTGTGCATCCACGTCATCACGCCGATACACTTGTCGTCGGCCTCGGCCGCCTTCATGATCTCCTTGACCTCCTTCGACGAGTTGGCCGTACCCTTGTAGACCACCTTCACGGGAAGCACGCCCGAGGCGTTCATCCCCTCGACCATCTCCGACGAATGGGCGTCGACGGCCACCACGGCGTCACCGCCGTACAAGAGCTGTGCTCCGGTCACGAACCACACCTCGAAATTTTCGAATGCTTTCATCCTATCGAATCGTTGTTTTTGTTTGTTTTCGGTTGTATGTGCCGCCGCGGCCGCTTATTGCTTGCTCTGGCCGTAGTAGGCGTTGGCGCCGTGCTTGCGCGAGTAGTGCTTCTCGACGAGCAGGTCGTTCATCGTCAGGTTCGGGTTGACGCCGTAGGCCACGAAGGCCATCTTGGCCACCTGCTCCATCACCACGGCGTTGTGCACCGCCTCGCCGGCATCCTTGCCCCACGAGAACGGACCGTGGTTCTTGACCAGCACGCCCGGCGTGTGCATCGGGTTCATCCCCGCCTCGACGAAGCGGCGGACGATCACCGTGCCCGTGTGCTTCTCGTACTCGCCCATCTGGTCGGCCGTCATGTCGGCCGTGCAGGGGATCGCGCGGTGGAAGTAGTCGGCGTGCGTCGTGCCGATGTTCGGAATGTCGCGGCCCGCCTGCGCCCACGCCGTGGCGTAGGTCGAGTGGGTATGGACGATGCCTCCCACCTCGGGGAAGGCCTTATAGATTTCGAGATGCGTCGCCGTGTCCGACGAGGGGCGCAGTTTGCCCTCGACGATGCGGCCGTCGAGATCGACCACCACCATATCCGACGGTTTCATGTCGTCGTAATCGACTCCGCTGGGCTTGATGACCACCAGCCCCTGCTCGCGGTCGATCGCCGACACGTTGCCCCAGGTGAAGATCACCAGCCCGTGTTTCACGAGGTCGAGATTCGCCCGGCAGACTTGTTCTTTGAGTGTTTCCAACATAGCGTATATTCGTTTGACTGTTGATGTCCGTTACGTGCGGGCCGTCCGCGTTGGCGGCGCCGCCCGAAAAAAGGCGTCCGCCCGGCCGGAGGGGCCGGACGGACGTCGAAAGGTCGCTACCAGAGCGCGTAGTAGAGAATGACGAGGATCACCACCACGCCCGCGGCGCCCCAGTTGAAGGCCGCGTCGGAGCGGAATACCGCGAGGTCGATCTTCACCGCTTTCGGATCCTGTACGGGATCCAGCGCGTTCGACCGCAGGTAGAGAGCGATCGTCAGCAGCATGGCGCAGAGGAAGAAGAAGGCCTCGAAGCCGTAGTTGCGCAGCGTCGGCTCCAGCACGCCGACGATGCCGCATGCGAGGCTCAGCAGCGCCCCGACGAAGGTCACACGGCTCCAGAAGAGCTGCGTGCGCACCGTCTCGGCATCGAGTTCGTCGGCCTTGACGACGTGCTTGCTGCGGAGCGAGAGGGCGATGAAGAGGACGACGAGCGTCACGAATACATAGCCCATGCGCAGCAGGAACGGCACGTCGGGGAAGAGGAACTTGTAGAGGATCGAGAAGGCGAACGTACCGATCGCGGCGACGACCGCGGCGGTGCCCGAAGCGCGCTTCCACAGCAGGCCGAGGCCGAAGATCACCACGACGCCCGGATAGACGAAGCCCGAGTACTCCTGAATGATCTGGAAGGCCTGATCGGCGGCGCCCATGATCGGGTAGACGGCGACCAGCGCTAGGATGAGGGCGGCGACCGAGGTCATGCGGCCCACGTTTACGAGCTGCTTGTCCGAAGCCTCCTTGTTCATGAACTGCTTGTAGATGTCCATCGTGAAGATCGTCGAGGTCGAGTTGAACATCGAGGCGAGCGACGAGATGACGGCGGCGGCCAGGGCGGCGAACGAGAGACCCTTCACGATGACCGGCGTAAAGTTGCGGATCAGGAAAGGGTAGGCGTCGTCCGAACGGGTGATCTCACCCGCCAGTGAGGCGTAGAGCTCGGGCTGCTCGGTGATGATGTAGTAGGCGCAGACGCCCGGGATGCAGACGATGAACGGGATGAGGATCTTGAGGAAGGCGGCGAAGATCATGCCCCGCTTGGCCTCTTTGAGCGACTTGGCGGCCAGACCCTTCTGGATGATGTACTGGTTGAAGCCCCAGTAGCCGAGGTTCGTGAGCCAGAGGGCGCCGACGATCACCACGATGCCTGGGATGTCGAAATAGGGGTCCTTCACCTGTACCGGCAGACCGTTCTCGATCACGCCGTTGATGACGGGATAGAGCTCCTCGTTGCGCGTCACGACCAGGTTGAAGTGCTTGTCGCCGTCGATCTGTCCGAGGTGCGTCATGATCTCGTTGAGGGCACCCAGCGCACCGCCTTCGATCTGCACCTTGTCGGCGATGAAGTCGAGGGCGAAGTAGGCCGTGATGAGGCCGCCGCCCACGAGGAACGTCACCTGCATCACGTCGGTCCAGGCCACCGAGGCCAGACCGCCGTAGATCGAGTAGAGACCCGCCACGATGAAGAGGATGAAGATGATCGCGAGCAGCGTCATGTCGATCTCCATGCCGAGGAACATGCCGGGCGTCGCGGGGATGCCCAGAATCTGCTTGATGGCCAGCGCGCCGAGCCAGGCGACCGACGTCAGGTTGATGAAGACGTAGAGGAAGAGCCAGAAGATCGAGAACGAGAGACCCACGCCCCAGTTGTAGCGCTCGCGCAGGAACTGCGGGATGGTGAAGATCTTGCGCTCGATCATCACGGGCAGCAGGAATTTGCCGACGACGATCAGCGTCGCGGCGGCCATGAGCTCGTAGGCGGCGATGGCGATGCCCGAGGCGTAGGCCGAGCCCGACATGCCGATGAACTGTTCGGCGGAGATGTTGGCGGCGATCAGCGAGGCGCCAACGGCCCACCACGTCAGCGTGTTGCCGGCCAGAAAGTAGTCGGTCGACGATTTCTCCTTGCCGTCCTTCGAACGCGAGAGGAAGAAACCGAGGCCGATCAGCAGAATGATGTACAGCACGAAGATCGCATAGTCGATCATCGCGAATCCGTTGCTCTGCAGAGCTTCGATCAAATTCATGTTAGGTAGTGTATGGTTAGGTTAGCAAATTCGGTGGTCCGGCCGTTTACTCGCGCACGCCGAAGCGGAAGATGCAGCGGCTCGTGTAGGTCTCGCCGGGACGGAGTTCGGCCGAGGGCCATGCGGGTTTGTTGGGCGTGTCGGGGTATTTCTGGGTCTCGAGGCAGATGCCCGTGCGCTGGCCGTAGACGATGCCGCGCTTGCCCGTGACGGTGCCGTCGAGGAAGTTGCCCGTGTAGACCTGGATGCCCGGCTCGGAGGTGTAGAGCGTCAGCTCGATACCGCTCGCGGGCGAATAGAGCACGGCGGCGGGTTTCGTCACGTCGCCGGCGGTGTTCAGCACCCAGTTGTGGTCGTAGCCGTTGCCGTTGCGGAGCTGCTCGAAGTCGAAGTTGCCGATCTCGGCGCCCAGCGTCTTCGGCACGCGGAAATCCATCGGCGTGTCGGCCACGGCGAGGATCTCGCCCGTGGTCATGTAGGTGCTGTCGACGGGGGTGTAGCCGTCGGCGTCGAGCCACAGCACGTCGTTCAGGATCGTCTTCGAGGGGTCGCCCGCGAGGTTGAAATAGGAGTGGTTGGTCATGTTGATGATCGTCGGGGCGTCGCTCTCGGCCTCGTAGGCGATGTCGATCGCGTTGTCGTCGGTCAGCGTGTAGGTCACGCGCGCCGTCACGGCACCCGGGAAGCCCTCGTCGCCGTCGGCCGAGTGCAGCGTCAGCTTCAGCACGTTGCCGGCCGGCTGCTCCGCCTCGTAGACGCGGTACTGCCAGCCGTCGGGACCGCCGTGCAGGCAGTGGCCGAAGTTGTTCTTCGGCAGGTCGTAGGTCACGCCGTCGAGCGTGAAGCGGCCCTGTGCGATGCGGTTGGCGTAGCGGCCGATCGAGGCGCCGAAATCGGAGGGGATGCCGATGTAGTCCGCTACTTTGTCGAAGCCGAGGACGACGTCGCGCAGCTCGCCGTCGCGGTCGGGCACCATCACCGAGACGATGCGGCCGCCGAACGAGGTGACGCAGACCTCCATGCCTGCGGCGTTGGTCAGCGTGTAGAGGTCGGTCTGGCGGTCGCCGACGGTCGCGCGGAATGCCGCGCGCTCCAGCCCCGAGCGGGTCGGCTGCTCGGCGCAGTCGCAACCCGCCGACAGCGCTGCCGACAACGCCAGCAGCGCGATAAGAATTCGATTCATGGGTATGTTTTTGTTTTAGTTGTTGGCTTGCGGATGCGTAAAAGGCGCATTCATTGGATCAAAAATACAAAAATTCGGTCGAACGACCAAATTTTTCTCCGATTTATCGCAGCCGTGCCCTCCCGCGGCCCGAAAAGGGTGCCGAAGGGCCGCCGGAACAGCCGCCGCGGGACTGCCGGAGCGAAGGGCTGAACAGCTGCCGTGCCGCCGCAAGGCTTGCCGGAGCAGCGACCCCCGCGGCGTTCCGTGTCGGGAGACACGGCCGTGCGGGGGCTTCGAAATGAAGAGCGGGCCGCCTCCCCGCCGAAGCGGCGGGCGCGCGGCCCGCAAACGGTCGGGCAACGGGGGTCAGTCGGCCTCTTCGCCCCCGTCCGCCGCGGCGGCGTTGAGCAGCGCGACCAGCTCGTCCGCCTCGTCGCACGAGACCCAGATGCGGTCGTCGTAGACGGTCATGATCTCGACCAGATCGTGCCAGCGCGAGGCGTAGATCAGCAGGCGGTCGAAGTGGCGCAGGTCGAAGAAGTGGCCGTAGTAGCCGAAAAAGCCGCAGCCGCCGAAGATCGGCAGCAGCCACCGCATCTCGTCCTCCTCGACGCGGCGCGCCCCGACGATCTCGTCGCACCGCAGTTCGGTGATGTCGAGCAGGCAGCGGATCTCGAGTCGCTCGGCGGTGAGCACCAGCCGCCGCGGGATCGAGAGCGCCATGAGCAGCAGCAGCGCCCCGACGCACGAGATGAACCACGCCGAGAGGTAGCCCCCCTCGTAGAGCAGGTAGAGGCCGAAGCCCAGCCCGATGTAGACGAAGACGTAGGCCGCCGTCCAGTAGAGCGTGCGGCGGTCGCAGCGGTATTTATAAGTGTGCGTCATGGTGGCAGGAATTTGCGGCCGCGGCCTTCGCCGCCGCCTCGTCCGCCTCGGCTTCGAGCAGCGCCGCGGCGATCGCGAGGTCGTCGGGGGTCGTCAGCTTCAGGTTGCGCCGTTCGCCCGCGCAGAGGTGCACCGTTTCGCCCGAGGCTTCGACCACCGACGCGTCGTCCGTGAAGGCGGCCGTGTAGGGCTGTTCGTAGGCGCGGTCGAGGAGGGCGCGGCGGAAGAACTGGGGCGTCTGCACGATGCGCAGCGCGCGGCGGTCGAGGATCCGCGAGCCCCCCTCCGCATCGAGCGTGCGGTAGGAGTCGACCGCCTCGACCACGGGGATCGCCGAGCCGTAGACGGCCGCTTCGGCGGCCGCGCGGCGGATCAGTTCGACCGATCCCAGCGGCCGCACGGCATCCTGCACCCCCACCAGCTCGGCGTCGTAGGCGACGGCCTCCAGGCCGCGGCGCACCGAGTCGAAGCGCTCGGCGCCGCCCGCGACGACCGTGTGGGCAGGGAGGTCGAAGCGGGCCTTGAGGTCGTTCCAGTAGGCGATGTGCGCCTCGGGCAGCACGACGATGAGCTGCGCCGCGGGGAGTGCGCGGCGGAAGCGCGCGATCGTATGCGCCAGCACGGGCCGCCCGCCGAGGAGGCGGAACTGCTTCGGGATCGTGCCGCCCATGCGGGTGCCGCCGCCGCCGGCGACGATGATGACGGATGTGCGTTGTGTCATGGTGTGTTCGGAGTCGTTGCGGACGGCTGCGCGCCGCCCGGAAGGTTATCGGACGGCGGCGTGCCGCAGCGAATCGGCGGCGCGCAGCGCCTCGGCCGACGGCAGCGAGTCGAGCTGCGTGATGCGCTCGGCGGGCGCCACTTCGCCCTCGAGCTCGGCGACGATGCGGTC
>CAZVGH010000034.1:0-14035 GCA_964626515.1 uncultured Alistipes sp.
GGCATAAGCCGTCGTGCAGCCCGCAGCCGCCCCCGGGCGGAGGGCTGCCACTCGCTACCGCTCGTGCATGCCGCTCCGCTCGGCTGCGGGGCTGAACACAACACCTTCGAATCATTTTGAATCTTGAATTTAGAATTCTGCATTCATTCTCGGGACGCAGCTTGCGAAGGTCGCGTGCGACGAAAAGGAGCTGCGAACCGCACGATGCCTACTGCATCGCAATGCAGAATGAAAAATGAAGAATTAAAAATGAAGGAGCGGCTCCCCGCCATACACCGGTCCCCGTCCACCAATTTTGAATCCTGAATTTTGAATTCTGAATTTGCTTGCAGTCCGCCGGCTTACAGCCACTTTTTGTACTTGAAATACCAGATCGTCATCGCCGAGCAGACGATCATCAGGCCGATGGCGAACAAATAGCCGACAGGCAGCGTCCACGTCTCGGTGATCTGCCACTGCCAGTCGAGCTCGGGCATCACCTTGAAGTTCATGCCGTAGATCGAGGCGATGAGCGTCGCCGGGAGGAAGATCACGGCGGCCACCGAGAAGATCTTGACGATCTCGTTCTGCTCGATGTTGATCAGACCCAGCGCCGCATCCTGCAGGTAGTCGAGTCGCTGGAAACTGAAATCGGCATGGTTGATCAGCGAGCTCACGTCCTTGATCATCAGCTGCAGACGGGGATAGATATCGTTCGGGAAGCGCTCCGAGCGGAGAATGCCCGAGAGGACGCGCTGGCGGTCGAAGATGTTCTCGCGCAGCGACATGGAGCTCTCCTGCAGGGCGCTGATGCGGTGCAGCACCTCCTTGTTGATGGCGTTTTCGGAGTTGATGTCCTTCGAGAGCGCCGACACCTGCTTGGCGACCAGCTCCACGAGGTCGGCATCGAAATCGATGCGCACCTCGAGCAGCGAGATGAAGAGGTGGTACCCCGTCGAGTAGCTGCGGTAGTTCATCTGCAGCCGCTTCTCGGTCTCGCGGAAGGTTCGCGACTCGGCATTGCGCACCGAGACCAGCACGCCCTCGTTCGAGATGATGAACGAGACGGGCTCGACGAGGAACGTATCGCCCGTCGGGATGAAGAAGTTCGAGTTCGAGATGATGGCGTTTTCGTTCTCGGAGTATTTCGAGGTCGACTCGATCTCCTCGACCTGCTGACGCGACTGGAGATTCACCTCGATGAAGTTCTCCACGGCGCGCTGCTCCTTGATCGTGGGCTGCATCATGTCGATCCACAGAATATCGTCGTAACCCAGCTCGTCGAAGAGCCGCGTATCGGCGTTGCGGATGATTTTGTTGTATTGCTTGAGGTAGATGGTAATCATTGGCAAAGCTTGCTTTGAAGGTCGCTGAAATCCGTTGATCGGCGGGTTCGGCCCGCGCGGTATTCGGCTAACCTCTTCAGCCCGGATTGGGAACGGGCGTCGTGCGAAGACCCGTATCCCAAACGGTTTTAAGCGATGCGTGCGGTCTGCGGGGCGCCGCGGAGGCGTCCGCACGGCAGACAAGGGAAGAGCAGGGAAAGGCGGCAAGCGTGCTTGCGACACACCTTGCGGAACGGTTTGCGGAAGTTTCGGAGGGGACGGATGCGGACAACAGGCTGACGGTGCGCGACTCAGCGGTTGCGCACAGGCCAAGGACGAGCGGCGTCGACCGACGGAGCGACGCGCGAGTTATGCCTGCAACTATGACCATCATCCATACGAATTGAAACGAATTGGTTTGCAAGGGCAAAAGTACACAAAAATCGGAGAAGTCGCCAGAAAAAAGAAAAAAAAGTGCTCCGGGCTCTTGACAACGGGGGTCCGGATATTGTATATTTGCACCGTCATTCGACAATCCGATCTTCGTATCGCAAGTTATCGACAATCCGGTTCGCTTTCTGCAACAGACGGTTGTAAGAAGTTATCAACAGCCCTTCATCCGTTTTCGACAAACTTATCCACAGCCGCATTTTTCAACGCCCCCCTCGCTGCCGCAATGCAGGATTCGGGATTACAGACCGCCGTATTCGATCCCGGCGGGATCGTGAATTGGATTGCCTCCCTCCTGCCGCCGACAAATTTCCCCTCCCCGACTTCGCGCCAACGAGCGCTCGTTAATTTTGAATCTTAAATTTTGAATTTATCCTCGGTCGCAGCTTGCGGAGGCCACGCGCAAGCGAATGCGAGCTGCGGGCCTTCGCGAGGCGAAGCTGCGGCCCGCACGACAGCTTGCGCCGTCGTAAATTCAAAATTCAGTATTCAAGATTCAAAATTTCAGGACAGTAGATTTAGAATCTTGAATTTGCGCTGCGCCAAGCATCGCGCGGACCGCAGCCTCCGCCCGGCGGAGGCCCGCAGTTCGCAGCCGCTCACGCGGTCGCTCCGCAGGCTGCGCCCCCCGCAACATAATCTTGTATTCCGACACCCGCGTCCCTGCCGTAATTTTGAATCTTGAATCCTGAATTTTGAATTCATCATCCCTCATCCCTCATTTTTCATTTTTAATTCTTCATTTTTCATTTCGTATGACCTTCACCTCCGTCCCCGCCCTCTTCTCCCCGATCGGCGCCCCGCTCCTCTACACCCTCGCCGATGCCGATGCCGCCGGCACCGAACTGCACATCCTCGACGCCGACGGCGGCCGCCTCGGCACGAAACGCATCGTCGGCCGCACCGACCCGACCGTCGACATCGCCCTCTACCTGCGCGCCGTCCTCCGCTTCGACCCCTCGGAGGGCCCCACGGGAGCACTCCCCGCCGCCGACCGCACCGTCACGGTCCGTGTCGAAGCCGAGACCGCCTCCGAAGCCTGCTGCACCGACCTGCGCACCTACGTCGCCGGCGACCGCCCGCTCGCCGCCTCCGCCCTCCTGACTACCCTCCCGCCGAACCGCCTGATCGCCCCCGACGGCTTCGACGAACTGACCCTCTTCGCCTCCGTGCCGCTGCAGGTCATCGTCACGGCCCACCGCCGCGACGGCACCGAACAGCGCTTCTACCCCCTCGCGACCCGCGGCCTGTGGCGCTTCCGCCTCGCCGCCGCCGACTTCCCCGACGCCGAGCGGCTGACGGTCGACGCAGGCCCCTGCGGCACCCTCCGCTACACGGTGCTCCCGCCTCCCGACGGCGCCCGCACACTGGCCTGGCGCACCCGTGCCGGCTCCGTCGAACGCTACACCTTCCCCGTCGTGCAGCGCGTGACGCGGAGCGTCACCCGCCTCCGCGGCCGCGACGCGGCGGGCACGGTCTGCGGCGAAGCCCGCACCGAGGAGCGGATCCTCCTCCAGGCCGCCGTCGAGCCGAACGACGTCGCGGCGGCCCTCGCCGAACTCCCCGCCGCCTGCGAGGTGTGGCTCACCGGCGGGGGCGAGGCCCGGCCCGTCGACGTCGTGACCGAATCGGCCGACCTCTACCGCCACGCCTGCCGCTGCGCACCCCTCTTCGAGATCCGTTCCATCAGCCCCGACCGACCGCTATGGAGCTGCTGATCGACCGACTCCCCTGCGACCTTCCCGCCGCGGCGATCCGCCTTCCGGGCTTCGACGCCGCCACCCTCGCCGACCTCTCCGCCGCGCGCGAGGGACGCCGCCTGCAGCTCGAGCTCCCCGCCACCCCGCGCAACGACCTGCTCTTCGGCTTCGCCCGCGACCCCGAGGCGGGCGAACGGTTCAACGACCGGCTCCATGCGGCCGCGCTCTCGGCCGACGGGGCGGAGCTGCTGCGGGGCACCGTGCGCCTCCTCGCCGCCTCGGAACAGGGCTACACGGTCGAGCTGCGCGACGGCGGCGCCGAGTGGGCGACGCAGGCCGCCTCCCGCCTGCTGCACGACCTCGACATCCCTTACGCGGCGGCGCTCACCCCGCAGACGATCCGCGAGAGCTGGACGAACGATGCCCCCGTGAAGTTCTTCCCGATCGAGCGCGACAGCTACCCCGCCCAAAGCGGCGGCAGCGACCTGCTGACAGCCGTGCAGCTCGTCTCGGTCGACGACTACCACCCCTTCCTGCACCTCGCCACGATCGTCGAACGGATCTTCGCCGAGGCGGGCTACACGCTCCGCAGCGACTTCTTCGCGGGGGCGTTTTTCCGCTCGCTCTACATGAGCGGGGCCTACGCCTCGCACGACACGGCCGCCGCCGAGGCCCGCATGGGCTTTCTGGCGCGCCGCCTCGCCGAAGCCACGGCGACGGCCGATGCGCGGGGACGGGTCGAGGCCGACCCCGCGGCGCTCTACCACACGGTGGGGAACCTGGTCGAGACGGCGACCCCCTCGGCGGTCGATGCCGACGGCGAACCGCTCCTCGCCTGCTACGACCACGGCGGCTGCTTCGCGGTCGAGGAGGGGCGCATCCTCTTTCGGCCGACGACGCGCGTCGAGGCGGGGTTCGAATACAGCCTGCGCTACACGACCGACCACCGCATCCGTTCGCGGACGCGCCTCACGGGCTTCGACACGATCTACCTCGACACGGGCGGCGAGGTGCACTGCGAGCTGCCGAACCGCTACGTCGACCGCCGCGACACGATCGCCCCGAACCACACCTACCGGGCGGTGGTCTTCGACCATGCGGCGGGCGCCGAGTACCGCCTGCTCTACACCCGCAACGGGGCCGGCGACCGCGACTGGTGCCGTTTCGCGGCGCGCTCGGCCCTCGTGACGACCCCTGCGTCGGGAAGCGTCGCAGCCCCGCGGCTGCAGGTGCTGCAGGGGACGGCGTGGCAGGACTACGCGGGCGACTGGGCCCTCTACGACGGCCATATCGGCGAGACGGGCGAGACGACCGTCGAACTGCGGGTGCGGACGGCCGCCGAGACCCTCGCCCCCGACGCCCCGAAGTACTTCGACCGCATCTGCTTCTTCGGCGCCGAGGAGGGCCAGCGACTCACGCTCCGCAAGGAGTGCTCCGTGCGCACCCGCTTCGGCTCGGGACCGGGATTCGGCTCGCCGCTCGCTTTCGCCGACGTCGCCCGCCACGACAACCTGCGGCAGATCGAGGTGCTCGAGGCGCTGGCCCACCTCTTCAACCTGCGTTTTCGGAGCGACGGGGAGCGCCGCATCGTGCAGGTCGAGCCGCGCGACAGCTTCTACGACGGTGCGGCGGAGGTCGACCTGCGGGCGCGCACCGTGCCGTCGGAGGGGTACGTGCTGACCGACACGGCGACAGGCGTGCACGAGCTCCGCAGCCTCGGCTACGGGGCGGGCGACGGCGCCGTGCAGCGCCTCGAGCGCGCCGAGGGGAGAACCTTCGGCATGTGGCGGCACCCCGTCGAGGGGTTCGGGACCCTCGCAGGAGAGCAGGTGTCGCGCAACCCCCTCTTCCACCCCGCCTGCTCGGCGGCGGGCGGCCGCAGCAGCGCCCCGTCGGCCCTGCTGCTGCAGATCGGCGACCGCGACGACCTCACGGCGGAGGCCGGGACCGTGACGCCGCGCATCGTCCGCTACTTCGGGCTGCGGCCGCTGCCTGCGGGGGAGCGGTGGGAGGAGGGGTGCGAGGCGGCCTACCCGCTGGCGGCCTTCCACCTGGCGGGCGCGGCGGAGACCCTCTGCTTCGAGGACCGCGACGGCGCCGCGGGGCTGCACCGCCGCTACGACCGGCAGTTCTACGGCGAGGAGCGCCTCGGGCGCATCGAGCTGACGCTGCGCTGCACGCCGCACGAGTCGGAGAACCTGCTGACCCCCGACACGGGAGCGTGGGACCTCGGCGCCCGCTTCCGCCTCGGCACCCCCTTCGGCGAGACGTGCGGCATCCTGCGGCGGATAGCCCCCTTCGACCCCGACGAAGGACGGCTGCGCTGCACGTTCGACCGCATCGACGGATAGAACGCCCCCATTCTTCATTCTTCATTTTTAATTTTTAATTTTTAATTTCCATGAACATCCGCATCGACGATCATGCGGCCGAGCTGTGCCGCATCGAGATCGAGGGGACGATCGGCGTCCCCGAAACCTGGCAGTTCGACGAGCCCGCCGACCGCGTGGCCACCTACGAACGTTTCCGCGAGGCAGTGGCCCGCATCGCCGCCGTCGAGGCCCCCGAGGTGCTCGTCACGATCCGCTCGACGGGCGGCGACGTGAACGACGCGCTGCTCATCCACGACGCGCTGCGCCAGCTCGGCGCCCGCATCACCACCCGCTGCTACGGCTACACCGCCTCGGCGGCCACCGTCATCGCGCAGGCCGCCTCCGAGGGGTGCCGCGAGCTCTCGGCCAACGCCCTCTACCTCATCCACCGCGCCTCGTGCGCCACCGAGGGCAATGCCGACGAACTCGGCGCCCGCATCGGGCTGCTGCAGGCCACCGACGAACGGCTGGCAGCCCTCTATGCGGCCCGTGCGGGGCGCGACGCGGCATCCTTCGCCGCCCTGATGGCCGAGAACAACGGCAACGGCCGCTGGCTCTCGCCCGAGGAGGCGATCGAAGCGGGGCTCGCCGACCGCATCGCCGACCCCGGAGGCAGCCCGCAAACCGAGGCCCGGACCGACGCCCCAACCGGCACGCGACCCCGTGCCGCCGAACGCCCCGCTGCGGGCTGGCGCCGCCTGCTGCGGGCCATCGGCCTCGCCGCCCCGCACACGGACCTCCCGCCGGCCGCGCCGCACAACATCCTCCATTTCGACGCCGCGCACCCGCAGCAGCCGGCCCCCGCGCCGACCGCCGCGGCCCGCCCCGTCACCCGCACCCTCGCCGACATCGAGCCCACCCGCACGCAGCCGACCGAGGATCCCCGCTACGGCGCCCTCTGCCGTTCGGCCAACGAACGCGCCTACGCCGAAGACGCCCGCCGCTTCGGCCGCAACTGACCCGCCAACCGACACACGAACCACTAAAAAATCACACATCTTATGAGTTATCTCGAACAAGCCAAACAGTACACCGGCAACGACGTCGAACAGATCTTTTTCCGCCCCCTGTTGACGGGCCCCTCGGCCGAGGAGCTGGGCGTCCGCATCCTCTACAACCTCCCGATGCCCACCGTCGTCCAGCTGTGGGACGGCCAGCGCAACGCCCTGCAGAAGTTCACCTCCGCGGGGTGGTCGGGCGGCGCCCCCGCCTCGAAGTTCCAGAAGCGGATCGACATGCACCGCGTGAAGGCCGAGCTCGGCTTCTCGGCGGCCGACTACTTCTCGCTCGTCTACGAGCAGATCGCCGCCCGCGCCGACGTCAACATGGAGGACCTCTCGGGCACCGTCCTCGAGCAGGCCGAGACAGAGCTCTTCCGACGGGTGATCGCCGAGAACATCCGCGCCACGATGTGGGCGGGCGACACCTCCGCCGCGACGGGCTACAACACCTTCGACGGCTTCCTGAAGTTCCTCAAGGAGGCCGCCGAGTCGGAGATCATCAGCTACACGACCTACACGAAGACGCAGCTCGCCGACGCGGCAGCCGTCGTCGACCTCTTCGACAGCCTTTGGGAGCTGGCCGACCCGCGCCTCAGCGACGCCAAGGCCGAGGGACAGCTGGCCTACTTCGTCACCTCGGACCTCTACCACCTCTACGAGAAGTATCTCGACGCCCGCGGCGGCGAAGGGGCCTACCGCGAGCAGATCGACGGCCGCCGCACGCTCACCTACCACGGCATCCCCGTCATCGACGTCCGCATGAGCGCCTACCTCCCCTCGACCTCGCTGCACAAGTCGTTCTGTCTGCTGACCGACCGCCGCAACCTCGTGCTGGCGGTCAACACGGCCGACACGCCCGGCAACGAGGTGCGCATGTGGTACAACCCCGACGAGATGGAGAACCGCCAGCGCGCCGTCTTCTCGGCCGGCTGCGAAATCCTCGACGAAGCGATGCTCATCTATGCCTACTGCGAGTAACCCCGCCGCCGGCACGGCCGCAAACGCAGACGCGGCCGCACAGGCAGCCCCCGTCCTCACCGCCGCAGCGCCCGACCGTGCGCTGCGGCCGCGGGCGGCCCTCGCCTCGAACCGCACCGACCCCTACCTCGTCGGCCTCCCCGTCACGAGCGACCGTTTCTGGCGCTGGGGCGACGACAACCTCTTCCCCGAGGCGCTGGCCCTCATGGCGCGGCGCTCGACCACCCACCGCCGCATCCTCAACGACAAGGCCGACTACGTCGCCGGCAAAGGCTTCGTCTGCGACGAGCGGCAGCAGCGCCTCGCGGCCTTCCTGCGCTGCGTGAACGGCAGCGGCGAATCGCTGCGGCAGGTGCTCCACAAACTCGCCTTCGACAAGGCGCTCTTCGGCAACGCCTTCCTCGAGGTCGTCACCGATCCCGCCCGCTCGGTGCTGGCGCTCTGCCACCAGGATGCGTCGCGCTGCCGGCTGGCGCGGGACGAGCGGCACGTCCTGCTCCACCACGACTGGCACCGCTTCCGTCCCGAGGAGGCGCAGTCGCTCCCCCTCTACCCGCACTTCGAGCGGCAGGCCGACGGCACGCTGCGCGCCGTGATCCACTACAAGGATTACGAACCGATGTTCCGCCACTACGGCGTTCCCTCCTACATCGCGGGGCTCAACGTCTCGGCGATCGCCTACAAGACCGACTGCTGGAACATCTCGCGGTTGGACAACTCCTTCCAGCTCTCGGGGGTGATGATGCTCGACTCGGCGGTCGACAACGAGGCCGACGCCGAGCGCATCGTGCGGCTCGCCGAGGAGAAGTTCGCGGGAAATCCCGGGCAGGTGATGTTCGTCATCCGCGACGGCGCCGAGCAGGACCGCTCGCGCTTCATCCCCATCGAGGCGCGCAACGAGGGGGACTGGCAGGCGCTCCACGAACAGGCCGTCGCCGACATCGTCGTCGCCCACTCCTGGTTCCGCACGCTGAGCGGCCTCGACTACGCCGCGGGATTCGACTCGAAGCGGATCCTGCAGGAGTACGAGGTGGCGCTCAACACGGTGATCCTGGCCGAGCAGGCCGAGCTGACGGAGCCGATCCGCACCGTCATCACGGCGGTGCTGGGGCTCGACTGCTCGTCGCTGGCCGTCGTCAACCGTCCGCCCACGCGGTCGAAGCCGATCTACATGAAGGTGTGGGAGGCCCGCAAGGCCGACGGCCTCGACTACGACCCCGAGGATCCGCGACAGCAGCAGTTCCTCTCCGAAATCACGAAGTACAACATCAAATCCATCGACGGATGAAAACCCTGATCTCTCCCGTGCAGGTCCTGCGCCTCGCCTTCCCCGAGGGCGGGTACCTGCCTCCCGAAACCGTTACCGAGGCCGACATCGCGGCGGCCGAACAGCGTTACCTGCGCCCCGTGCTGGGGGCGGCGCTCCACGAGCGGCTGCTCGCGGGGGCCGAAGCCGACTTCACGGCCGACTGCCTCGCCCCCTGCGCGGCGCTGGCCGTGCGGCTGCTCGTCGGGCCGCGGCTCGACCTGCAGGCGACGCGCATCGGCACGCTGGCCCCGAAGAGCGACTGCGGCACCCCACCCGACGCCGCACCGCTGCGCGAGCGGCAGCGCGCCCTGCGTGCCGAGCTGCGGAGCCTGCTGCGCCGCGCCGCCGAGCGGCTGGCGGCGGAGCCCGCACGCTTTCCCGACTACGACCCCGACGCGAACGTCCTGAACCGCTGCACGACCGATGGAGGCTTTGTACAGGTGCGTTAGCGGCATCGCCACGGCCCTCGCGCTGCTCTTCGCTCCGATCGGGCCGCCGGTCGCCTGCACACTGCTCTTCATGGCAGCCGAATTCGCAGCCCGCGTGGCGGCGGAGCGGCTGCGGGACGGACGAGGCGGACAGGGCGGACGGGGCGTCGGGGAGGGCTTTGCGCAGGGTTCCGGGGAGGGCTTCGGGGAAGGCTTCGGTGAGGGTTCCGAGGAGAGCGGCAACGGCCGCGGAAGGCGGTGCGGGTCGTTGCGCGCCGCGGTGCGGCAGACGGCGGCGAAGGCGCTGCTGGCAACCGCAACGCTGGTGCTCTGCTACCTGGCCGAAAGCTGCATACTGGGCGACGCGGCGTGTCCGCGCACACGGCTCGTCGCCGGCTTCGCCTGCGGCATCGAGCTGTGGTCGTTCCTCGAGCATGCCGCAGCGCTCTCCGATGCGCCGCTCTTTCGGCTGCTGCGAAAGAGAATGAAAAGTGAAGCATGAAAAATTAAAAATGCAGGATGCAGCGAATCGTTCCGACGCACGCACCTCGCGCTGAGCGTTCGCCGCCGGCGGCAGGAGCGCGCGAGCGTTTCCGCGAGCTTGCGGTCCGCCGCGTGGGGCGGCGGCGAACCGCACGACGGCAGGAGCCGTCGCGAATGAAAAGTGAAAAATTAAAAATGAAGAATGTTTCGTGTCTGATTTCGAATCACGGATTGTGGTGCCGCCGGCATCATGCAGATCGCATGCTCCCATACCCGCCTCTTCCATTTTTCATTCTTCATTCTTCATCAAGCAAACCGGGGGCTCCGCCGCAGCGAAGCCCCCGGTTGTCCGATGGATGGCGAACCTACTCGTCCAGTCGCGTAATGCGGGCGCCGAGTGCATTCAGACGGCCGTCGATATCGCGGTAGCCGCGGTCGATCTGGTCGATGTTCTGGATCGTCGAGACCCCTTCGGCCGACATGGCCGCGATGAGCAGCGCCACACCCGCACGGATATCGGGCGACGACATGCGCGTGGCACGCAGCCGCACGCGGTGGTCGTGGCCGATGACCGTCGCGCGGTGCGGGTCGCAGAGGATGATCTGCGCCCCCATATCGATCAGTTTGTCGACGAAGAAGAGGCGGCTTTCGAACATCTTCTGGTGGATCAGCACGGCACCCTCGGCCTGCGTCGCCACGACGAGGAAGATCGAGAGCAGGTCGGGCGTCAGGCCGGGCCACGGCGCGTCGGCGATGGTCATGATCGAGCCGTCGAGGAAGGTCTCGATGGCGTAGTGGTCCTGCTGCGGGATGTAGATATCGTCGCCCCGCTGCTCGAAGCGGATGCCCATGCGGGCGAACTGGGCGGGGATGATGCCGAGGTTCTCGAACGATACGTTCTTGATCGTCAGCTCCGAACGGTTCATGGCGGCCATGCCGATGAAGCTGCCCACCTCGATCATGTCGGGCAGCAGCGTGTGTTCGGTGCCCCCGAGCGACTCGACGCCGTCGATGACCAGCAGGTTCGAGGCGATGCCCGAGATGCGGGCGCCCATGCGGTTGAGCATCTTGCAGAGCTGCTGCAGATAGGGCTCGCAGGCGGCGTTGTAGATCGTCGTGCGCCCCTTGGCCAGCACGGCGGCCATGACGATGTTGGCCGTACCGGTCACCGAGGCCTCGTCGAGGAGCATGTAGGTGCCCTCGAGACGTTCGGCGCGGATCTCGCCCCGCTCGAAATCGAGCTGCGCGCCGAGCTTGCGGAAGCCGAGGAAGTGGGTGTCGAGACGGCGGCGGCCGATCTTGTCGCCGCCGGGCTTGGCGATGTAGCCCACGCCGAAGCGCGCCAGCAGCGGGCCGACGAGCATCACCGCACCGCGCAGCTTCGTGCAGCGGCGGCGATAATCGTCGCTGCGCAGGTAGTCGAAGTCGATTTCGCGTGCGCAGAAGGTGTAGGTGTCCGCGGCGGTCTGCTCCACCTCGACCCCCATGCGCCGCAGCAACTCGATGAGCTGCAGCACGTCGAGAATCTGGGGAACGTTGCGGACCGTGACGCGCTCCTCAGTGAGCAGCACGGCGCAAAGAATTTGCAGGGCCTCGTTTTTGGCGCCCTGCGGCGTGATGGAACCGTGAAGGCGATGCCCTCCTTCGACTTGGAATACTGCCATAGTGTCAATGTGTAGGGGTGAACGGTGACGGAACGGCCGCAGGGTCGGGTCCGACGCGCCGGCCGTTCTACGACAAAGATAAAAGATTTCGGGCTATTTGCCGCCTTTTTGAAATAAATTCATGAAAAATTTTTGCGAATAACTTTTTTGTTGTACTTTTGCATTCCGTAAAAAAGTAAAAAACAATAAAAACGATACAGCTATGGCAATGAAGAGAACTTACCAGCCCTCGCGTCGCAAGCGCATCAACAAGCACGGTTTCCGCGCTCGCATGGCTACGGCAAACGGTCGCAAGGTACTGGCTGCGCGCCGTGCGAAGGGCCGCAAGAAACTGACGGTGTCGGACGAAACGACCTTCAAGTACTAAACCGTCCCCCGCAGGAGGGTACGTGCGAGCGGGCCGTGCGGATCGACGATCCGCGGCATCCGTCGTTGCCGACCGCCCCGAAAAACAGACCGACCGCCCCGAGCGTCGGTCTTTTTCCGTTTGGAAAGGTTCTGCAAATTCAACATTCAGCATTCAAGATTCAAAATGATTCGGGGACGCAGCCTGCGGAGCGCCTGCGTGAGCTGACGCGAATGCGGGCCTCCGCTGCGGGAGGCTGCGGCCCGCGCGATGCCTGACGGCATCGCAAATGCAAAATTCTGAATTCAAGATTCAAAGTTACGACTGCGGCCCGCGCGATGCGAGGCGCATCGCAAATGCAAAATTTAGCATTCAAGATTCAAAATTGAGGCTGCGCCGAATCCTCCCGAATACTGCATTTTTAATTTTTCATTCCCACCATGGTTTCGATTCGAACCGCCTCCCCTGCCGATATTCCGCTGCTGCGCCGCCTGGCCGCGGAGGCCTTTCCCGCCACCTACGCCCCGATCCTCACCCCGTCGCAGATCGACTACATGATGACGTGGATGTACTCCGAGGAGAGCCTGCGCCGCCAGTTCGACGAGGGGCAGACCTTCTACATCGCATACGGCACGACGGAGGCGGCCGAGGGGGCTGCTGCGGAGGAGCCGCTCGGCTATCTCTCCGTCGAGCGGCAGGCCGCCGACCTCTTCCACCTGCAAAAGATCTACGTACTGCCCGCGGCACAGGGGCGCGGCGTCGGCGCCGCACTCTTCCGCCGCGCAATCGACCACGCCCGCAGCTGCGGCACCCTGCCCTGCCGCCTCGAGCTCAATGTCAACCGCTACAACCGCGCGCTCGGCTTCTACGAACGCATGGGGATGCAGCGTCTCCGCACGGTCGACGTCCCGATCGGCAACGGGTTCTACATGAACGACTACATCATGGGGCTCGAAATCGAAAATTCGGCCTGCCGAACGCAAGAGTAACCGGCGCTGCGAGGCTGCCGCCCGCTGCCTACGGAATAAAAAACCGCCCCGGTCTTCTTGAAAGGAGACCGGGGCGATTTGTCAGATCGGCCACACGTTGCGGGCGATCCACCACCCGATGACCAGCACCAGATAACAGCGTACGACCGTCGGCCGGACCGCCGCACGGGCGATGCGCGGTGCCGACTTCAGCCGGCTTCCCGCGACGACGAGCCCCAGATACGGAAGCGACACCGCGAGAAACGGGTTGAAACGGAGAGCCGCGGCGAACTCGCCGTGCAGGGCGGCATGCAGGGCGCGCTGGCTGCCGCAGGCGGGGCAGTCCCACCCAGTCAGCAGGCGGAACGGGCACTGCGGCGTCCAGACGACCCGCAGCGGATCGAGAAAGTAGTAGACCCCGGCGACGGCGAGCACGGCGATGCAGGCTCCGAACAGACGGAGCATCCTGCCGCGAGGCGGTTGCATCAGGAGAGCTTCATCGCCGCAACGGCGTAGAGGACGATGATGACGAGATAGACGAGGCAGATGCCCAGTGCGATGAAGACACCGGCCCACGTCCAGCGTTTGGCATCGCGGGCGGCCTGCACGGCGCCTTCGTAGTCGCCCTGCGCCCAAAAGGTGTCTACCTGCGTGGCTTTGATGATGGCGACGATACCGAGCGGAAGGCAGCAGAGCACGGTCGACAAAATGGCCCACACCAAATAGTTGTCGGGCTTGACGGGTTTCTTCTCCGTGGTGTACATGACGATTGAACCTGTTTTGCGTCGTCCGGCTCCCGGGCGACCAATTGCGGTATGAACGAAAGTGCGGAGCCTGTTTCGCGGATCCGCAACAGCGCACCGCGCGCATCGCTCGCTTGCGAGACGGTCGGAGCCTGTTGCCGGGACAACAGCGAAAGCACTTTCATCGGAGCGTGTCGCCGCGGCGCAACCCGCAGCCGTTGACAAAATTAGCGAAAATTTCCCGTTTCGGGCCCTTTCATGCGCGAAATAATCGCCGTTCGGCGAAAAA
>CAZVGH010000035.1:0-13309 GCA_964626515.1 uncultured Alistipes sp.
CGCTGCTGGCCTGCCTGACGGGCAGTTGTTCCCGTGCGGAGAATATCGGAAAGAGGGGCCGTATGCTCGATTCGGAAGCTGCGGATGCCGTCATCGTCCGGTACATTCGGATTCGCCCTGATAATTCGTTTTACTTGACCTTGTCACGGGAGACGGCCGCAACGCTCGGCATTACAGACGACGATTACGATCGGGCGCTCGATGTGATCGCGTTTTCAAACGATTATCTGCAATCGTTGTACGTCGAAAATCCGAATTTACGGATGCATTTCGGTTTCCCGGTGCCGCCGCAGCTGCCGCGCATCCCCGATTATTCGAAATAGCCGCCCGTCGGCACACGGACGCAAAAACGGCCGCCCCCGCAGAGGGAGCGGCCGTTGCCGTTGCGGCGGTCGCGATCGCTACAGGATGCCCTGCTCGACCATCGACTTGGCCACCTTCATGAAGCCGGCGATGTTGGCGCCCTTCATGTAGTTGATATAGCCGTCGGCCTCCGTGCCGTACTCGATGCAGGCGTGGTGGATCGACGACATGATCTGGTGCAGCTTGGCGTCGACCTCCTCGGCCGTCCAGCCCAGCTTCTGCGAGTTCTGCGTCATCTCGAGGCCCGACGTGGCGACACCGCCCGCGTTGACGGCCTTGCCCGGACCGTAGGGAACCTTCGCCGCGATGAAGGCGTCGATCGCCTCGGGGCGGCAGCCCATGTTCGACACCTCGGCGACGATCTTCACGCCGTTGGCGAGCAGCGTCTTGGCATCTTCGCCGCCCAGCTCGTTCTGCGTGGCGCACGGCATGGCGATATCCACGGGAACCTCCCACGGCTTGCGGCCTGCGACGAATTTCGAGCCGGGGAACTTCTCGGCGTAGGGAGCCACGACGTCGTTGTTCGAGGCGCGCAGCTCGAGCATGTAGGCGATCTTCTCGGCGTCGAGACCGGCCTCATCGTAGATGTAGCCGTCGGGACCCGAGATGGTCACCACCTTGGCACCCAGCTCGGTGGCCTTCGTGGCGGCACCCCAGGCGACGTTGCCGAAGCCCGAGATGGCGATGCGCTGGCCCTTGAGCTCCATGCCCTTCTCCTCGAGCATCTGGCGCAGGAAGTAAACGGCGCCGAAGCCCGTGGCCTCGGGACGGATCAGCGAACCGCCGTAGGTCATGCCCTTGCCCGTCAGCACGCCCGTGTTCTCGCGGGCCAGCTTGCGGTACATGCCGTAGAGGTAGCCGATTTCGCGGCCGCCGACGCCGATGTCGCCTGCGGGAACGTCGGTGTCGGGACCGATGTGGCGCCACAGCTCGGTCATGAAGGCCTGGCAGAAGCGCATCACCTCACGATCCGACTTGCCCTTGGGGTTGAAGTCCGAACCGCCCTTCGCACCGCCCATGGGGAGCGTCGTCAGCGCGTTCTTGAAGATCTGCTCGAAACCGAGGAACTTGAGGATCGAGGGGTTCACCGAGGGGTGGAAACGCAGACCGCCCTTGTAGGGACCGATCGCGTTGTTGAACTGGATGCGGTAACCCGTGTTGACCTGCACCTCGCCGCGGTCGTCCGTCCACACCACCTTGAAAGTGAACTGGCGGTCGGGCTCCACGATGCGCTCGGCGATGCGGTTCGCCTCGAACTCGGGATGCTGGTTGTAGGTCTCCTCAACGGTCGTCAGCACCTCGCGGACGGCCTGCAGATACTCGCTCTCGCCGGGATGACGGCGCTCGAGATCGGCCATTAATTTCGATACGTTCATAACTGGTTATGTGTTGTTGGTTTTAAGGTATATTTCCGTTTTTTGCGGGTTTTCTGTTATTTCTTTCACAAATATAAGCGAATTTCCGAACGATTGTTATCTGCGGCGAAAAATTTTTTTCGAAAAATTACCTGTTTGCAACGCTGTTGCGGCGCGCGTATTCTCGGCAGGCTGCGTCTCGAATAACGGCACGGATCCTTCCGGATTCCACGCAATGCGTTCGCCGCCGGCGGAGGGCCGCGCGAGCCGTCAGGCGAGCCTGCGGTCCGCCGCATGGGGGCGGCGGCGAACCGCACGACGGCTGCCGCCGTCGGAATCTCACGATGCGGCGCCCGGAATGATCGGCACAGGCACAGTCGCATCATCGCCGTTTATCGCGAGCCGCCGCCTTCGTGCAGTCCGCGGAATGCTTGCGTAGGCCGTTCCGTACCTCTGACCTTCGGCCTCCGCCCCGTTAATTTTGAATTTTGAATCCTGAATTTTTACAACTCCTCCTCGCCCGGCATCGGAGCCTCGGCCACCATGCCGCGGTCGGCGCGGCCGTCGACGGCCACCTCCAGCGGCTGTTCGAAGCGCACCCAGCGCAGGAACTCCCCTTCGAAGAAGGCCTCGCGCGCGTCGAGCGCCTCCTTGCGGAAGATGCCGTCGCCGCGGTGGGGGTTGATCGTGAGGTAGCCCACGCCGAGCGAGGTGACGTTCTGGAAGAAGTGCGTGCCCTGCGACGCCTCGATCTCGAAGCCCGGGATGCCGCACTCGACGATCACCTTCGCCTCCGAGATGTGGGTCCACTTGACGGGAACGCCGAGGAAGGGATCGGAGGAGCCCCAGCGCCCCGGGCCGATCAGGATGTAGGAGCGTCCCTCCTCGCGGGCGCGGCGGTTCAGCTCGAGCAGCTCCTCGGCGATGCGCTCCGTGACGAGCGACGTGAAGGTCTCGGTCTTGACGTAGATGATGTCCGCCAGATCGGTCATGCGGCCGATGCCGAGCGCCTGCTCGCCGTAGACGAGCGCCTGCGACGGGTCGACCTGCTCCCAGTCGATCGAACGGTTGTCCTGGTTGTCGATGATCGGGCGGATCTGCAGCAGGTTGAAGATCCGTTCGCTGCCGTTCGGCACGTCCATGTTGACGGCGAACTCCACCTCGACCGGGCAGCGCATCTCCTCGGCGCCGAGGCGCAGGATGTCGGTCACGATCTCGGCCAGCGGGAAGGTGTTGTATTTAAGGATGTTGTTGAATGTGAGGACGCGCCGTCCGCGGTCGAACGGGCTGTCCGAGATCCGCTCGTTCTCGCGGTCCCACACCGAGGCGACGAAGCGCGTGTGGCGCAGCGGCTCGAGCTCGGAGAGCTTCAGGCGGCGCAGGTTCACGGCGTCGTCGGTCGACGACCGGAACGAGGCGGGGTTGAGGTCGAGGGCCAGCACCTCGTTCTGCGTCTCGCGCAGCGCCAGCTCGGGGGTCGAGGTCTGCAACACCCGCTGCGGGAAGCCGGGCGAGAAGCGCAGCGTGCGCCCGCCCTCGACGACGATCTTGCCCAGTCCCATGGCGATGTTGCAGACGCCGTCCTCGGCCCGCTCGTCGCCGATCGGGTAGCAGTTGATCGAGCGCGCCACGCCCGAGAGGGTCGGCAGGAAGAGGCCGTTCTGCTCCGTGCCGCACACCTCCTGCAGGATGACGCCCATCTTCTCCTCCGAGATGAGGTTCTGCGACGTCTGGATGTAGGCGCGTGACTCGGCGAAGAAGACCGAGGCGTAGACGCTCTTCACGGCGCGCAGCACCATGCGCAGCATGCGGTCGGGGTTGGGGGTGTAGGGGACCATGTAGGTCGAGTAGATGCCGGCGAAGGGCTGGTAGTGCGAATCCTCGAGTTTCGACGACGAACGCACGGCGAGCGGCGTGCGCACGGTGGCGATGTAGACCTTCAGGGCGTCCTGCAGCCGCTGCGGGACGGACGAGGCGACGAACTCCGAGAGGATCTCCTCGTCCGAGAGATCCTGCGCGAGGATCTCCGAGAGGCCGTTTTCCTCGAGGAAGGCGTCGAAGTACTCGGTGGCGATCACCACCGAGCGGGGGATGAGGATGCGCACCCCCTCGTGCTTGTCGTACTGGCGGTGCTTGATGAGCATCGAGTTCATGAAGGCCAGTCCGCGCGCCTTGCCGCCGAGCGAACCCTCGCCGATGCGGGCGAAGGCGACGGCGTCGGAGTAGGTCTCGGGGTCGAAGCGCGCCACGACGCCCTGTCCGAGCAGCGTGCGGTAGTCGCGGATGGCGTTGACGATCGAGCGGCGGTGCGCTTCGATCGTGGCGAAGTGGCTCTTGTCGTACTGGCGGATCGCCGCGGCGAGCGGGAAGAGACCGCGCGAGTAGAGCCACTTCGAGAGGTGGTTCTGCGAGGTGTGGTACTCGAAGGCCTCGTCCGAGATCGCGGCGATCATCGACTGCATCTGCCGCAGGTCCTTCGCGCGTCCCAGCTCGATCCCCGTCGCGGGATCCTTGAAGATGAAGTCGCCGAAGGCGAACTCTTTCGAGATGTAGTCGCGCAGCTCGAGCAGCAGCGTCTTCGAGTTCTTCGCCAGGAAGCCGGCCCCCAGCTCCTCGGCCGTGCGGCGGAAATCGGTCTGCGACGACTGCAGCAGCACGGGCATCAGCGGATTGTCCTTGCGGATGCGGCGGCAGAGGTCGATGCCCGCGTCGGCCTTCTCCTCCTCGGGCGGGTCGTTGCGGTGGAGGACGAAGCCCACGTCGGAGATGACGCCCAGCAGGTTCTTCTTGTAGCGGTCGTAGAGCTCCACGGCCTCGTCGTAGTTCGTCGCCAGCAGCACCTTCGGACGGGCGCGCTTGCGCAGGATCTGCTGCTGCTCGTTGAAGGCGTCGCGCAGGAACTCGGTGTTCTGCAGCAGGAGCAGCTTGTAGAGCTCGGGCAGGTAGGTCGAGTAGAAGCGGATCGAGTCCTCGACGAGCAGGATCGCCTGCACGCCGCCCTCGGCGATATCCTCGGCGGCGTTCATCTTGTCCTCGACGAGCTTGATGATGGCGATGATCAGGTCGGCGTTGCCGTGCCAGCAGAAGATGTAGTCGAGCCCCGTGCGGTCCTGCTCCTCGATGCGGCGGTAGATATCCTTCGAGAAGGAGGTCATGAGGGCCACGGGGATGCCGTAGCGCTCGTGCACGATGCGGCCGAAGGTGAAGACGTCGGGCTCGCCGATGTTGTACATGGTCAGGATGAAGTCGAACGAGCCGTCGGCCTCGAGCTGCTCGAGGGCCTCGGCCGTCGAGCTGACGCGCGTCAGCAGCGGCGGGTTCGACATGTTCAGTTCGAGGTACTCGCGGTTGATCTGCGACTCGATGTGGCCGTCCTCCTCGAGGATGTAACCGTCGTAGCTCGAGCAGACGAGCAGGATCTTGTGGATGCGGTACTTCATGAAGCGGTAGGCCTCGCTGCGCTCGGCCGCCGCGTATGCGTCGGGTGTGGTCATAACCGGTCGGTGGGTGAGAATGGTTTGTCGTCGAACAAATGTAGTAAAAATTCGGCGGCCGGCGAAAAAAATAGCGGCGAATCGACGCATCGGGCGCCGCAACTTCGATTTCTTTTCTTACATTTGTACGACGGAAGGGCGAAGGGCGCCGCTTCCGATCATCGACACGTGCTTATGGACCAACCGACATATACCCTCCGCGAGGTGCGTTCGGCCCGCGACGAGCAGGCCTGGCTCGATCTGCCGAAACGGCTCTACAACGAAAATCCCTACTGGGTCTGCCCGCTCGACGCGGACATACGCGCGGTCTTCGACCCCGCCCGCAACGACCTGTTCGCCGACGGCGAGGCGATCCGCTGGACGGCCTGCGCGGCCGACGGCACGATCGTGGGCCGCATCGCCGCCTTCTACAGCCGCCACAAGGCGGCCATCGAGGAGCAGCCGACGGGCGGCTGCGGCTTCTTCGAGGCGGTCGACGACCAGCGGGTGGCCGATCTGCTCTTCGACGCGGCCCGCGACTGGCTCGCCGCGCGGGGCATGGAGGCGATGGACGGTCCGATCAACTTCGGCCAGCGCAGCGACTGGTGGGGCCTGCTCGTCGAGGGGTTCGAGTACCAGCCGCTCTACAAAAATCCCTACAACCCGCCCTACTACCGCGCCCTGTTCGAACACTACGGCTTCCGCAACTACTTCAACCAGCACAGCTACGTCTGGGGCGTGGGGCTCGACGAGGCGAGCGAACGGGTCTTCGCCCGCGCCGACCGCCTCTTCGGCAGCTCGGGCTACCGTGTCGAGACGATCGACATGAAGCAGCTCGACCGTGCGGCCGAGAATTTCCGCACGATCTACAACAAGGCGTGGGCCCTCTTCTCGGGGGTCAACCCACTGACGCGCGAGGAGGCGCAGCAGCTCATGAAGGCGATGAAGCCGATCCTCGATCCGAACATCGTCTTCTTCGCCTACCACAACGACGAGCCGATAGGCTTCTTCATCACCGTCCCCGACCTGAACCGCATCATCGGCCGCTTCCGGGGGCGCTTCGGCCTGTGGCAGAAGCTGCGCCTGCTGTGGGAGTTGAAGGTGCGCAAGTCGTGCGACCGCATCTTCGGCATCATCTTCGGCGTGACGCCCGAGTACCACGGCAAGGGGGTCGAGTCGGCCATCATCTCGCGCTACGTGGACTACATGCACAGCGACGCGAACCCCTACAAGCTCGTCGAGCTGGCCTGGATCGGCGATTTCAACCCCGTCATGAACCGCATGATCGAGCGCTACGCGGGGGCCCGCCGCCACAAGGTGCACACCACCTACCGCTACCTCTTCGACCGCACGAAGGAGTTCCGCCGCTGCCCGCGCTTGGGCGTCAAGCGGGACGAAAAATAGCGCAGCAGCAACCGATACCAAAAAAACAACCGACATACCAATGAAAACAACCGCTTTCACCAAGTACCACATCGCGAACGGCGCCAAGATGGCCGAGTTCGCAGGTTACAACATGCCGATCGAGTTCTCGGGCATCAACGACGAGCACATGGCCGTGCGCAACGGCGCCGGCGTCTTCGACGTGAGCCACATGGGCGAGATCTGGGTCAAGGGTCCCAAGGCGCTCGCCCTGCTGCAGCGCATCACGACGAACGACGTGTCGAAGCTCTACGACGGCAAGGTGCAGTACAGCTGCATGCCCAACGGCCGCGGCGGCATCGTCGACGACATCCTCGTCTACCGCATCGACGCCGAGTGCTACCTGCTCTGCGTGAACGCCGCCAACGTCGCCAAGGACTGGGCCCACATCTGCGCCGCCGGTGCGGAGTTCGGCATGGAGGCCGGCCACGGCAAGGAGCTCTATAACGCCTCGGACGAGATCTGCCAGCTCGCCGTGCAGGGTCCCGCGGCGATGAAGATCGTCCAGCAGCTCTGCGAGGAGCCCGTCGAGCAGATGGAGTACTACACCTTCCGCAAGCTGCCCGTGGCGGGCTGCGACGCGATCCTCTCGATCACGGGCTACACGGGCTCGGGCGGCTGCGAGATCTACGTCGCCAACGAGGATGCCGACCGCCTGTGGGAGGCCCTCTGGAAGGCGGGCGAACCCCTCGGGCTGAAGAACATCGGCCTCGGCGCCCGCGACACGCTGCGCCTCGAGAAGGGCTTCTGCCTCTACGGCAACGATATCGACGACACGACCTCGCCCATCGAGGCCGGCCTGGGCTGGATCACGAAGTTCGCCGAGGGCAAGGAGTTCGTCGACCGCGAGCTGCTGGCGCGGCAGAAGGCCGAGGGCGTGCAGCGCAAGCTGGTGGGCCTGAAGCTCATCGGCCGCGGCGTGCCGCGCCACGAGTACAAGATCGCCACCCTCGAAGGCGAGGAGATC
This sequence comes from uncultured Alistipes sp., assembly GCA_964626515.1. GTDB lineage: Bacteria > Bacteroidota > Bacteroidia > Bacteroidales > Rikenellaceae > Alistipes. The sequence continues at coordinate 7,581 of CAZVGH010000035.1, forward strand.
GGCCACGTGACCTCGGGCACCATGTCGCCCTGCCTGAAGGCGGGCATCGCCATGGGCTACGTCGCCGCGCCGCAGGCTGCCGTCGGCACCCGCGTGGCGGTGGTCATCCGCGAACGGCTGATCGAGGCCGAGGTGGTCAAGGTGCCGTTCGTTTAATCGCTGCGGCATGACCGATCCGAAGAAATACCGCTTCGAGACGCGGCAGATCCATGCCGGTCTCGATCCCGAGATCGAAAACGGTTCGCGCGGCGTGGGGATCTTCCCCACGGCCGCGTACCGTTTCCGCAGTTGCGACCATGCGGCGCGCCTCTTCGAGCTGAGCGAGGCGGGCAACATCTACACGCGCCTGCAGAATCCGACGACCTCGGCCTACGAGGCGCGCATCGCCGCCCTCTACGGCGCCGTCGGGGCGCTGGCCGTCTCGTCGGGCATGTCGGCGATTCTGGTCGCCGTCACGGCGCTGGCCAAACAGGGCGACAACATCGTCGCCTCGCCCTACCTCTACGGCGGTACCTACAACCAGTTCCGCATCTCGCTGCGCAACCTCGGCATCGAGTGCCGCATCGCCCGCAGCGAGCGTCCCGAGGATTTCGCCGCCCTGTGCGACGACCGCACGCGCGCGGTCTACGCCGAGAGCATGGGCAACCCGACCTGCGCCGTCCCCGATCTCGAGGGGCTGGCCGCCGTGGCGCGCCGCTTCGACGTGCCGCTGGTGATCGACAACACGTTCGGCGCCGCGGGCTATCTCTGCAACCCCTTCGACTACGGCGCCGACATCGTCGTCGACTCGGCGACGAAATGGATCAACGGCCACGGCACGGCCATGGGCGGCCTGATCGTCGACGGCGGCCGCTACGACTGGGGCAACGGCAAGTTTCCGCAGATCGACGGCCCCTCCGAGGGGTACCACGGCCTGAACCTGCGCGAGGCGTTCGGTGCGGCGGCCTTCATCGTGAAGTGCCGCGTCGACGGCCTGCGCGACTTCGGCTGCTGCCCGTCGCCCTTCGATGCCTACCTCATGATGCTCGGGCTGGAGACCCTCTCGTTGCGCGTGCGACAGGAGGTCGAGACGACCCGCCGGCTGGCCGAGTACTGCCGCTCGCACCCCCGCGTGGAGCGCGTGAGCTACGTCGGCTTCGAGGATCATCCGAGCCACCGCAACGCGGCGAAATACTACCGCTTCGGCGCCTCGGCCGTCTTCACGATCGAGCTGAAGGGCGACCTGGAGAGCACCGTGCGCTTCGTCGAGGCGCTGCGGCTGCCCGCCCACATGACCATGATCGGCGACTCGATCACGGTGGTGACCCATCCCGCCTCGACGACCCACAAACAGCTCTCCGAGGCCGACTTGCGGGCCGCGGGCGTCACGCCGACGCTGCTGCGCATCTCGGCGGGGCTCGAACACGCCGACGACCTGATCGAGGATTTCGAGCAGGCCTTCGCGCAGGTGTCCCGTTAACGCGGCGGGGTCCGTCTCCCCGCCAAACAGAATTGCTTATGACGATTCTTCCCGCCGCCTATCTCCCTTCGATCGCCTGGTTCGCCGCGCTTCGGCGCGGCGACTGCGTGATCGACCTCGGCGAACACTTCATCAAACGATCCGAACGCAACCGCGCCCGCATCATGACCGCCGCGGGGGTGCAGGAGCTCACGGCGCAGGTCGTGCGGGCCAACCGCCCCTGCCGGCCGATGCACACGATGTGCCTCGACTACTCGAAGCGCTGGCAGCACCTCCACTGGGGGGCGCTCACGGCCGCCTACAAGGCGTCGCCCTATTTCGACTACTACGCCCCGCGCCTCGAACCCTTCTATACGCGCGAATACCCCCTGCTGGCCGAGTTCAACCTGGCGCTCGCCGGCGTGCTTTGCCGGGCCGCCGGACTTCCCGAGCCCGCCGTCAGCCGCACCTACGTCGAGGCGGCTGCGGGAGACCTCGACCTGCGGCCCAAAACGAAGGGCCCGGTGTTCTACACCGAGCCCTATGTGCAGGTCTTCGCCGACCGTCAGCCGTTCGTCCCTAATTTGTCTTTCGTCGATCTGCTGTTCGCAGAGGGACCAGCTGCGAGCGCGGTCTTAAGTCGTTGCCGATTTGAATGACCATGCGGTCGCCGATGCCGCCCGCCGAGACGCGCACGGGCACCTGCCCGTCCAGAAAGAGCGTGTCCGAACGGTACTGGCAGGGGGCGTAGCGGTGCATCGCCACCGTGTCGTTGTCCACAATCAGCACGGGATCGCCCGCCGACGAGTAGACCGTGAAGTGCTGCAGCGCGTCGAACGTGAGCCGCTCGCGCCGTCCCGCCAGATGGAGGGTCGGCTGTCCGGCGTTCCACAGCGCGCGGTAGAGGTAGTAGGCATCCTTCTTCTCCTTGCGGTTGAGCGTCACCAGTCCGCGGCCGTCGATGCTGTACGGGCGGCGTGAGGCGCCGTACTCGAACAGATTCTCCACCCATGTACCCCAGAAGAGCGTGTCGGCCTCCAGCTCACGGCAGTACTCCTCGTGGAAGCGCGCCTGCCGCTGCTCGGTGCCCACGGGCTGCGACTTGAGGCGCTGCAGGTCGCGCTGCGTCATGCCGAGGAAGCCTTCGCCGCCGTAGCTGATCGCCGAGTGCAGGTGCGACCAGCGGCTCGCCAGCTGATCGCGCCACAGCGTGAGGTCCGAGGTGCGGCCGTGCTGCCAGCCCACCTCCTGGTGCCAGACGATCAGGTCGGTGATGAAGTTGATCTCGCCGTCCTGGTCGCTGCATGCGACCGTCGGACGCGACGGGTCGAGCGCGTGCGCCGTCGCGTTGAGGCGCTTCAGGAAGTCGAGCACGCGCGTTTCGCGGGCTGCGAGGCGCGAGAAGATGCCCCACATGAAGACCGAGGGGTGGTTCTGGTGCTGGAGGATGATCTCACGCAGCTGCTCCTCGGCCTGCAGCTCGAAGAGGGGCGTCGAGTAGCAGGATACCTCGCCGAGGTAGGGGGCGCGCTGCAGCGGCAGGTCGATCCAGGCCGCGAGGCCCGTCTCGTCGCAGCGGTCGTAGAGATACTGCGCGTGCGGCTGCACGGCCGAGCGGACCGCCGTAGCGCCGAGGTCGCGCACGAAGCGCAGGTCCTCGTCGTAGTCGACGGAGGTGGGGGTGCCGCCCTCGGTGTTGTCGTGGTGGAGCACCACGCCGCGCAGCTGCAGCGGCTCGCCGTTGAGGGTGAGGCGGCCCGTCTGCTGCTCGATGCCGATGGCGCGGAAACCCGTGCGGACCGACACCGAGTCGCAGTGTTCGCCCTCCTCGTAGCGTGCCACGACGCGGTAGAGGTACGGCGTCGCGGCGCTCCACAGCCGCGGGTCGCGGAAGCGGAAGGGGATCCGCTGCTCGGCGGTCGGTTTGCCGCGCAGCCGCTGCGTGCGGCTGAAGAGCACCTTGTCGTCGGCCGAGAGGAGCTCCACGGAGAGCATCGCATCCTCGGCGGGACCGTCGAGCAGGTGCACCTCGATCGTGCCGCTCACCTCCTCGGGGGTGACCGTCTCGGGATGCACCAGCACGCCGTCGGTGCCGTAGTAGAGCGGCGAGATGCCGCTGCGGCCGGTGACGATAAGCTCCACGCCGCGGTAGAGGCCGCCGTAGAGGTTCATGTCGGTCGAGACGGGAAGCACGTCGCTGCGGAAATTGTTGCTCACGACGAACAGCAGCGTGTTGTTGGCGCCGAACTGCAGCAGGTCGGTGATCTCGAAGGTGAAGGCCGTGCCGCCGCCCTTGTGCTCGCCCGCGAAGCGGCCGTTCACGAAGAGATCGGCGACGGACTGGGCGCCGTGACACTTGATGAAGAGACGTTGGCCGGCCCAGTCGGTCGGGATGTAGAATTCGTTCAGGTAGTGGCCCGTGGTCTCTTCGAAGCGGCTGCCCGCCATCGGGTCGGTGTTCCACGAGTGGGGGAGCGAGATGATGCGGGCGTTGCCGCTGTCGTTCTCGGTCTTGAAGAAGAACTGCCATCCGTCGTTGAGCGGATAGACTTTGCGGGCCTCGGCCGTCGCGGCGAAGAGCAGCGCGGCCGTCAGAAGCAGCAGGAGTCGTTTCATCGCTGTCATATCTTATGTTGTACCTAACCGGAGACAAAGGTACGCATTCCGTGCCGAAATTCAAAACGGCGCCGGATGCGGCGCCTCACCGCCGACGGAGGCCGAAACGGCGCCCCGCGGGCTTCGGCCCCCTGTGCAACACCCCCGCCGCACGCGGTGCGACGGGGGTGAAGCGGTAAAAAAGGGCGGTGTGGCGCCTCGTGCGCGGGATCCGGATGCCGCGGCAGCCCCGCCTTCGCGCCGAAGACGGACGCGCGGCATGCCGTGCCGAAGAGGCGGACCCTACTCGGCGTTGAGCGCCTCCTGATCGCGCAGGAACTCGTCGGGCGTCAGGGCGCGCGGCGTGACGCGGATGCGGTAGATGTCGCCCTTGAACCAGCAGACCTTGTTCTGGCGGACGCCGATCGAGGCGATGCCCTCCGTGGCGGCGCGGTAGGGGATCTCGCCCGTGAGCTGCTGCACGCCGTCGACGTAGTTCGTCGCGCGGCCGTCGGCCACGACGAGCGTCAGGTTGTACCAGCGGTCGGCGGGCTGGCAGATCGTCGAGTCGATGAGCGTCAGGTCGGCCTGCGGCTCGAGGCGGCGGATGAAGTTGTCGGCGTACCACGTGCCGTCGGGCTTGACGCGCGTCTCGAACATGATGCGCTCGCCGTTCGCCGTGCCGAAGTGCAGGAAGCGCTGCTCGAAGGCGGCGTCGCTCTCCTGGCGGAAGATCACCTCAATGGTCAGCTCCTCCATGCCGAGCAGCGGGTTGCTGTCGAGGAAGAAGGCGTCCTGCGTGCCGTCGAAGCGGACGGCGGCGCCGAGGGGCGTTTCGATCGTGCGGGGGGCACCCAGCACGCTGTCGACGTGCGGCAGCTCGGCGGCCAGCCAGTCGATCGTCTGCGGACCCTGTACGGGGGTCGTGCAGGCCGTGAAGAGCAGGGCGGCGCCCGCCGCTGCGATCATCGGGAAAATGCGGTTTCGTTTCATGGGGTATGTGTTTAATCGGTGTTTGATTCGGTGTTTTCGGGCAGTTCGGCGAGCAGCCGGTCCAGCGCGCCGCGGATGAGGCGGACGCTGTCGCGGATCTCTTCGTCGGAGATGACGAGCGGCGGCGAGATGCGGAAGGCCGTGTCGCAGTAGAGGAACCAGTCGCTCAGGATGCCGACCTCCTTGAAGATCTCCATGAGGCGGTAGAGGCGGTCCGCACGTCCCAGTTCGACCGCCAGCAGCAGTCCCGCGCGGCGGATTTCGCGCACGGCGGGGTGGTCGCGGAGCAGCTCCTCGTACAGCGCGCCCTTCCGCTCGACCTGCCCGACGATCCGGTGCTCGGCGAGGTAGTCGAGGGCCGCCAGTCCGGCGGCGCAGCAGACGGGGTGGCCGCCGAAGGTGGTGATGTGCCCCAGCACGGGCTCCGTCTGCAGGGTGTCCATCAGCGCGTGGCTCGCCGCGAAGGCGCCCAGAGGCATGCCGCCGCCGAGGGCTTTGGCCAGACAGACGATGTCGGCCTTCACGCCGTAGCGCTGCATGGCGAAGAGGGCGCCCGTGCGGCCCATGCCGGTCTGGATCTCGTCGAAAACGAGCAGCGCCCCCACCTCGTCGCAGCGGCGCCGCAGCGCCTCGAGGTAGCCCGGGAGGGGGAGCCGCACCCCCGCTTCGCCCTGCACGGGCTCGGCCAGCACGGCGGCCGTGC
>CAZVGH010000036.1:0-13186 GCA_964626515.1 uncultured Alistipes sp.
GCGGCGGCGAGGAGTCGTTCGGCTACCTGGCCGGCGACTACGTGCGCGACAAGGATGCCGTATCGGCCTGCTCGATGGCAGCCGAGGCGGCTGCCTGGGCACTCGAGACGAAGGGCCTGACCCTCTACGAGTGGCTGCAGGAGCTCTACGTGCAGTACGGCTTCTACCGCGAGGGGCTCGTATCGGTGGTTCGCAAGGGCAAGGAGGGCGCCGAGCTCATCCAGCAGATGATGGTCGATTTCCGTCAGAACCCGCCCAAGACGATCGTCGGTTCGCCCGTGGTGAAGGTTCTCGACTACCAGTCGCTCGAGGAGACCGATCTTAAGACGGGTACCAAGAGCGTCATCGAGCAGGACAAGAGCAATGTGCTCCAGTGGTTCACCGAGGACGGTACGCTCGTGTCGGTGCGTCCGTCGGGTACGGAGCCGAAGATCAAGTTCTATTTCGGTGTGAAGATGCCGCTGCCCGCAATCGAGAACTACGAGGAGACGCTGAAGGCGCTCGATGCCAAGATCGAGGCGATCAAAGTGGATCTGAAGTTGGTTTAATCCGTTTTCGGACCGATCAAGACACGGTGCCGCCCCGCAAAGGGCGGCACCGCTGTTTTTGATACGGACATGCATAAAAAAGCCCTCTTTCGATCGGTCGAAAGAGGGCTTGCGGTTCGCCGGCGAATGCAGCGGCAGCTACTTGAACCACTCGGTCAGGTGATTCTTTGCGTAGAAATAGTAGAAGGCGGCCCCCAGCATGTAGGGAACGAGGATGATCACCAGAATCATCACCAGTTTGCCCGTCGTCTGAATATCCTTGCGACGAAAAACCTCCAGCGAAAGCATGATCTGAATGATCAGGCAGACTACCCAAATAATAAATCCCATAATGTTGTTGTATTAAAGTTAAACGAAAAGGTTGTCCGATGTCGGGAACCGAACGCTGCGTTCGAAGAGTTCGGCCGGATAGCGCACGTCGTACAGGAAGAGCCCTTGTGCGGGAGCTCCCGTGCTGGCCCGCGACAGGTCGCACGACGTGACGATCTCGCGGAACTCCTCCGCCGTGTAGCGTCCGCGACCCACGTCGACCAGCGTGCCGACGATCGCCCGCACCATGTTGCGCAAAAAACGGTCCGCACGGATCGTGAAACAGAGAAGACCGTCCGCTCCGACCGTCCACTCCGCCTGCCGTACCGAACAGCGGTTGGTTGTGTTGTTCGAGTTGAGTTTGGCAAACGTCGTGAAATCCTGCTGTTCGAGCAGACAGGCGGCCGCTTCGTTCATCCGCTCGACGTCGAGCGGTACGGTATATTGCCATCGCGTCAGACGCGTGAACGGATTTTTGCGCGGCTCGATGTAGTAGCGGTATGCGCGCTCCGTGGCGCTGAAACGGGCGTGCGCCGCCGTGTCGACGGGCGTAACGGCCTGCACGGCGACCGCCTCGGGCAGCAGCCGGTTGAGTTTGTAGCAGAGCTGTTCGGCATCCTCGACGGGGTGTTCGAAATCTGCGTGTGCCACGTAATAGGCCGCATGCACGCCCGTATCGGTCCGCCCCGCCCCTACGATCTCGACCGGTTCGCGGCACAGCGTCGTCAGCGCCTGCTCGAGCGCCTGCTGCACGGTCGGCCGGTCGGGCTGTCGCTGCCATCCGAAGAAGGGAGTTCCCAAATAGCTCAGTTCGAGAAAGTAACGCATGCCATTTACCTAGTTGATTTTGACGAAGTCAAAGGTACGAAAAAGTCCCGATACAAACAACCCCTGCGCCTCCCCGTTCGGTGGCTTCGTCATGCTAAAATCGCACAAAATGCGTTCTTTTACCGATGCAAACAGTTCGCGGCCTGGCGCGTCGACCGAAAAGAGGCGTATTTTTTGGTCGCGTGCGCGAGTTGTATTATCTTTGCGTGAATAATTTCGATACATGAAAACAACTATCATCGGATACGGCAGGATGGGCCGCGAAATCGAACGCATCCTGCTCGAACGCGGCCACGAGGTCGTGCTGAAAATCGACCTGGAGAATCGGGCCGACCTCTGCGCCGACCGCCTGCGGGGGGTCGACGTTGCGCTCGAGTTCACGACGCCCGCCACCGCTTGCGACAACCTGCGCACCTGCATCGACTGCGGCGTACCCGTGGTGTGCGGCACGACGGGGTGGACCGACCGCCTGGAGGAGCTCAAAGCCTATTGTCTCGAGCGCAGCGGAGCCCTTTTCTATGCATCGAACTATTCGCTCGGCGTCAACCTGCTGTTCCGTCTCAACCGCCTGCTGGCCGAGTGGATCGACCGCCTCGGCGCGGCTTACGAACTGCGGCTGGGCGAGGTGCACCACACGCGCAAGCTCGACGCTCCGAGCGGCACGGCGATCACGCTGGCCGAGGAGGCGATCGAACGTCTTTCGACCAAACGCCGCTGGGTCAATTACGCCCCCGGCATCGAGCGCGCCGCCAACCGCATCGACGATCCGTCGGCCGCCGCTCCCGACGAGCTGGTGATCGACTCCGTGCGCGAAGGCGACGTCCCCGGCATCCACACGCTCTGCTACGAGAGTGCCGACGACCGGCTCGAACTCCGTCATACGATCAAAAACCGCCGCACGCTGGCTTTGGGCGCCGTCATCGCCGCCGAATTCCTGTGCGGCCGCCGCGGTGTCTTCTCGATGGACGACCTGCTGCAATAAACACACGCTGTCAAAACAATGGAAAAGATCAAACGTTTCTTCGGCAACAAATGGGTCGCCTTCGCCTGCGCCGCCCTGCTCTACACCTTGTGGTTCGTCGTCTGGACGGGCAACCTCTGGATGCTGCTCGGCCTGCCGGTCATCTACGACATCTACATTTCGAAGTGGTTCTACCGCCGCGTGTGGTACCGCAACGCCGAACTCTGCCGCCGCAGCGAGCTCTACAAAACCTGCTACGAGTGGGTCAATGCGATCGTCTTCGCGACGGTCGTCGCATCGCTCGTCCACCTCTTCGTCTTTCAGATGTACGTCATTCCGACCTCGTCGATGGAGAAGTCGCTGCTTGTCGGCGATTACCTCTACGTCAGCAAGATGACCTACGGACCGCAGATGCCCAATACCCCGCTCTCGTTCCCCTTCGTTCATCACACGATGCCCTTCTCGCAGAAGCGCCGTTCCTTCTCGGAGGCGATCAAGTGGCCCTACCACCGTCTGAAGGGATTGCGGAAGATCCGCCGCAACGACGTGGTGGTCTTCAATTTCCCTGCGGGTGACACGGTGCTGCTCGAGAATCAGTCGGCGACCTATTACGACGTGCTGCGCGGCTACGAGGCGAGCTATGGCACTGCCGAAGGGCGCCGCCGCCTCTACGACGAATATACGGTCATTCACCGACCGGTGGACAAGCGCGAGAACTACATCAAGCGCTGCGTCGCCATCGCAGGCGACACGCTGCGGGTGGTCGACGGCCGTGTCTACGTGAACGGCGCACCGCAGGAGCCGATTCCCGGCATCCAGTTCTCCTATGTGGCGCAGACCACGGCTCCCTTCTCGAAGCAGGCGCTGAACCGCCTCGGCGTTACCGAATTCTCGGGAAACGGCTCGGTCTACTACCTCTTCCTGACCGAGGAGGCTGCCGCGCAGATCGCCGAAATGTCGAACGTCGTTTCGCTGCGCCGCTACGTCTATCCGCCCAACAACGAGGTTTTCCCGCAGTGGAGCCTGTCGAACTGGAGCCAGGACAACTACGGTCCGATCTGGGTGCCGAAGCGCGGCATGACGGTGCCGCTGACGGTCGAAAATCTGCCGCTCTACCGCCGCATCATCGAGGTCTACGAGGGGCATGCGCTCGAGGTTGACGGCAAGACGATCCGCATCGACGGCGAACCTGCAACCGACTATACCTTCAAAATGGACTACTATTGGATGATGGGCGACAACCGCCACAATTCGGCCGACTCTCGCTTCTGGGGCTTCGTGCCCGAGGACCACATCGTCGGCAAGGCGTCGTTCATCTGGTTTTCGCGTGATCGGGAGGAGGGTTCGTTCCCGATGAACATCCGCTGGAGCCGCCTGTTCCGTAAAGTCCGATAACGCGTGGAGGATCGCTACCTGACCGTCGAGGGGCCTGCCGAAGCGGCCTGCCGGGAGCGCAGCAGCAAGTTCCGCGCCTACCTCTACCCCGTGCAGACGGAGGCGGAGATTCGCGAGGCGCTCGATGCGCTGCGCAAGCGCTTTTTCGATGCAACGCACCACTGCTACGCCTGGCGTCTCGGCGCACAGGGCGCCGCGTTTCGCGCCAACGACGACGGCGAGCCTTCGGGTACGGCCGGCAAGCCGATTCTGGGACAGCTCGTCTCGAACGGGCTGACGGACTGCCTGCTCGTGGTCGTGCGCTATTTCGGCGGAACGAAACTGGGGGTTCCCGGTCTGATCGCTGCATACAAGGAGGCTGCCGCGGAGGCGATTGCGGCGGCCCGGATCATCGAAAAGACGGTCGACCGGCGGCTGACGGTCCGTTTCCCCTATCTGGTGATGAACGACGTGATGCGCGTCGTGAAGGAGATGCAGCCGCGCGTTGCGGGACAGGAGTTCGACAATCTCTGCACGATGCACCTCGTGATCCGCGAAAGCTGCGCCGACGAACTCGTCGAGCGGCTGCAGAAGGCGGGCGGCAGCGTGGAGGAGTAACGCAACACCAACGAACAACATGGCACACGAACATTCCATATATATCAAGGGTGCGCGGGTTCACAACCTGCGCAACGTCGATGTGGAGATCCCGCACGACAAACTGGTCGTCGTGACGGGACTTTCGGGGTCGGGCAAGTCGACGCTCGCCTTCGATACGATTTTTGCCGAGGGGCAGCGCCGCTATGTCGAGAGCCTCTCGGCCTATGCCCGTCAGTTTCTGGGCAAGATCGCCAAGCCCGACGTCGATCTGATTGCGGGCATCGCCCCCGCCATCGCCATCGAGCAGAAGGTCAACACGCGTAATCCGCGTTCGACCGTCGGCACCTCGACCGAGATCTACGACTATCTCATGCTCCTGTTCGCCCGCGCGGGCCACACCTTTTCGCCCGTTTCGGGGCGCGAGGTGCGCTGCCACAGCGTCGACGACGTGGCGGCGGAGCTGCTCGAGCGGCACGGCAGTCGTGTGGAGATCGCCGCTCCGCTCCGTCTCGCCGAGGGACAGGGGTTGATCGAAAAGCTCCTGTCGCTGCATGCCGACGGCGTGATGCGCCTTCATGTCGGCGGCGTGACGATGCTGCTCGAGGAGTTCCTGCCGACGATCGACGGGCAGACGCAGGCCGACGGGGTGCTGGCCGTGATCGACCGCCTGCGCATCGCCGACGACGAAGATCTGCGCTCGCGTCTGCGTGATTCGATCGCCCGCGCATATTCGTATGGCGAGGGTGCCTGCGCCGCGGTGGTCGACGGCGAGGTCCTCAGCTACTCCTCTCGCTTCGAGGCCGACGGCATCGAGTTCGAACCGCCCACGGAGCATCTGTTCAGCTTTAACAACCCGATCGGCGCCTGTCCGCGCTGCGAGGGATACGGCAAGGTGATCGGCATCGACGAGGATCTGGTGATTCCCGACAAGAGCCGTTCGATCTACGACGATGCCGTGGCCTGCTGGCGCGGCGAGACGATGCGTCGCTGGAAGGACGAACTGGTGGCCAACGCCCACCGCTTCGGATTCCCGATCCATACCCCCTACCGCGATCTGACGGCCGAACAGCGTTTGCTGCTGTGGCGCGGCAACGCCTATTTCGACGGCCTCGACGCCTTCTTCGACTACATCGACCGCGAGCGTTACAAGATTCAGTTCCGCGTGATGAAATCGCGCTACACGGGCAAAACGGTCTGTCCCGAGTGCGGCGGCTCGCGCCTGCGCAAAGAGGCGCTCTATGTGCGTGTCGGCGGCCGCAACATCGCCGAACTGGTCCGTATGCCGGTCGACGAACTGATACGCTTTTTCGACGCGCTGCAGCTCGACGACCACGACCGCAAGCTCGCCGACCGCATTCTCACCGAGATTCGCAACCGTCTGCGCTATCTGGTCGACGTCGGTCTGGGATACCTTACGCTCGATCGCCTTTCGTCGACCCTCTCGGGCGGCGAAAGCCAGCGCATCAACCTCGCTACGTCGCTCGGCAGCAACCTGACGGGCTCGCTTTACATTCTCGACGAACCCTCGATCGGTCTGCATCCGCGCGATACGAACCGCCTGATCGGCGTGCTGAAACAGCTGCGCGATCTGGGCAACACGGTGATCGTCGTCGAGCACGAGGAGGAGGTGATCCGTGCCGCCGACTACCTGATCGACATCGGTCCCGAAGCGGGTGTAAACGGCGGCGAGGTGGTCTTCAGCGGCACGCCCGACCGCCTGTGCGACTGCACGCGCAGCCTCACGGCCGATTACCTTTGCGGCCGGCGGCAGATCGCTCCGCCGACGCAGCCGCGCGGCTGGAACCGGTCTGTCACCGTGCGCGGAGCCCGCGAGAACAACCTGCAAGATATCGACGTCCGCATTCCCCTCGGGGTCATGACCTGTATTACGGGCGTGAGCGGCAGCGGCAAGTCGTCGCTGGCGAAGGGGATTCTCTACCCTGCCCTGCGCCGCCTGCTGTGCGAAACGGGCGACAAACCGGGTGATTTCGACCGCCTCGAGGGCGACGTGCAGCTGCTGCGTTCGGTCGAGATGGTCGACCAGAATCCGATCGGCAAGTCGAGCCGTTCGAATCCCGTCACCTATATCAAGGCTTACGACGAGATTCGCCGCCTCTTTGCCGACCAGTCTCGTGCGAAACATACGGGGCTCAGTGCCTCGTCCTTCTCGTTCAACGTGGCGGGCGGCCGCTGCGAGGAGTGTCAGGGCGAAGGCGTCATCAAGGTTTCGATGCAGTTCATGGCCGATGTCGAGCTGGTCTGCGACGCCTGCGGCGGCAAACGCTTCCGCGACGAGGTGTTCGAGGTCCGTTACCGCGACCGCTCGATCTGCGACGTGCTGGATATGAGCATCGACGAGGCGCTCGCCTTTTTCGGCGAGGACGACTGCGCGACGTGCCGCCGCATCGTCGAGCGCCTCAAACCGCTGCAGGATGTCGGATTGGGCTATGTCAAGCTGGGCCAAAGCTCGTCTACCCTTTCGGGCGGCGAGAGCCAGCGCGTGAAGCTCGCGTCGTTCCTCACGCGCGACGAGGAGCGCGGCAGCATCCTCTTTATCTTCGACGAGCCGACCACGGGTCTCCATTTCCACGATATCAACCGCCTGCTGGCCGCCTTCAACGCATTGATCGAACAGGGACACACGATCCTGATTGTCGAGCACAACATGGAGGTCATCAAGTGTGCCGACTGGGTGATCGACCTCGGTCCCGAAGCGGGCTCGGGCGGCGGACGGGTGGTCTTCGAAGGGACCCCCGAGGCGCTTGAGCAGTGCGCCGAAAGCCGCACGGGCGCCTATCTCAAATTACGCGACAAACTTTGATGCAGGAATTTACTACCTATACGCTGCCGAACGGCATCCGGGGCATTCACCGGCAGGTGCGCGGCGCCGTGGCACATTGCGCCCTGGTGATCGGGGCCGGAACGCGCGACGAACTGTCCGACGAATACGGGCTGGCTCATTTCACGGAGCACGCCTTCTTCAAGGGAACCGCCCGACGGAAGGCCTGGCAGGTGAACTGTCGGCTGGAGAACCTCGGCGGCGAGCTGAACGCCTTCACGACGAAGGAGGACACGACGGTTCATGCGACCGTGCTGCGCGGCGATTTCCGCAAGGCGGTCGAACTGGTGGCCGACGTGGTGTTCCGTTCGACCTTTCCCGACCGGGAGCTCGAACGGGAAAAGGAGGTCATCGCCGATGAGATCAACACCTACAAGGATGCTCCCGCCGAGGCGGTCTACGACCGTTTCGAAGATCTGCTCTTCGCCGATTCCGAGCTGGGACACAACATCCTCGGCACGAAGGCTTCGCTGCGCCGCTATACGGGCGACCACATCCGCCGCTTCGTCGGACGGACGCATACGACCGACCAGATCGTCTTTTCGTCGATCGGCAACTTCTCGGCGGCCGCTGCCGAGGCTGCTGCGGTGCGCTACCTGAGCGAGGTGCCCGGCCGCACGCGCGCATACGACCGTCGCCCGACGGCGCCTTACCGTCCCTTCGAACTCGACGTGACGAAGCATACGCATCAGGCGCACTGCCTGATCGGCGGCCGTGCCTACGATCTGGCGGACGAACGGCGTCTGCCCCTGTCGCTGCTGGTGAACATCCTCGGCGGACCGGGTGCGAACTCGCTGCTCAACGTCGAGGTGCGCGAGAAGCACGGCCTTACCTACAACATCGAGGCGGGTTATACGCCCTACAGTGATACGGGGGCCGTCAGCATCTATTTCGGCGCCGAGCATCGCCATACGGACGAGTGCATCGAACTGGTGATGAGACAGATCGAGCGGCTGCGCCGCGTGCCGCTGACAGCGCGGCGCCTCTCGATGGCCAAACGGCAGTTCATCGCCCAGCTGGCCATCTCGAACGAGAGTAACGAAAACTACATGCTCGGTGCCGGCAAGAGCCTGCTCGTGCACGACGGTCTCGATACGCTGGAGGAGCTTTATGCGAAGATCGAGGCGCTGACGCCCGGCGATCTGACGAACGTCGCCGAGGAGGTCTTCACGAACCTTTCGCGGTTGGTTTACCGATAACGGAGTATATGGAAGCACTGGAACGATACGTATTGGAGCATACGACGCCCGAGGAGGCGCTGCTGACCGAACTGGATCGCGAAACGCACCGCCGCATGGTGGCGCCGCGCATGCTCTCGGGCCATTTGCAGGGCCGCCTGCTGACGATGCTCGTGCGGATGTTGCGCCCGCGCCGCATCCTCGAGATAGGCACCTTTACGGGTTACTCGGCCCTCTCGATGGCAGCCGGGCTCGACGAGGACGGACGGCTCGATACGTATGAGGTCGACGACGAGCTCGAGATGCTGGCGCAGTCCTATTTCGATCGTTCGGAGCACGGTGCCAAGATCCGCCTGCACATCGGTTCGGTGCTCGAGGTCGTGCCGCGTTCGGGAGAGACTTACGATCTGGTCTTTATCGACGGCGACAAGCGCGAGTATCCGGCCTACTACCGGATGCTGCTGGGCGACGACGGCGGTGCGCCGCTCGTGCATGCGGGTTCGATCCTGCTGGCCGACAACATCCTTTGGTCGGGCAAGATCGTCGAGCCCGTCGCTCGCAACGACCGCCATACGCAGGCGCTGCTCGAATTCAACCGCACGGTGCTCGAGGATCCGCGTGTCGAGAATGTGATTCTGCCGCTGCGGGACGGGCTGAACCTGATTCGGGTGAAATAGACTGTTCGGACGAAACGAAAAGCGGTCGACCCCTGCTCGGGGCCGGCCGCTTTCGCGTAAGGAAAGGGCGCTACTCCTCGTCCTTGATCAGGTCGAAGAAGGAGCTGATCTCCTGCTGGTCGACAGCCTGACGGACGTTGAAACGCTTCGTCTGATCGAGGTAGCCTTTGCGGCGCACCTTGATCTCGATCTGCACGTCGCGCGAATTCTCGTAAGTCAGACCGAGGATGTTGAACGAACGGGTCTCTTCGAAAGGCGTGTTGCCCAGCCACAGTTCGTTCGTGTTCTTCACCTCGCTGGGAACGCTCGAGATGACGCGCCAGAAGATGCGGGCACCCTGCGGCTGCGACTCGAAATACCAGCGGATGACGGTCTGCTCGAGCGATGTGGAGCCCGGGTTGTCTCGATTCACCACCTTGCCGGCTTCACCCTTGGGGATCGACGTGTCGCGCGTAGACGGTGACTTCGGTGCAGGCGCGGGTGCAGGTGCAGACGGAGCGGCATTCCGGAGCGGCTCTAACTCGCAGATCACCGAGCTCTGCCAGTCGAACTGGAAATTATTGCCTCTCAGCTGCGTGATGGTCGGCTCGATCGAAATATCCTGCGGACGGTACCCATCTTTGACGAACGTAAAAGTCAGGCGGCTGTTATAGGCGGCACGTTGAATAGCGGCCGGCATATCCTTCTTGCCGGTCGGCGTGATGACGCCTTTGCAGGTGATGGTGGCTGTTCCGGGCGTCGAGGCGCAGACCAGGCGGCCCTGGTAGTAGACCTTTGCGCCGGCAGGTGCGCTCGTGAAGGTGAAGGTTTTGTTCATCGGAGCCGTATAGACGGGGCCTTTGGCCGCGGCGATCGACGCGACGAGCAAACCTGCGAGCTGTAATAGGATGCGTGCGATTTTCATAAACTTTCAGAGATATTGCCGTTTCCGTTAATCTTCGTCCTTGATCAGGTCGAAGAAGGCGCTGATCTCCTGCTGGTCGACAGCCTGACGGACGTTGAAACGCTTCGTTTGGTCGAGATAGCCTTTGCGACGAATCTTGATCTCGATCTGCACGTTGTTTGCGTTTTCATAGGTCAGACCGAGGATGTTGAACGAACGGGTCTCCTCGAAGGGGGTGTTGCCCAGCCACAGCTCGTTCGTGTTCTTCACCTCGTTGGGAACGCTCGAGATGACACGCCAGAAGATGCGGGCACCCTGCGGCTGCGATTCGAAATACCAGCGGATGACGGTCTGCTCGAGCGACGTTTTGCCGGCGTTGTCGCGTGTTACGCGCTCGGTGGGCTCGGTCGCAGTAGCAGTAGCAGCAGCAGGTGCTGCAGGCACGGTCGGCTGCGGCAGCTCGACGTAGTTCTTGGGCTGCATATTAAGCACGTACCGTTTCTCTTCGGGCTTCATCATGGCACCCGTCGCAGCATCGACGGCCATACCCGGAATACCGCCCAGAATGATGTTGTAAAGCGTCGTGCCATTGAATTTCTTGTGAACGGTGGCCGATGCGGTTTCGTAACCTTCAGCCGATGCGGTGATTTCGGAGGCCTTGAAGCCGCGCTTGATGCGGATCTTGGTCGGGAATTCGACGTTGTAATAGTGCTTGCCGTCGACGGTGAGGGTGACGGGAGAGGTGACGGGACGGTAGTTGTCGACCGTAACCTTGGCTTTTGATCCGTTAAAGATAGTTGCGCACGAGGTGAGCCCGGCTACGCAAAGCAGGAAGATAAGTTTCTTCATGATGGAGTTCGGATAAATGTGCCCAGCCCCTCGGCGTATGTTAAAATGGATGTTTGTTCGTGTTCGGATTAGGACATAAAAAAACGTGGGACTGAATCCGTCTATTCGCTTGTCGAGGTTCTGGAATACCTATGCTGCAAAATATAGAATAAAGCCCACGTCGTAACGACGTGAGCGTCAAACTTTATTCCTTTGCAGCTTTGAAATTTTCCAGATTTCGACAAGCAAGTATAAAGATAACGCTTTTTATGTAAACGGCCGCTGTGCCGTTGTCTTACAACAGCCCTCGGTCAGGTTTTTCGTGAGAATCGTTCTGTGTTTATTTTACCATAGGCAGATCGGTTTGTGTACTTTATTCGTACAAAGATAGCGACAGAAATTGAAAATCCAAACCATTTCGCACAAAAATCGGCGCCGCGCGGCCCGCAGAGGAGCCGCTGCGCCGCTGCCAATAAAAAAACGACGGACAACTCCATTTCGGAATCGTCCGTCGTTTCTCGGGAGCGCGGGCTCCCCTATCGAACCCGCAGCGTGCGGCCGATACGCAGTACGGTGGTCGACTTGATGCCGTTCAGACGGCAGATGTTCGAGACCGTCGTGCCGTATTTGCGGGCGATGGCACCCAGCGTGTCGCCCGAACGGATGCGGTGGTAACGCATGGCCTCGCGCTCGGCCTGCTCCTTCTTGTCCTGCTCCTCGTTGGCGATCTCGTCCTCGAAATCCTGTCCCGCATGCGAGTAGATGCTGAAATAGGAGCGTTTCAGCAGGAAGGTTTCGCGGCAGAGCATGCCGCTCTTGAAATCGATCAGACGTTCGGGATCGAACGACTGGCCGTAGTAGCGCGTTTCGAAATGCAGGTGCGGACCCGTCGAACGGCCCGTCGAACCGCCGAGGCCGATCACCTGTCCCGCCTCGACCCACTGGTTCTCCTCCACGAGACGCTCCGAAAGGTGGCCGTAGTAGGTCTCCAACCCGTTGTCGTGGCGCAGGATGACGAGGTTGCCGTAGCCGCCGCGGTTGTACTGCGAAATGCGTACGCGACCGCTGAAGGCGGCGTAGATCGGTTCTCCCGTCTTGAGCGGCAGGTCGACACCCTGGTGCGGGCGGCGACGGCGCGGACCGTATTTGCTGCGGACGGCAACGGGCTTATAGGGACAGTGGTAGCCGTTGGTCGAGTCGACCAGATCGATCACGACCGACTGCGGCAGCTTCGTGTAGTCGACCTCCCGATACGGGAAGAGCGTCGAGGTGTCCCAGTATTTCTCGAAAATCGTGCTGTCCTTGGCGACGGTGCGGTTGCGGGCATATCGCCAGGTGTTGTTGGCGTAGAGGATGACGTGAAGCGCCTCGTTGCCCGAATCGAGCGTGTCGAGGACGGTGAGGCTGTCGGTTTCGGCCACCGACGAGATCCGCTTGGGCTGCAGGCGGCGGCGCAGATCGGCGATCGAGTCAGCCGCACGCTGCTCGGGGCTGACGGGCGCAGCGGCGACGACGGGCGCAGCCGCGGGCTCTTCGATGCAGGCGGTTTCGGCGAGCAGGCCGAGCAGCGAGTCGATGCGGGCCGCCTGTGCCTGCGTCACGCGGCGCAGCGAGTCGTTCTGCGCGGCGGCGGTTTTGTCGACGGTCGTGCGGGGTTTGCGGGCCGCCGAGGCGCTGCCGAGCGTCGCCAGCGCGAGGAGGGTCAAGAGATATTTCTGCATGGTTCGGTTAGTTTTTCGTGTTTTTCAGAAGCGCTTCGGCCTCTTCGAGCTGGTGGTAGAACGCTTCGCCGAAGCGGCGTACAATCGCCTCGCGGAGCGATTTGTAGACGGGAACGCCTGCCCGGCAGCCGCATTCGCGGGCACCTTCGCAGACGGACCAGCGGTGGTAGTTCAGGCCGATCGTTCCGTTCGAAAAGGGCATGAGCCGGATCGGATAGAGGTGGCACGAGATCGGTTTGCGGAACGGCGTGCGCCCCTCCATCCACGCCTTCTCGATGGCGCAGAGGGTGACGCCGTTTTCGGTGTAGGCGTAGGCGCACTCGGCATCGTCGACCAGCGGCGTCGTGTAGTCGCCCTCTTCGTCGATGACCATGAAGCCCTGCTGCTCGACGGCAGCGATGCCTGCGGCGGTCATGTAGGGGCGGTAATTCGGGTACTCG
>CAZVGH010000037.1:0-12744 GCA_964626515.1 uncultured Alistipes sp.
GCGGATCTGCTCCTGCGTCTGGTCGTCGACGTAGGCCAGCCCCTTCTTGATGAGCAGCACAGCCCAGTCGTAGAGCTGGTCGAAATAGTCCGACGCGTAGCGCTCGACGGCCCAGTCGAAGCCGAGCCACCGGATGTCGCGCTTGATCGAATCCACGTACTCGGTATCCTCCTTCACGGGATTCGTATCGTCGAAACGCAGGTTGCATTTGCCGCCGTATTTTTTGGCCATGCCGAAATTGATGCAGATGCTCTTGGCGTGACCGATATGCAGGTATCCGTTGGGCTCGGGCGGGAAGCGGGTCTGTACGCGCTTTTCGCCTTTGGCGATGGACTCTTCGATGATTTCTTCGATGAAATTGAGGGATTTCTCCCGGGTTTCGATGGTTTCGCTTGCCATAGTGATGCGTTTAATGTTTCACGTCGAACGACGTTCGACCGACAAAAATAGGGAAAAGATTTTAATTTTGTTATTTTTGCGTCCGATATTATGCTGTAAACCCATGCGAAAAATCACCAATGAAGAGTTGGGCCGTCCGACGGCCGACGAGTTCGCCGCGATGCCCAAGTTGCCCGTCGCGGTGGTGCTGGACAACGTGCGCTCGATGCAGAACGTAGGCGCCTTCTTCCGCACGGGCGATGCGTTCGCCGTCGAACGGATCCTCCTGTGCGGCATCACGGCGACGCCTCCGGCCCGCGATATTCACAAGACGGCGCTCGGGGCCGAGCTGACCGTGGCGTGGAGCTACGAGCCGTCGACCGTCGAGGCGATCGGGCGGCTGCGGAGCGAAGGCTATACGGTGCTGGCCGTCGAGCAGGTCGAAGGGGCCGTGATGCTCGATGCGTTCACGGCGGATCCCTCGCAGCGCTATGCCCTCGTCTTCGGCAACGAGGTGGAGGGGGTTTCGCAGGAGGCGGTCGATCGGTGCGACGGCGCGATCGAGATCCCGCAGGCGGGAACGAAGCACTCGGTCAACGTCTCGGTCTCGGGCGGGGTCGTGCTGTGGGAGTTTTTCAAGGCGCTGCGATAAAGATCCGCGGTGCGGCACGGACAAATCCGTCGTCCGAACAGTTCCCTTTCTCGATAAAGTTTCGTACATTTGCCCGTCGGATGGGCCGCAGTGCCCCTCCGCAGATGTGAACAACTGTATAAAAACAAGCAAGAAACCATGTCCGTAGAGTCCAAAGTCCGCCCCGTTACCACGGCGACGCTGGCGGAGATGAAACAGCGCGGCGAGAAGATCGCCATGCTCACCTCGTATGATTATTCGATGGCCAAGATCGTCGATGCCGCCGGTGTCGACGTGATTCTGGTGGGCGATTCGGCCGCCAACGTGATGGCCGGCTATACGACGACGCTCCCCATTACGCTCGATATGATGATCTACCACGCTGCATCGGTCGTGCGGGCCGTCGAACGCGCTTTCGTCGTGGTCGACATGCCCTTCGGCACCTGCAGCGGCAATCCCGACGTAGCGCTCGAGGCGGCGATCCGCATCATGAAGGAGTCGGGTGCGGATGGCCTGAAGATCGAGGGCGGCGAGGAGCTGCTGCCCTGCATCAAAAAGATTCTGGCTGCCGGTATCCCCGTCATGGGCCATCTCGGGCTGACGCCGCAGTCGGTGCATCAGTTCGGCGGCTACGGCCTGCGCGCCAAGGAGGAGGCCGAGGCTGCGAAGCTGCTGCACGACGCGCAGCTGCTTGACGAGGCGGGCTGTTTCGGCCTGACCCTCGAGAAGATCCCCGCCGCGCTGGCCGCGCGCGTGTCGCAGACCGTTTCGATGCCGACGATCGGCATCGGTGCCGGCAGCGGCTGTGACGGCCAGGTGCTCGTCGTGCACGATATGCTCGGCATCAACAAGGGGTTCAAACCCAAGTTCCTGCGCCGCTACGCCGATCTGTTCGAGACGATGCGCGAGGCGGTCGCCGGCTACGTCGGCGACGTCAAGTCGGGCGACTTCCCCAACGAAAACGAACAGTATTGATCTCCGCACCAACCTAAAACCTTTATATTCCGATGAACCGAATCCTGCTTTCACTCTCGCTGCTGCTGACGGCCGTCCTGCCGCTCGCGGCGCAGCCGGCTCCCGACCGCACGGAGGTGCTGGCTGCGATGCGGCGTGCGAACGACTATTTCATGCGCAAGTATGCCGATCCGACCGCCGTCATTCCCTACTACGCCCGCAAGAAGTGCTACGAGGCGAATATCTGGACGCGAGCCGTCTATTACGAGGGGCTTATGGCGCTCTATACGATCTGCCCCGAGAACCGCTACTACGACTACGCCTGCCGCTGGGCCGATTTCCACCGGTGGGGGATGCGGCGCGACGATACGACGACGCGCAATGCCGACAACTACTGCTGCGCGCAGACCTACATCGACCTCTACCGCCTCTGCCCCGAGCCCGAACGGCTGCGCAAGACCGCCTCGCTCGTGCAGATGCTCCTCTCGACCCCGCAGACGGACGACTGGACTTGGATCGACGCCGTGCAGATGGGTATGCCCGTGCTGGTCAAGTTCGGCGCCCTGAAGAACGATCCGCGCTGCTTCGAGAAGGCGTGGCGGATGTATGCCTACACGCGCAACGAGCTGGCCGGCGGCCTCTACAACGAGCGCGAGGGGCTCTGGTGGCGTGACAAGAATTTCGTGCCGCCCTATGCGTCGCCGAATGGAAAGAGCTGCTACTGGTCGCGCGGCAACGGCTGGGTCGTGGCGGCGCTGGTGCGCGTGCTCGACGAACTGCCTGCGGAGGATCCGCATCGCAAGACCTATGAAAAGGATTTGCGGTCGATGTGCGCGGCGCTGAAAAAGTGTCAGCGCGCGGACGGTTTCTGGAACGTCAATCTGGCCGATCCCGACGATTTCGGCGGCAAGGAGCTTACGGGCACGGCGCTCTTCGTCTACGGCATGGCCTGGGGCGTGAACAACGGTCTGCTGGATGCGGCGGAGTATCGCCCCGTCATCGCGCGCGCTTGGGCCGCCATGGCCGGTGCGGTGCATGAGAACGGTTTCCTGGGCTATGTGCAGGGGACGGGCAAGGAGCCCAAGGACGGCCAGCCCGTGACCTTCGATTCGATGCCCGATTTCGAGGACTACGGTCTCGGCTGCCTGCTGCTGGCCGGCTCGGAGGTCTACAAAATGGAGTAGCGCCGTCATCGGACAAAACGGTGTCGCACCGCTGCGGGAGCTCGTTTCCTGCAGCGGTGCGGCCGTTTTGCGACGGCCTGCCGGGTACGTCCGGACCGTTTTTTCGTTTTTTTTGCAAAATATCGTCCCTGCGGCGGGTGCGGGTTAGGTGTTTTGCGAAAAAATGATTAATTTTGCGGGCAACAAAAATCCACGTTCTTATGTCTTTTATCAACGAGAGGGTGCAGCAGGAAGGACTGACGTTCGACGATGTGCTGCTTGTCCCCGCTTATTCGGAAGTGTTGCCGCGAGAGGTCTCGACGAAGACCCGTTTCTCGCGAAATATCCAGCTCAATATCCCCATCGTCTCTGCGGCGATGGATACCGTCACGGAGGCGCCGCTGGCTATCGCGCTGGCGCGTGAAGGCGGTATCGGCGTTATTCACAAGAACATGACGATCGCCGAACAGGCTGCCCACGTGCGTCGCGTGAAGCGCGCCGAGAACGGCATGATCTACGATCCGGTGACCATCTCGAAGGAGAACACGGTGGGCGACGCGCTCGAACTGATGCACGAGAACAAGATCGGCGGTATTCCCGTGGTCGACGCCGACCGCAAGCTGATCGGTATCGTGACGAACCGCGATCTGCGTTTCCAGCGCGACATGACGCGCCGCATCGGTGACGTGATGACGCCGCGCGAGCAGCTCGTGACGACCCATTCGACCGAACTCGAGCATGCCAAGGACGTGCTGCTGAACTCGAAGATCGAGAAACTCCCCGTTGTCGACGACGACGATCGGCTGGTGGGCCTCATCACCTACAAGGATATCACGAAGGTGCAGGATCATCCCAACGCCTGCAAGGATGCCAAGGGCCGTCTGCGCGTAGCGGCGGGTGTCGGCATTACGGAGGATGCGCTGGTGCGCGTCCGCGCGCTGGTGGCCGAGGATGTCGATGCCGTCGTGCTCGACTCGGCGCACGGCCATTCGGCCAACATCGCCAAGAAGCTCCGCGAGATCAAGGCCGAGTTCCCCGATCTGGAGGTCGTTGCGGGTAACATCGCCACGGCCGAGGCGGCTCGTTTCCTCATCGAGGCGGGCGCCGACGGCATCAAGGTCGGCATCGGTCCCGGTTCGATCTGCACGACGCGCATCATCGCGGGTGTGGGCGTGCCGCAGCTGTCGGCCATCTATGCCGCAGCGACGGAGGCCGCCAAAGCGGATGTGCCGGTGATCGCCGACGGCGGTCTCCGCTACTCGGGCGACATCGTCAAGGCGCTGGCTGCGGGCGGCGATTCGGTGATGATCGGTTCGATGTTCGCCGGTACGGAGGAGGCTCCGGGCGAGACGATCATCTACAACGGCCGCAAATTCAAGTCTTACCGCGGTATGGGTTCGATCGACGCCATGAAGGCGGGTTCGGCCGACCGTTATTTCCAGAAGGGTTGCGAGGGTAACATCAACAAACTGGTGCCCGAAGGCATCGTGGCGCGCGTTCCCTACAAGGGTTCGTTGAGCGAGACCGTTTACCAGCTCATCGGCGGTCTGCGTTCGGGCATGGGCTATTGCGGCGCGAAGGATATCCGGACGCTGCAGCAGGCGCAGTTCGTCCGCATCACCGCTTCGGGTATGCAGGAGAGCCACCCGCACGACGTGGCGATCACGCGCGAGGCGCCGAACTATTCGAGCGAGCGATAGGCGATGAACGGCGACCCGATCTCCGCCTGCGGCCTTTTCTGCGGTGCCTGCCGCGCGTTTCTGAAAGGAAAATGCGCAGGGTGCCTCGCGGACGGGAAGTATGACTGGTGCGCCGTGCGCCGCTGCTGTCTCGAACACGGGTGGCAAAGTTGCGCCGAGTGCACCGAGATGCCGCTCGATGCGTGCCGCAAGTTCAACAGCTTCATCGGGAAGATTTTCGGTTTCGTCTTTCGCTCCGACCGCCGCGGCTGCATCGAACGTATCCGCGAAGTGGGCCCCGAGGCGTTCGCCGCGGAGATGCGGCAGGCAGGCCGCTACAACCGTCCCGTGCGGCCGCTGCACGAGGAAGACGGATTGAAATGCTGACAATACTAACACTTTATAAATGGAAAAAATCATTATTCTCGACTTCGGTTCGCAGTACACGCAGCTGATTGCACGACGTGTCCGCGAGTTGAATGTCTATTGCGAGATCTACCCTTACAACAAGATCCCGTCGCTCGACGATTCGGTGCGCGGCGTGATCCTGTCGGGCAGCCCGTCGTCGGTGCGTGATGCCAACGCGCCGATTCCGCAGCTGGAGGGGATCAAGGGCCGGCTGCCGCTGCTGGGCGTCTGCTACGGTGCGCAGTACCTCTCCTACGGCTACGGCGGCGAGGTGCAGCCCGCGCCGAGCCGCGAGTACGGCCGTGCGATGCTGGCCGTGGGCGACGCGACGGATCCGCTGATGCAGGGGCTTCCCGCGCAGACGCAGGTCTGGATGTCGCATGGCGATACGATCACGTCGATCCCCGCCTCCTACCGCATCGTCGCCTCGACCGAGGATGTGCGCGTGGCCGCCTTCCGCATCGATGGTGAGCAGACGTGGGGTATTCAGTTCCACCCCGAGGTGTACCACTCGACCGACGGCACGCAGCTGCTGCGCAACTTCGTGGTCGGCATCTGCGGCTGTGCCCAGTCGTGGACCTCGGAGAGCTTCGTGGAGACGACCGTGGCGGAACTGCGCGCGAAGCTGGGTGACGACAAGGTGGTGCTCGCTCTTTCGGGCGGTGTCGATTCGACGGTGGCTGCCGTGCTGCTGCACCGTGCGATCGGCAAGAACCTCTACTGCATCTTCGTCGATTCGGGCCTGCTGCGCAAGAACGAGTTTGACGAGGTGCTCGCCTCCTATGAAAACATGGACCTGAACGTCAAGGGCGTGAAGGCCGATGCCAAATTCTTCGCCGATCTGGCCGGCGTGAGCGAGCCCGAGAAGAAGCGCAAAATCATCGGCCGCGACTTCGTCGAGGTCTTCAACGAGGAGGCGCAGCAGATCCGCGACGTGAAGTGGCTTGCGCAGGGTACGATCTATCCCGACGTCATCGAGTCGTGCTCGGTCAACGGCCCCTCGGCGACGATCAAGTCGCACCACAACGTGGGCGGTCTGCCCGAGAAGATGAACCTGCGCATCGTCGAGCCGCTGCGGCTGCTCTTCAAGGACGAGGTGCGCCGCGTGGGCCGTTCGCTCGGCATTTCGCAGCAGCTCATCGGGCGTCATCCTTTCCCCGGTCCGGGTCTGGCGATCCGCATCCTCGGCGATATTACCCCCGAGAAGGTGGAGATCCTGCAGAACGTGGACAAGATCTACATCGACGCCCTGCGCGAATCGGGTCTTTACGATCAGGTATGGCAGGCGGGTGCGATCCTGCTGCCGGTGAAGAGCGTCGGCGTGATGGGCGACGAACGCACCTATGAGAGCTGCGTGGCGCTGCGCGCCGTCACCTCGACGGACGGCATGACGGCCGACTGGGTGCATCTGCCGTACAAGTTCCTGGCCGACGTGTCGAATGAAATCATCAACAAGGTGCGCGGGGTGAACCGCGTAGTCTACGACATCTCGTCGAAACCGCCCGCAACGATCGAGTGGGAGTAGCGGCGACATCGTTACCGCAACAGACGGTCCGTCCTTCGGCAAGAGGGGCGGACCGCCTGCTTTTCGTGCGGCGGAGCGCATGCCGGGGCGCATCGGATGCGGAGCGTTCCGGACGGCGCGGCAGGCTCTTTTTTCTCGCTCCGTGCTTGCAGAATCCAAGATAAAAGGTTATTTTTGTTGATCGGAACCGCAATCAAATTCAATCGAAATACCCTATGAAATACCTTGAAATCGGCAAAACCGGCATGAAGGTCTCGAACCTGAGCTTCGGAGCCTCGTCGCTGGGCAGCGTCTTCCATGAGACGAAGGAGAGCGAAGCGCTCGAGGCGGTCTATGCGGCCGTCAAGGGCGGCATGAATTTCATCGACGTTTCGCCCTACTACGGCTTCTACAAGGCCGAGACGGTGCTGGGCAAGGCGCTGCTGAACGTGCCGCGCGACAAATACTACCTCTCGACGAAGGTCGGCCGTTACGGCCGCGACGGCGTCAAGTCGTGGGACTACTCGGCCAAGCGTGCCAAGGAGAGCGTCTACGAGAGCATGGAGCGCCTGCATGTCGACCGCATCGACCTGATCAATGTGCACGATATCGAGTTCTCGGATCTGAACCAGGTGGTGAACGAGACGCTGCCGGCGCTGGTCGAGTTGCGCGAGGAGGGCGTCGTCGGTCATGTCGGCATCACCGACCTGCAGCTCGAGAACCTGCGCTGGGTGATCGAGCGCGTTCCCGAAGGAACGGTCGAGAGCGTGCTGAATTTCTGTCACTACTGCCTGTGCGACGACAAGCTGGCCGATTTTCTCGATTTCTTCGAGGCGCACGGCGTGGGTGTCATCAGCGCCTCGCCGCTCTCGATGGGGCTGCTCTCGCAGCGCGGCGTGCCCGACTGGCACCCGGCGCCGAAGCCGCTCGTCGAGGCCTGCAAGCGGGCTGCCGAGCACTGCGCGGCGAAGGGATATCCGATCGAGAAGCTGGCCATGCAGTATGCCGTCAGCAACGACCGCATCGCCACGACGCTCTTCAGCTCGGCGAACCCCGTCAATGTGAAGAAGAACCTCGCCTTCGTCGAGGAGCCGATCGACTGGCAGCTCGTCGAGGAGGTGCGCGCCATCATCGGCGACCAGCAGCGTGTCAGCTGGGCGAATTCCTGATCGGTCGGCTGCCATGGATTTCAAGCTCATCGATGCGCATGCCCACCTGTGGCTGCGTCAGGATACGGAGTGGAACGGCAAGCGGATCCGCACGCTCGAGAACGGCCGCTCGGAGTTCCTCGGCGAGGAGGTGCAGATGGTGCCTCCCTTCATGATCGACGGCCGCAACTCGGCCGAGGTCTTCCTCTCGAACATGAACTATGCGCAGGTCTCGGCGGCCGTCATTACGCAGGAGTATATCGACGGCATTCAGAACGACTACCTCGAGGAGGTGATGCGCCGCTATCCGGACCGCTTCTTTGTCTGCGGTATGTGCGACTACTTCGCCGACGACGTGGTCGGTCAGGCCGAAGCGCTCTATGCCCGCGGATTCCGCGCCATCAAGATTCCGGGGAACCGTCTCAAGACCGACCGGCAGACCGTTTCGCTCATCGAGGAGAAGATGATGTGTCTGTTCGAGTTTATGGAACGGCACGACGTGCTGCTCTCGGTCGATCTCGACGACGATGCGTCGCAGATCGCCCAGATGGAGGAGGTGCTGCAGCAGCATCCGTCGCTGCGTGTCGCCGTGGGCCATTTCGGTATGCCGACCTGCAAATACTGGATGCGGCAGATCCGTTTGGCGCACAATCCGAACGTGCGGATCGAATCGGGCGGCATCACGTGGCTCTACAACGCCGAGTTCTATCCCTTTGCCGGTGCCGTGCGGGCCATTCGCGAGGCGGCCGACGAGGTGGGTATGGAGCGTCTTATGTGGGGCTCGGACTATCCGCGCACGATTACGGCGATCACTTACCGCATGTCGTATGACTTCGTCCTCAAGTCGAAGGAGCTGACCGACGAGGAAAAGGCGATGTTCCTCGGCCGCAATGCCGAACGTTTCTACGGTTTCCGGAACCTCGTCGAACTTCCCTACGTGAAGAACATGTCCGAATAAACAGTGTCAAACCAAACAACGAAATAACGATGAAATCGGTACAAATCGCGGCCCCGTCGGAGATGCGGGTTGCCGAAATCGAAGCGCCGAAACCCGGACGGGGCGAGGTGCTGGTCAAAATGTGTTACGTGGGCTTCTGCGGCTCGGATCTCAATACCTATCTCGGCCGCAACCCGATGGTCAAGCTGCCCGTGATTCCGGGGCACGAGATCGGCGGCTGCATCGCCGAACTGGGCGCCGAGGTTCCCGCATCGCTCGCCGTGGGACAGACCGTGACGATCAACCCCTATACGAACTGCGGCACCTGCTCGTCGTGCCTCGGTGGCCGCGTGAATGCCTGCCGCTATAACGAGACGCTCGGCGTGCAGCGCAACGGCGCGATGGCCGACTATATCGTCGTGCCCTGGCAGAAGGTGATCCCCGCAGGTTCGATCTCGCCGCGCGACTGCGCGCTGATCGAGCCGATGAGCGTCGGTTTCCACGCCGTTTCGCGGGCCGAGGTGACCGACCTCGATACGGTGATGGTGATCGGCTGCGGCATGATCGGCGTGGGTGCCATCGTGCGTGCCGCCCTGCGCGGTGCGACGGTCATTGCGGCCGATATCGACGACGAGAAGCTGGCGCTGGCCAAGGAGCTCGGCGCCAAATATACGGTCAACACGATGACCGAGCATGTGCACGAGCGGCTGCAGGAGCTGACGGGCGGCCACGGGCCGAACGTGGTCATCGAGGCCGTGGGCTCGCCTGTGACCTACGTCATGGCGGTCGACGAGGTGGCTTTCACGGGCCGTGTCGTCTGCATCGGCTATGCCAAGAGCAACGTTGAGTTCCAGACGAAGCTCTTCGTGCAGAAAGAGCTCGACATCCGCGGTTCGCGCAACGCCATGCCGTCGGATTTCCGCGCCGTGATCCATTTCCTGGAAGAGCATCCCGATTTTCCGAAAGACCGGCTTATCTCGGCCGTCGCGACGCCCGAGACGGCGCACGAGGCGATGCAGCAGTGGGCGGCCGCGCCGGGAAAGGTATTCCGTATTCTGGTCAAGTTCGAGTAACGAAGATACCTGCATAAAAAACGCCGTCGGATATTTATCCGGCGGCGTTTTTCGTACTCGGAACGGGAATCGAACCCGTACGGCCATTGCTGGCCACAGGATTTTAAGTCCGGCGTGTCTACCTATTCCACCATCCGAGCAACCTGTTTCGCATCGTAATGCGCAGCAAAAGTACGCATTTTATTTAGTTTTCGCAAGCATCCGCATATTTTATGATCTCGGCGTCGGCATCGGGACGGAACCACCGCACCTGCGGATCGCGGCGGAACCAGGTGAGCTGTCGTTTGGCATAGCGTCGCGAATTGCGCTGGATCAGCGCCACGGCCTCCTCGCGTGAGACCGAACCGTCGAAATAGGCGAACAGTTCTTTGTAGCCGACCGTTTGCAGCGCGTTGAGCGTGCGGCAGGGGAGCATGCGCCGCGCCTCCTCCTCGAGCCCCTCGGCCATCATCTGCTCCACGCGGCGGTCGATGCGCTCGTAGAGCTCCGTCCGCGGCAGCTCCACGCCGATGCGGATGATCCGGAAGGGTCTTTCCCGCCGTGCGCCCGTGCGCAGCGACGAGTAGGGGAGCCCCGTTTGCAGGCAGACCTCGAGGGCCCGTTGGATGCGGGCGGGATTGTTGCGGTCGACTTCGGCGTAATAATGCGGGTCGAGCCGTTCGAGCTCGGCACAGAGCGCGCCGAGGCCTTCGGTTTCGAGCCGGCGTGTCAGTCGTTCGCGCAACGCGGGATCGGCACTCGGCAGATTGTCCATGCCGTCGCACAGCGCTTTGACGTAGAGCCCGGAGCCGCCGACGGCGATCAGCGTATCATGTCGGTGGAAAAGCGTTTCGATACGCGCCAGCGCTTCGACTTCGTAGCGGCCGCAGTTCAGTTCGTCGGTCACTTCGCGGTCGGCGATGAAGTGGTGCTCGGCACGCTGCAACTGTTCGGCGGTCGGCTGCGCTGTGCCGATCGCCAGTCCGCGGTAAAATTGCCGCGAGTCGGTCGAGAGGATCGGGGCGCCGTAATGTTCGGCCAGACGGATGCTCAAATCCGTTTTGCCGCATCCCGTCGGTCCGACGATGACCAGCAGACGCTTAATACTCATCGTCGTAGCTGTCGTCGCCCTCGAAGCTGCCGAAGTCGCCCATCGCGTCGTCGAAGATCGACCCTTCGCAGATGTCGTCGGCCACCGTCTTCGACGGATCGTATTGGTCGGGCACCTCGGCGATGGCGTAGATCTCGCGCGGGTAGGAGGCCGTCGGATCGGCTTCGTAGGCTCCCGTCAGCTCCAGGTAATAGGCCCGGTCGCCGAAGAGGTCGAAGAGGTAGATCAGGCGGTCGCGCAGACGGTGTATGAGTTGGCCGAGCGTCACGCGGTCCATTGCCTCGGGGGCATCGGGACCGCCTTCGCCCATATCCATGAGGGTGAACTCGCGCAGCTTCTCCCACCGGTTGTCGGCCGTGAAGAACGAGGCCATGCAGGGCTCGTATTCGAGGGCTTCCAGCAGAAATTCGTGGAACTGAAGCAGCGTCATGTCGTACATGACTTCGTAATCGCGGACGAAGCGGTCGTTTTCGTCGCTCAACATGCGGAATCGAAATACCATCGACATAGCAGGGTTTGTCTTTTTGTTGAATCTTTCAAACAAAGATACTACAATCTTTCGAGAAATGCAACGACGTCGACCGCATCGGGGTAGTCCGTGAGCCGCGGATGCTGCGCGGCGCCGAAACCGACCCGGCGGGGATGGTCGAGACAGCGTGTGACGACGCATTGGATCTCGCGGTCGTGCTTCTCCAACCACGCGGCGGCCTCTTCGAGCGAGCGATAGCGACGGTAGGCGATAAGGCTCAAGGCGTTCGGAAACTCCTCCTGCTCGACGGCTGCGGCGCCGTCGAGGTCGATGCAGCGGCCGCTCGTCATTTCGATCAGCGCCTTCGTTTGGCGATAGTTGTTGCGATATTTCGGATGCAGCTGCGGCGGACGGAGGGGCGGAAAGGGCATCCCGTCGGGCAGCAGCAACAGCGAAACGTTGCGGCATCCCAGTCCGCCGTGTAGCCAGATATCTTCGGCCAGCCCCCGCAGGTCGGCATCGCTCTCGTTGCCCGACAGGACGGCGACCGACTGACGCGAGCCGCGCAACAGGGTAGGGATACCGGCATAGGCGGCGCGGAAATAGCGGTTCGTATTGTCGCTGCCCGTTGCGATGACGGCATCGGGTGGCGTCGTTCCGTCATATAGGGCTACCGGCAGAGCCGGATCGACGGCATGCAGCGTGTCGAGTATATAGGTGATGAGTATACGGTCCTTCGAGGAGGGCTTGACCAAGCAGCGATGCCCGCTGACGGCGACACACAGCAGGTCGAAGAAGCCGACCAGCGGGATGTTGCCGGCCATGACGGCCAGCACGCGTTTCGGCGTGCCGACGGGAATGCGATAGGGCTGCAGCCAGGCTTCGAGCCGTGTCCGATCGAGCATCTCGTGACGGATCGCTTCGACGGCTGCACGAATCGACTCGGCCGTAAACCACGGATTTTCCCACACGGCCGCCTCGATGACGGCTTCAGTCGCGGGATCGTGCCCGAAATCGGCAAGTCGGCGCCCGAGTTCGACAAAGGTGTTGATGAGGGGTGTCATATCGGCAAAGGTACGAATAAGCGAGGGCAAAAGCAAGTTCGCTTGCATTTTGCCGAGCGGGAGTATCTTCGGCGTCAGCCAAAGATACGAAAAATCGAGCGCAGATACAAGCGATAGCTTGATTATGCCGTGGCGGGAGTATCTTCAGCCTAAAGCACAAGTAAGCAAGAGCTAATTTAAGAACTGCCGACTGGCAAAAGAAAAGAGGATTGATTACTCAATCCTCCTGTTTTGAGAGCGGAAAAC
>CAZVGH010000038.1:0-12443 GCA_964626515.1 uncultured Alistipes sp.
TAGGAGTGTACGTCGCCGTCCGAAAGCCATTTCGTCGCCATGTAGTAGAAGTGGTCCGAGGTCTGGAGGAAGTTCCACACGTAGTTGAAATCCTCGTTCTTCAGCTTGGCCACCTTCTCCTTCAGCGCGTAGAGCTTCGAGAAAGCCTCGTTCTGCAGTTCGTTGCCGATCCAGGCCGTCACGTCACGCTCCTCGTCGGCCCACGACATGACGTGCGGGCAGTGCAGCACCGACACCGGCTGGTATTTCTTCGCAGCCTCGCTCACCGTGGCGAACTCGAGCTGACCCGAAGACAGCGCAGCGGCGGGCAGCGCCTGCATGAAGTCGAAGATACCCGTCTCGGCGCCCTGGTGCTCGCCGAAGGTCTCGTAGTCCATGAAGAGGTTCAGCACCTCGCCCGGGGTCTCCTCCGAGGTCATCCACGACACGTACTTGTCGGCCGTCAGCGGATACTGGTCCCAGCCGCGGTTCGAGAAGCGGAAGGCGATATCGTCCGAGAGCTTGTAGTTGCGCAGCAGCAGGCGCATCTTCTGGTCGATGGCATTGGCGTAGATGTAGTTGGGCGATTTCCAGCCCAGGATGTGGCGGGCGCCCTCGGCCAGCATCGTCTTGAAGCCCAGCTCGGCCACCATGGCGCCGATCTCGTCCGAGTAGATCAGCTCCGTGTTGCGGAAGGCCGTCGGCTTCACGCCGAACTCCTTCTTGAGCATCGTCGTGTGGAGCTTCACCTGCTCGGCGAAATCCTCCTTCGAGGCGAGCGACGCGAGCGAGTGCGAGTAGGTCTCGGCCAGGAACTCGACACAGCCCGTGGCGGCCAGCTCCTTGAACGAGTCGAGCACCTCGGGGGCGAAGGCCTTGAACTGCTCGACGGCGATGCCCGTGATCGAGAACGTGCAGCGGAACTTGCCCTTGTTCTCCTTGATGAGCTTCAGCAGCAGGGCGTTCATCGGCAGATAGCACTGACGGGCCACCTTCTGGAGAATCGAACGGTTGGTCAGGTCGTCCAGGTAGTTGTGATCCTTGCCCATGTTGAAGAAGCGGTACTTCTTCAGACGCCACGGCTGGTGAACCTGAAAATAAAGACAAACGGTTTTCATAAGTTGTTCTATGTTTTTTATTTATTTTGATTCTCTGCGATCACCTTTTCGTACACCCGCTTGATCTTCGCGGCGGCGTCGTTCCACTTGAGGTTCGTCACCTCCTCGAGGCCCTTCGTCGAGAACATGTTCGACAGGGCGGGGTACTTGATGAGTCCGTACATGGCGTCGGCCAGCGCATCCACATCCCAGTAGTCCACCTTCACGGCGTAGTCGAGCACCTCGGCCACACCGCTCTGCTTCGAGATGATGACCGGCACGTTCGAGCGCATCGCCTCGAGGGGCGAGATGCCGAACGGCTCCGAGACGGAGGGCATGACGTAGACGTCCGACAGCTGGAACATCTTGTGCACGTCCTCGCCGCGCAGGAAGCCCGTGAAATGGAAGCGGTCGGCGATGCCCAGACGCGCCACGCGGCGGATCACGTGGTTCATCATGTCGCCCGAACCCGCCA
The DNA here is from genome assembly GCA_964626515.1 of uncultured Alistipes sp. Lineage (GTDB taxonomy): Bacteria > Bacteroidota > Bacteroidia > Bacteroidales > Rikenellaceae > Alistipes. The sequence continues at coordinate 1,552 of CAZVGH010000038.1, forward strand.
TGACGAAACGCACGTCGGGAACGCGCTTGAGCACCTTGGCAGCAGCCTCGACGAAGTAGTCGGGACCCTTCTGGTAGGTGATGCGGCCCAAGAAGGTGATCACCTTGTCCTTCACGCCGCGCTCGGGCGCCGCCGACGAGTTCTCGGCGAAGCGCACGGCGTTGTGCACCGTCACAACCTTCTCGGCGGGGATGCCGTAGCGGTTGATGACGATGTTGCGCGTCAGGTTCGAAACGGCCATCACGCAGTCGGCGGCCATCATGCCCGCCTTCTCGATGGCGTAGGTCTGCGTATTGACGTTCTCGCCCGAACGGTCGTACTCCGTGGCGTGCATGTGCACCACCAGCGGCTTGCCCGACACGCGCTTGGCAGCGATGCCGGCGAAATAGGTCAGCCAGTCGTGGGCATGGATCACGTCGAACTGCCCCTCGAGGTTCTTGGCCACCTGGGCGGCCACGACGGCGTAGCGGGCCACCTCCTCCATGAGGTTGGCGCCGTACTTGCCCGAGAAGGTGTAGCGCTGCTTCCAGCAGTCGGTCGTCGACCAGACGCGCTGTCCCGTCTTCACATACTGTTCGTGGTAGGTCGCATACTCCTCGGGAGAGATGTAGGGGACCATGTTCGAGTCGATATGGATGAACGAGATCTTGTCCAGAATATCGTCCGCACCGCTGCCCGTCGAGCCGTAGACGGCCTCGACGTCGCTGGCGTTCACGACGCGGATGAAACGTTGATCCTCGTCGCCGTAGGCGTGCGGCATGATGAACGTCACGTCGACGCCGTTGCGTGCCAGACCGCGCGTCATGCCGTAGCATGCCGTTCCCAGACCGCCGGCGATGTGGGGCGGGAACTCCCAGCCGAACATTAAAACTCTCATATTGCGTAATTCTTTGTTAATTGCTTTTTTCCGTTCTTCCCGGCAGCCGCGCTTTCCGTGCGGCCGCCGCCGGCCCGTCGCCGGGCCTCCGGCACGGGAGGGAACTATTTTTTCTTCGCGGTTTTGGTCGCACGCTTCTTGCCGGCGGCCTTCGGCTCGGGCTTCGCAGCCGCCTTGCGGTCGCGGATCATGCGGTAGATCTCCAGCACGGCCGCCACGCTCCACGCGTGCGAAACGGCGCCGCGCGAGGCATACGGGGGATCCGCGTCGTAAAGCTCGCAGATCGAGCCGATGCCGTAGCTCTGGATATCCTCCTCGAAATCCTCGAGGATCTGCTCGGCCGACGGCATGAAACGGTCGCCGTTCACGTCGAAGCAGGCCGAAACGTAGAAGGGCAGCAGCCACGGCCATACCGAACCGTTCTTGCCGGCGAAGTCGCGCTCGGCGGGGGTACCCTCCTGCGAACCGCGGTAGAGCGGGTGGCGCGGCGTCAGCGTGCGCAGGCCGCGCGGCGTGAGCAGATTCTGACGGATCGTGCGCAGCGTGTCGACGATCACCTCCGACGAAATCATCTTGTAGGGCAGGCCGCAGGCCACGACCATGTTCGGACGGATGAAGTCGTTCACCCCGTCGGCACCCACGTAGTCGGCCAGATAGCCCTGACGCAGCACGAAGAGCTCGTTGAACGAGCGTTTCGTCAGCTCGGGCACCGACTCCCACGCCGCGACGAAGGTCTTGTCGCCGGCTGCGGCGGCCAGCTCGAGAGCGTAGCATACGGCGTTGTACCACAGCGCCTGCACCTCGACCTGATAGCCGTCACGCGGCGTCACGGCGACGCCGCCGATCACCGAGTCCATCCACGACACGGGGAAACCGCCGTTCGCCGAGGCCCAGACCAGCCCGTTCTCGTTCATCACGATGCGGCCGTCGATGCCGCGGCGGTAGTTCTCGAGGATCCCCTTCATGGCGGCGCCGTAGCGCGTCCAGACAGCCTCGCCGCCGATCTCGCGGCCGAGCTGCTGGAGTGTCCAGAAGAACCACAGCGGCGCGTCGACCGCCGTGCGGGCCGAGGCCGAGCCGGTGAACATGCCGTCCTGCATCTCGCGTACCAGCGTGTCGAGCACATCCATGCAGTCCTCCTTGTGATCCTGCTCGAGCGTGATGCCGGGCAGGGCGACGAAGGTCTGACGGCCCGAAACGCCGTGCCACGGATAACCCGCCACGACCTCCGTGCGGTTGCCCGGACGGCGGATGATGAACTGGCGGGCGGCATGCTCGAGGCAGCTGATGAAGTCGATCTTGTGCGTGCGGCGGGCGATCGACTGCTCGAAGAGGCGCTCGATCTCCGCCGGCGAGCCCATCTCGTCGAGCGAGGCCGAGAAGATGATGCTCTCGCCCTTCTTGAGCTCGGTCTCGAAATAGCCCGTCGTCAGCAGGTCCTCGTAGCCGTCGTAACCGCGGGCGAGGTCCTGGAGATATTCGAAATTGTAGTACCAGTCGGGTGCGGGCACGAACTCCGCCCCGGGCTTCGTCGTCTGCAGATAGAGCCACGGGAAGGTGGGATACATGCGGCAGCGCACGCCGTTCACGGCCGGGTAGGAGTGGCCGTCGGCCTCCATGTTGGCCTTCGTCAGCGCATGCTTGTCGCGGAAGGCGAGGAAGGGACGCAGACGCAGCTTCGTTTCCGAATGGGCATCGAGCAGCGTGTAGCGGATCATGAGCTGCGTGCGCTTGTGGATCCACAGCATCTCCTTCTTCAGGATCACGCCGCCCACGCGATAGGTGATCGTCGGCGTCGGCGTATACTCGAAATCGGTAATGTATTTGTGACCGCGCGGCTCGTAAACACCCTTGTAGCGATGCAGCGCCAGATTGAACGACTGGTCGTGCTGGACGATCGTTTCGTCGAGCGACGAGAGCAGCACGTAGGTGCGGTCGCTGTCGTCGATCGGCGCAACAATCAGACCGTGGTACTTACGGGTGTTGCAGCAGACGATCGTCGTGCTCATGTAACCGCCGATACGGTCGGTGGCGAGCATCTCGCGTTGAAGCGAATACTCGAGGTTTCCCAACGAGGTTTTGTCGAAAGTTAAGGCTGACATATGCGTAATAAAAAATCTGTTCGTACTCTAAAGATATTAAAAAAAACGGCAGGTTGTATCCCTTTTACCGAAAAATACCTTTTTTGAGCGAATTTTTATCATTTTGATAGCAAGACGTTCCGTTTCCGAACGCTCCGCCGCGGCGCGGCGCCGGATTTGCGCGTCTTGAAAATTTCGCCCCCTCCTTTCCCGTTCGAAAGGAGGGGTGCGAAATGCGGATGCGGCGCAGGTCGCGGAGGGGTTCGCAAACCCCGCTGCGGCCGACCGGTTAGGCCCACTTGACGAGCGCGAAATCCATGCGGTGCGGCAGGTTCGGATTCTGCGGGAAGATACGCAGCGCGTAGTCGAACGTACCGGCCTCCTCGGGCTGGTAATCCAGCGCGTAGGTCACCAGCGAGCCCTCGCTCTTCACGCGCTCGAGCGCGATCGTGCTCTTGACGTCGACGTCGTCGTTGCCGACGATCTGCTGTGCCACGACCATCTCGACACCGATATCCTCGGGACGGAGGTTGTTGATGTCGAGCGTCACCTCGAAATGGTACTTCTCGCCTACGAACACGGCCTCCTGCTCGATGCGGACGCGCTCGGTGTTGACCACGCTCACCGAATCCCAGGCCGCCGAAACCTTGCGTTTCCAAGCTGCGATCTCGCGCGCCAGCTTGTAGCTGCCGGCTGTGATCTCGCGCTTGCGGGCGGCGAGCTTGTCGTAGAAGCGCTCCTCGTAGTCGATCAGCATGCGGTTCGTCGTGAAGTTCGAAGCGATGTCGGCCACGCAGCTCTTAACCGAAGCGACCCACTCGTGCGGGATGTTGTCCTCCCCGCGCTTGTAGTACTTCGGGGCGATCTGCTCCTCGATCGTGTTGTAGATCATCTCGGCGTCGAGCTCGTCCTGGAAATGCTGGTCCGTGAAGGTGCGCTCCATGGGCAGCATCCAGCCGGCGCCCTCCTTGTAGCCCTCGACCCACCAGCCGTCGAGCACCGAGAACTGCATGACGCCGTTCATGACGCACTTCTCGCCCGACGTACCCGAAGCCTCGAGCGGACGGGTCGGCGTGTTGAGCCATACGTCGACGCCCTGTACCATGCGGCGGGCGAGCTCCATGTCGTAATTCTGCAGGAAGAGGATCTTGCCCACGAACTGCGGCATGGCCGAGACTTCGACGATGCGTTTGATGAGGTCCTGCCCCGGCTTGTCGTTGGGGTGGGCCTTGCCCGCGAAGATGAACTGCACGGGGCGCTCCTTGTTGTTGACGATGGCCGACAGACGGTCGAGGTTCGTGAAGAGCAGGTAGGCGCGCTTGTAGGTGGCGAAGCGGCGGGCGAAGCCGATCGTGAGCACCTCGGGCTTGATGCTGTCGATGATCTGCAGCATCTGGCGCGGCGAGTCGAGACGCACCTGACGCGGGTCGCTGTAGCGGCGGCGGATGTGGTGGATCAGACGCTCCTTGAGCTTCATGCGCTCCTCCCAGAGCTCCGCGTCGGGAATCTCCTTGACCTTCTGCCAGGCGGGAATGTCGTAGACGTGGCCCGAGAAGGCGTCGCCGAAGTAGCGGGCGTAGAGCGCGCGCAGCGAGGTGGCGATCCACGTCGGGAAGTGTACGCCGTTCGTGACGTAGCCGATGTGGAGCTCGTTCTTGAAGTAGCCCGGCCACATGTTGCCGAGGATCTCCTTCGAAACCTCGCCGTGGAGCCACGATACGCCGTTGACCTCCTGCGAGAGGTTGCAGGCCAGCACCGACATCGAGAACTTCTCGTTCGGATCGTTCGGGTTGGTCTTGCCGAGGTTGATATACTGCTCCCACGTAATGCCGAGCACATCGGGATAGTGGGCCATGTACTGACGGATCATCGACTCGGGGAAGGCGTCGTGACCGGCCGGCACGGGGGTGTGGGTCGTGAAGAGCGACGAGCTGCGGATCACCTCGAGGGCCTCCGAGAAGGAGAGCTTCTTGTGGTTCACCAGGTCGCGGATGCGCTCGATGCCGATGAAGGCGGCGTGACCCTCGTTGCAGTGGTAGACGTCGTGCTTGATGCCCATCTTGCGCAGGGCGCGGATACCGCCGATGCCGAGCAGGATCTCCTGCTTCAGACGGTTCTCCCAGTCGCCGCCGTAGAGGAAGTGGGTAATCTGACGGTCCTCCTCGAGGTTGGCCTCGTAGTCGGCGTCGAGCAGGTAGAGATCCGTGCGGCCCACCTTGCAGAGCCATACGCGGGCCGACAGCGTGCGGCCCGGCAGGGCGATCGTCACCGTCACCCAGCCGCCCTCCTCGTCACGCACGGGCGAGATCGGGAGCTTGTAGAAATTCTGCGCCTCGTAGGTCGCCTCCTGGGCACCCTGTGCCGAGAGACGCTGCGTGAAGTAACCGTAGCGGTAGAGCAGACCCACGGCGGCCATCGGAACGTTCTTGTCCGAAGCCTCCTTCAGGTAGTCGCCGGCCAGGATGCCGAGACCGCCCGAGTAGATCTTCAGCGACGAGTGCAGACCGTACTCCATCGAGAAATAGGAGATCGTCGTCGTGTCGGCGGCGGGCTTCTCCTCCATATAGGTGCGGAAGGTGGTGTAGACAGCGTCGAGGCGGGCCAGGAAATCGGCGTCGGCCTCGAGCTGCTTCACGCGCTCCATCGGCAGCTTGTCGAGGAAGGCGATCGGGTTCTGGTCACAGGCCAGCCACAGCTTCTGATCGATACCCTCGAAGAGTTTGCGGGCGTCGGCGTTCCAGCACCACCAGAGGTTGCGCGAAAGCTCCTCGAGCGCGTGCAGACGCGCCGGGAGGGTCTTGTCGATCATCATGCGCTTCCAGTTGGGGCGCTCGACGAAGAGCTGCTGGCGCACGAAGTTGATCTGCTCGCTGCGCGTGCCGCCCTCGCCCAGCACCGTGCGGTTGGTGCGCAGCACCGAACTCTCGAGCGCCTCGGCGTAGGCCTGCTCGTAGAAGGGGAAGAGCTGCTCCCAGAGCGCCGTCTCGGCCACCTCGTACGCCGAGCGGCGCACGGCAGCCACCTGACGCTCGTCCAGACGGGCGAAGCGCAGCACGGCCTCCGAGATCTTCATGGCGACCTCCATGTCGTTGTAATCGTCGCGGCGGATCACCTCGACGCCGGCATGCTCGCGCTTCTTGTCGACCCACAGGCCGAAACCGGCCAGCGTCGTCGTGACGGTCGGCACCGAGAAGGCCACCGACTCGAGCGGCGTATAGCCCCACGGCTCGTAGTAGGAGGGATAGACCGTCATGTCCATACCGACGAGCAGTTCGTAGTAGTGCTTGTTGAAAATGCCGTCCTGCGCATTGAGGTAGGTCGGCACGAAGATCACCTTCACCTTCGACTGCTCCGTGGTCAGGATCGAGCCGTTCAGGGCGTTGACGATCTGGTCTTCGGACTGGTACTCGAGGCGGTGCGTCGAGTAGCGGTACTGGCTCTGGTCGATCGGTTTCGAAGGATCGGCCAGATGCGCCTGCAGATCGGCGCGCGGGCCGCAGTGGGCGGCGGGCACGGTGATGTAGGCCAGCACCTCGCGGTCGAGCTGCTCCGAAGCGGCCAGGCGCTTCAGCGACTCGATGAAGATGTCGAGACCCTTGTTGCGGAACTCGTAGCGGCCGCTCGTGCCGAGGATGACGGGATCGCTCTCGAACTTCGTGCCGAGGCAGGCTTCGGCCACCTCGATCATCGCCTTACGGGCCTCCCGGCGCTTCGCCTCGAAGAGCTCGCCGCTCCACACGAAATCGTTCTCGAAGCCGTTGGGCGTCACGCCGTCCGGCTCGCGGCCGAGGAGGTATTTGCACTCGTTGGCCGTGATGTCGCTCACGGTGAGGAAGGCGTCGGCGTAAGTCGCGGCCTGCTTCTCGATCGAGTGCTTAGCCAGCACGTTGAACTGGCGCGCCATGTCGTCGGCGTTGAACTTCGTCAGGTCGTTGTAGAGGGGCAGGCGGTTGCCGGCAATGCAGCGGCCCATGACCGTCGCGTGCGTCGTGAAGAGCGTCGCGATATAGGGGGCGTGCGAGCGCAGGTAGAGGGCGCCGGCAGCCGTCATCCACTCGTGGAAATGGGCGGCGACCTTGTCGGCGGCCGTGCAGAAGGTCTCGACGTAGGAGGCGATCACCTTGCCGGCGGCATAGCCGAAGAGCACGGGCTCGACGTAGTCCCACTGGCCCGAGATCGAGTCGACGTGGTACTCGTCCCACAGCTTCTTGAGGATCTCGTCCTTCTGCGAGAAGAGCGACGTGAAGTCGATCAGCACGGCCAGCGGCTCGCCCTGGATCTTCCAGCGGCCCACGCGGATGCGGATGCCCTCGCCGTAGACCGTCTGGCGCCAGGCGCGCAGCAGCGTCGCATCCTCCTCGAATTCGGGGTTGGCGCCCATGTGCTGCACGTCGGGACCGATGAGCACGTAGTGCTCGCCGAACTTGCGCAGTGCGGTCTGCGCCTTGGTGGCGATCACGGTGTGAATGCCGCCCACCTTATTGCAAACCTCCCAGCTGACCTCGAACAGATAGTCAGGTGTTAATGTCGTGTTACTCATATAGAAAACTTGTTTATCGTTGTATTTTCGTATCGGCAGAAACCAATCGGCCGCAAAGATAATACTTAAAATTGATTAATCCGAATATTTTCAATTTTTTTAAGAATAAATAACATTTGGCGGTGAAGCGTTTAGCGGGGTCAATCGTCCGAAAGAGCCCGGATGACCGCATCCGATACCAGCAGTCGCGCGGGCGGAATCCGCAGCCGACCCTCCGCGATCTCGAGCGATCCGCCGGCTGCGAGCGGGCGGGCCGCCGCCAGCAGCCGGTCGGCGGCTTCCGCGCCGAAGCGTCCGGCGAACTCCTCCGTGCGAAATCCGTCGGCCGTCCGCAGGCGCGTGAGCAGGTACTCGAGACGCCGGTCCTCGTCGGTCAGCGTCTCGCCCTCTGGGGCCTCTCCAGCGAGGTAGCGGTCGACCGAGGCGGCGTTCCAGCAGCGCGAGCGGCCGTCGAAGGAGTGGGCCGCGGGGCCGACGCCGAGGTAGGGCGTGCCGTCCCAGTAGCGGCTGTTGTGACGGGCGCGGAACCCCGGGAGGGCGTAGTTCGAGACCTCGTAATGTTCGTAGCCGGCTGCCGTCAGCCGGTTGTGGATCAGGAGGTATTCCTCCTCGCAGCGTTCGTCGGAGATCTCCTCGAGCGCCCCCCGTTCGGCCAGCAGGCCGAAGCGCGTGCGCGGCTCGACGGTCAAAAGATATGCCGAAACATGCGGCACGCCGAGACGCAGCAGGCGGTCGACCGAGCGCTCGAGCGAAGCCCCGCCGAAGCCGGGAATGCCGAAGATCAGATCGACCGTCACGTTGTCGAAACCCGCCGCCTGTGCGCGCCGCACGGCCGCTTCGGCCTCGTCGGCCGTATGGCGGCGGTTCATGAAACGCAGCGCCTCGTCATCGAAGGATTGGATGCCGATCGAGAGGCGGTCGATGCCGAGCGCGCGCAACTCCGCCAGAAAGCCGGCCGTCAGATCGTCGGGATTGGCCTCGAGGGTCGTCTCCTCGACAGCCGAACAGTCGAAATGCGCAGCGGCCGCCTCCAGCAGCATGCGCAGCTGCGGGGCCGTGCAGAGCGACGGCGTTCCGCCGCCGAAGTAGCGGGTGCGGACCGGTTCGCCGCCGAGATAATCCGCGCGGGCCGCGATCTCGCGGCACATCGCCTCGACCACCGAAGGGAGCCGCTGCAGCTGCGCCGTGCGATAGAAATCGCAGTAGCTGCAGATGCGCTTGCAAAAGGGGATGTGGTAATAGAGGCCGGCCATCGGATACCAAAGATACGATTTTTTTTCAAATCCGGAAAGCCGCTCCGCAAAAAATCGCCGTCCGAAGCGCCGAAAAACGGCCTGCACACCCCTTCCGAAGCGGCTTTTCGAACAGGTAGCACACACCGCGGCGCGCCTCCCGCATCGCCTGCACGAGCTGCCGCAGGCTGCGATCGGACGGGTTGCTACGGCTATATTTATAGGTATTTATCAGTATGCCGCACGCGATCGGGGTACGCGGTCCGGCACCCGGCCGGCCGCTCCGAGCAGCAGCCGACCCGCAGTCACGCCTCTCTTCTCCGACCTTTGTGGCGCCCGCCGCCCGCACCGCAGCGCCAGGCAACGCCGCACTCCACGGTCGTAACGCAATGCCCGACAAATGCACCTCCCTTGCCACGACGCAGTACCCGACAATACCCCACTCCCCGGCTGCAACACAATGCCTCCTCCTCACATGCCGCCATACCCGGCCGCGCCGCCCACAAATGCCGCAGCTCAAACACCGTCCCGTCCCGCATACCGCCCGCCGTCCAAACCTGTCGTACTCAACACTGCATTATCCCGAACACCACCGCGCTCGAATGCCACAGCCATCCCGAGAACACGCACCCCGACACCATCCAGATTCCGAATAGTCCGCTCCGGCTGTGTTGCCTCGAATGCCGTCATCGTCCGAATATCCCCCGCCCACAATACCGTCCAGCCCCGAATGACCTACCCCAAACGCCGCCGATCCGAACACCGTCCCGTCCCGAATACCCCCGATCCCGAACACTCTCCCGATTCCGAATGCCCAGCCTCCCCCACGCCGCCAATCTGAACACTGTCTCGAATACTCCCGTCCCAAACGACACGCCCCGTCATCGCCGATTCCGAACGCCGCCGCACGGCCCCTGAGGAGGGGTGGCGGCAGAATATTCTTACAAAATTGCTAAATTAATTTATTTTATTAATAAAATATTTGCATAATCCAAAAACAGGGTTTATCTTTGCAACGAAGTTTTAAGGTTCATTTAGGTTAGTAGTTTTAGGTTGGTTGAGTGGATCGGCAGGTTACAGCGGCTTTCGCTGTTAAGATCCCGACGGCGGTGCTCGCCGTTACGGATCGACGACCTTCCGTTCAACTCGATTTTGAGGAGCGGCTTCGGTCTCTCACTCAAAAGAAAAGATTCAACGCTGTGAAGCATTGAATCTTTTTTTATGCCTTTCATGTCGCCGCGGTACGCGCTGCGCCCTTGCGCCGAACACCCGCGGACAGGTCGAAAGCCCCTTTTTGCGACAAAACACAAAAAAATCGCTGCAAAAATTTGGAGTTTCAAAAAAAGGCCGTATCTTTGCAACACGAAAACCAAACGGTGGATTCATCTAAGGGCTAGGATACATGCCTCTCACGCATGACATAGGGGTTCGAATCCCCTATCCACTACTCAAAAGCGACTCGATAACGGGTCGCTTTCTTTTTTTGCCGCGCATACGGCATCCCGGGAGGCAACCCGTTCACTGCAGGCTGCCGATTAGTCAAGCCACCACGGGAGCTCCGTTCTTGACAGACTCCCTATGTACAAATCCTACAAGCATCCCTATGGGCGGTTCGGGATTGGATGGCCATCTGCTCCGACGCCGCACCATAATCTCGCGAGCCGTCACAAGAATCCTCTTTCCGATTTCGATTTTCTTGATTTTTGCGTATATTTGCAGCGAAGCGCATGTAATCGGGGTGTGAACTGATATCGACCTCCTCGCGGGTGATGGGGGCGACCAGGGGCCTGGGCATGATACAGCGGAGACATGCGTTAACCCGAAGTGGCGCCATGACACCGGCTATCCAAGCCGTTGAGAATGCCGCGGGACGTGTCCCGCCAGCAAACGACAGTACGGCCGGACGCAAAGACATGGCGCTGCGCCTTTTTTCTCTCGACCCGTACCCTGCCTTTTAATGCTTTCCCCGAACACACTCTCTATGCCGGCACTTCTGTCCGTCGCCATTCTTCGCCCTGCACGAAGGGGCCTATTACTCCACCATGCAGACTTGATTCGGAGGTAACACACCGCAAAGCTGCCTCACAACACGCCCCGCCCTTTTGCAGCTGCCGCGAGGAAGTTGTGACGGGGAGGTAACAGGATAACAGCCGATTCTACCA
>CAZVGH010000039.1:0-12420 GCA_964626515.1 uncultured Alistipes sp.
CCACCTCGCCGCCGAAGTCGGCGTGGCCCGGGGTGTCGATGATGTTGATCTTGTAATCTTTGTAGATGACCGAAACGTTCTTCGAGAGGATCGTGATGCCGCGCTCGCGCTCCAGGTCGTTGTTGTCGAGTATCAGGTCGCCGCCCGTCTTGGCGTTGTCGCGCAGGATATGCCCTGCCAGGATCATCTTGTCCACCAGGGTCGTCTTGCCGTGATCGACGTGGGCGATAATCGCAATGTTGCGCAGTTTTTGCATAGGAAACTATTTTGAATCCGCAAAAGTAATCATTTCTCCGAAAAAATGCTACTTTTGCTCTCCGAAAGCGCATAAACTCCCTGCCGATGAATCCCCGTTTCTCCGTTCGCCAGTCGAGCGATCTCTATATCGGTGCGGCGGCCGCTCTGCTGCCGTCGCTGCTGCCCGAAGGGCGTGTCGTGGTCGTTTCGGACGCCTCGATCGACCGCCTGCATCCGTCGCTGCTCGCCCCCTACGAGAAGATCCTCATCGGGCAGGGCGAGACGATCAAGACGCTGCGGACGGTCGAACAGATCCACCGCCGCCTGCTCGACGCGGGCGCCGACCGCCGCACCTTCGTGCTGGGGATCGGCGGCGGCATCGTCACCGACGTAGCGGGTTTCGCCGCCTCGACCTACATGCGGGGCGTGCCGTTCGGTTTCGTCTCGACGACCCTCCTCGGACAGGTCGACGCCTCGGTGGGCGGCAAGAACGGCGTGAACGTCGGCGGCTACAAGAACATCGCGGGAACCTTTACGCAGCCGCGCTTCGTCATCTGCGACCCCGCGCTGCTGGCGACGCTGCCCGACCGGGAGTTCCGCGCGGGGTTGGCCGAGGTGGTCAAGTCGGCCGTCATCGGCGACGCGGCGCTCTTCGAACTGCTCGAAGAGTCCTCCTTCGAGGCACTCCGCAGCGATACGGCCCTGCTCGAGCGGGCGATCGAGGCGGCGATCCGTGTCAAGGCGGAGATCGTCGGCCGCGATGAGCGCGAGACGGGCGAGCGGCGCCTGCTCAACCTGGGCCACACGCTGGCCCATGCGATCGAGAAGTGTTCGACGAAGATGAGCCACGGCGAGGCGGTGGCCGTGGGGCTGCGGTCGGTGGCCGCCGCCTCGGTGCGGCAGGGGTTGCTCGCCGAGACCGACGAACGGCGCATCGCGGAGCTGCTCGGGCGGCTGGGCTTCACGCTGACGCCCCCCGTCCCCGTGTCGCGGCTGCTGCGCGAGGTCGGCAAGGACAAGAAGAGCGACGGCGATTCGCTGCACGTGGTGCTGCCCGTGGCGATCGGCCGCTGCGAGGTCCGCACCGTGGAGAAGCAGCGCCTCGGCGAGTGGCTGGTGTGACGCCGCGGACCGGTCGCGGTACCCCATAGAAAATCAATGCGCCCCCGCCTTTGCATCAAGCAAGGGCGGGGGCGCGTTTCGTGTTCGGCAGCGAGGTTACGGCCGGTGCAGGATGGTGCGGGTGATAATTTCGGTGGCACCCTGGTGCCGCTGCGTGTACTCCCGTGCGGCGCGGCCCGCGCGTTCGAGCGCCTCGGGATCGTCGCGCAGCGGGGCGAACCAGGCGGCCAGCTCCTCCTGCGTCGAGACCGAAGCGGCGGCGCCGAGCGTGACCAGGTCGCAGGCCTCCTTGAATTTGCGGTAGTTGGGCCCGAAGGCGATCGGCAGGCCGAAGGTCGCCGCCTCGAGCGTGTTGTGGATGCCTACGCCGAAGCCGCCGCCGATGTAGCTCCATCTGGCGTAGCCGTAGACGGACGAAAGGATGCCGACCGTGTCGAGCACCAGCAGCCGTTTACCGTCGAACGACGTCGCGGCGTCGCACTGCGTGTAGCGGATACCCTCGCCGCCGACTGCCGCGAGGAGCCGTTCGATGCGCGCCTCGTCCATCTCGTGGGGTGCTACGACGAAGCGGATCGCCGGATTGGCGTTCATGAGGGGGATGAGGAGCTCCTCGTCGGGCCCCCACGTCGATCCCGCCACGAAGAGGGGCGCGTCGCCGCGGAACCGCTCCACGATCCCGATGCGTCGCGCCGCGCGGGCGATGGCGGCGACGCGGTCGAAGCGCGTGTCGCCCGTGACGAGCGTATTGTCGAAGCCCAGCTCGGCGAGCAGGCGTTTCGACTCGTCGTTCTGTACGAAGATCGTCTCGAAGGTCTCGAGCGCCCGCCGCCACAGGCCGCCGTAGAAGCGGAAGAAGACGTCGCGCCGACGGAAGATCGCCGAGACGACGAAGGTGCGCACGCGGCGGCGGCGCAGTTCGCGCAGCATGTTGAACCAGAACTCGTACTTGACAAAGAGGGCGATTTCGGGACGGACGATGTCGAGGAAACGGCGGACGTTGCGCCGCGTGTCGAGCGGCAGGTAGAAGATGTAGTCGGCGCCGTCGTAGTTCTTGCGGATCTCGTAGCCCGAGGGGGAGAAGAAGGTGAGCAGGATCTTGCAGTCGGGGCGTTCGCGGCGGAGCGCCTCGATGATCGGGCGTCCCTGCTCGAACTCGCCGAGCGAGGCGGCATGGACCCAGAGGATGCGCTCCGTCGGCGGAATCGCGGCGCGCATCCGCTCGAAGAGGCCGCGGCGCCCCTCGACCCACAGCCGCATCTTGCCGCTGCGCAGGGCGGCGAGCCGCAGCAGCGGTGCGACGAGCGTCAGCAACAGGTTGTAAAGCCACATAACGTTACGCGTGTCGTTGGTTTGAACGAGTAAATATACGTTAAAAAAACGAAACTGCCAAATTCCGGCCCTGCGGCGCCGCTTCCGTTACCAGCCGAACTCGACCGCATCGGCGAACCATTCGATCCGCAGACGGCCCTGCGGGTCGCGGTGCACGGCCGCCAGATCGAAGTGCAGGTCGTGGTCGGCATAGCGGTCGCCCGAGGCGGCGACGAAGGCCTCGACGGCCCGCCGCAGGGCGCGCCGTTTCTGCGGCGTCAGCGCCTCCTCGGGAGCGGTGAGCGATCCTTCGCGGCGGGTCTTGACCTCGATGAAGCGCAGCGCTTCGCGGCGGCGCGCCACGATGTCGAGTTCGTAGCGGCCGTCGCGCCAGTTGCGTGCGACGATCTCGAAGCCGTGGCGGCGCAGGGCGTCGGCGACGGCCTCCTCGCCGAGCCGTCCCGTGCGGGCGGCGTCGGTCTCGGCGGCGGGGCGGGGGAGTCTCTCCATGGCGGCGCGTCAGCGGAGAATGCGGCGGATGGTGTTGGCCCGCTCGATCGTCTCGCGCAGGCCGTCGGTGTCGTCGCGCTCGATCATCCGCCGCAGCAGCTGCAGCTGGTGGATGTGCTCGCGCAGGACGTCCAGCACGTTGTACTTGTTCTGCAGCAGGATCGGCACCCACGTCGCGGCGGCGCTTTTGGCCAGTCGCACCGTGCTCTCGAAGCCGCCGCCCGCGAGCTCGAAGATGCGCTCCTCCTCGCGCTCCTTCTCCAGCACGGTGTTGGCCAGCGCGAAGGAGGTGATGTGCGAGATGTGCGAGACGTAGGCGGCGTGCAGGTCGTGCTCCTCGGCCCCCATGCGGAGAATCGGTGCCTCCAGCGCACGGAAAATCCCCTCGACGCAGGCCACGGCGTCGGCGTCGCTCCGCTCCGTGTCGCAGAGCACCACGTTGCGCCCCGTGAAGGCGCCGTGCTGCGCCGCCTGCGGACCGCTGTGCTCGGTGCCCCACATCGGGTGGACGGCGACGAAGCGGCCGCGCGCGGCGTGCATCGAGATCACCTCGCACAGCTCGCCCTTGGTCGAGCCCATGTCGATGACCGTCTGGCGGCTGCTGACGCGGTTCAGCGCCTTGACGGCCAGCAGCGGGATCGTATCCACGGGGGTGGCGAGCACCGTGAGGTCGGCCGCCGCCACACCCTCCTCGAAGGAGACGATGCGGTCCGCGAGGCCGCGGCGCAGCGCTTCGGCGGCCCGCTCCTCGCTGCGTTCGAGCCCCAGGATCTCTTCGGCCAGCCCGCGGTCGCGCAGCGCCAGGGCGAACGAGCCTCCGATGAGGCCCAGTCCGGCGATAAAGACTTTCATGACGGACGCGTTATTTCTCGAAGAGGAACGACAGGTCGTCGCCGGCCTGCACCTCGTAGGGCTCGATGCCCTTGCGGAAGATGCGCATCGGCCGCGAGCCGATCAGCTGCAACCCCTCGTCCGTGTAGTGGAGCATGCACCCCTCGCGCAGCCCGACGACCCAGCGGCGCGGGTTGGCCTCGATGTATTCGCGGATGCGCTGCTCGCGCGTCTCGCCGGCGTGGCCCGCGGGGTTGGCGTCGAGGTAGTGGGGGTTGATCTGGAACGGCACGGCGCCGATGGCCCGGAACGAGGCGGGGAAGACGATCGGCATGTCGTTCGTGGTGCAGATCGTCGGGCAGCAGACGTTGCTGCCGGCCGACCAGCCGACGTAGGGGGTACCCTGACGCACCTTGCGCAGGATCGCCTGCATGAGCCCCTGCTCCTGCATCTTCTTCGTGAGGGCGAAGGTGTTGCCGCCTCCGACGCAGATCGCCTCGGCCTCGCGGATCATGCGGCGCGGGTCAGCGGCGCGGTGTACCGAGCGGACGCGGATGCCGATCTCGGCCAGACGCGCTTGCACCTTGCGCTCGTACTCGACGTAGGAGAAGGTCACGGCGGCGTAGGGCACGAAGACGATTTCGCGCACGCCCTGCAGCACGCGGGCGATCTCGGGCAGCGGATATTGCAGGTAAGCCTCGCCTGCGTTGGTGGAATTGGAAATAAGTAATAAATTCATAATTGGCTGATTTATTTTAATTTATATTGCTAATTGTTCTAAATGGCGGAATTGTTGGCATAAAAAAATCGGCTTCATTTGTCAAAAGTAATAAAAAAAGTGTTACTTTTGCGCGAAATTCCGATGGAAATTTCAAAACGGACAAACGAACAACAAACATATTTGTTTCACTAAAAAATTAACATCATGTCTGAAATTCAAGCAAAAGTCGTCGAGATCATCGTCGATAAACTGGGTGTCAAGGAGTCGGAGGTAACTCCCGAAGCAAGTTTCACGAACCACCTCGGCGCCGACTCGCTCGACACCGTTGAGCTGATCATGGAGTTCGAGAAGGCTTTCGATCTGCAGATTCCCGACGAGGACGCCGAGAAGATCACGACCGTCGGCGACGTGCTCAACTACATCGAGGAGCACAAGAAATAGTTTCGACCACCGATGAAACAGAGGGGCTCTGCCGAGAGGAATCATGCCTCTCGGCGAAGCCCTTTTTCATTTTCCGATTCGCTCCCTTAACCGCCTGCCTGCCGTGTTCGACTTTCTGCTGCGCCCGTTCCGCCGCCGTTTCGGCGCCGACAAACATTATTATGCGATGATCGACGACATGTTCGGTTTCATCCCGAACAACGTCGAGCTCTACAAACTCGCGCTGGTGCACAAATCGGCGTCGGTGCTGCTGCCCGACGGCCGTTCGATCAACAACGAGCGGCTCGAATACCTCGGCGACGCGGTGATCGAGGCCGTGACCTCGGACTACCTCTTCATCGAGTATCCCGACCGCGACGAGGGCTTTCTGACGCAGCTGCGGTCGAAGATCGTCTCGCGCCAGTCTCTCAACGCGCTGGCCGAACGGCTGGGGCTGGACCGCCACCTCATTCTTAACCACGCCCCGGGCGTGATCCAGAAACACATCTACGGCGACGCCTTCGAGGCGATGATGGGGGCGATCTACCTCGATCAGGGATATAATTTCGTCAACCGCCTGCTCATCAACCGCATCTATGCCGAGCTGCTCGATATCGAGGCGCTGACCGTTTCGGAAAACGATTTCAAGAGCCGCCTGATCGAGTGGTGTCAGAAGAACCGCCATACCTTCTCGTTCCGGACGACGCAGGAGAAGGAGCCGCACTCGAACCATCCCCTCTTCTACACGACGGTGCTCATCGACAACATGGAGGTGGGCCACGGCTTGGGCGAATCGAAGAAGGAGGCCGAGCAGAACGCCGCCTTCTCGGTGGCGGATTTCGTGAGCGACGAGCGCTCCGCTTCGTTGCTCGACCGCCTCGACCGGCTGGAGCGTTCGGCCGCACGGACGGAGCAGCGCGCAGCACAATAATCATGGCGATGCAGGCGATTCGTGACAAACTGGAGGTGCGCGGCGCGGCGGCGCTGAGCGATGCCGAGCTGCTGGCGCTGTTGCTGGATGATCCCGAGGCGGCGGAGACGCTGCTGAAGCAGTGCGGATCTTTGGAACGAATTGCCGCGACCGAGCGGGCCCGCCTGCGCATGATCGGCGGACTGGGGCTGCGGCGGGCACAGCTGCTGCATGCGGCGGCCGAGTTCGGCCGCAGGGTGGCGCAAAGCGCCTCGACGGCGGCGGTCGTCATCGACTCGTGTGACGATGCTGCACGCCTCATGCGGCCGCAGCTCGAACGGCTGGCCTACGAGGAGTGCTGGGCGATCTACCTCACCTCGTCGAACCGCGTCATCGAGCGGCAGCGCATCAGCCAGGGCGGCGTGGAAGGGACGGTCGTCGACCACCGGCTGGTCGTCAAGCGGGCCCTCGAACTGCTCGCCACGAAACTCATCCTGGTCCATAACCATCCGTCGGGAGCCGCCGAACCGAGCGGCGAGGATCGCCGCCTGACGAAGCGGATCGCCGAGGCGGCGGCCCTGTTCGACATCCGCCTGCTGGACCATCTCATCATCGCCCGCGAAGGCGATTTCTCGTTCCGCCGTGCGGGACTGCTCTGAAAATTTTTCCTTTCCGAATCATACGCATGCGGCTCTTCGGAGCGATGCCGGGCCCGCCGAAGGTCCGCACGCATGAATGGCGTCCGTGCGTTCGCTGCCGGCGGTCCGAGCCTTCCGGCGGGTTCGCAACCCGCCGCCCGGGCGAAGTCGTTCACCCGTTCGTGCGGCGGCATGCGGGGGCGGTCGGGTGCCGCTGCTGCGGGCGCATCTTCCCGATCCCGTCCGCTGTACGCCCCGTTTCGGCGGGTTTCGGGCGTCGCGCCTCAAATTTCTCGCTTCGGATGCTGTGCGTCCCGCTTATTTTTTCTATCTTTGCTCGTTAGAAGAATATGTAACAACGATTGATACCATGACACAGGAAGAACTCTTCAAGAAACTGGTGGCTCACTGCAAGGAGTACGGTTTCGTATTCCCCTCGAGCGAGATTTACGACGGCCTGGGCGCCGTCTACGACTACGGCCAGAACGGCGTCGAGCTGAAGAACAACATCAAGCGCTATTGGTGGGACTCGATGGTGAAGCTCCACGAGAACATCGTCGGCCTCGATGCCGCGATCTTCATGCACCCCAAGACGTGGGAGGCCTCGGGCCATGTGGCCGCCTTCAACGACCCGCTCGTCGACAACCGCGACTCGAAGAAGCGCTACCGTGCCGACGTGCTGATCGAAGACTGGCTCGCCAAGCAGGACGAGAAGATCGAGAAGGAGGTCGAAAAGGCCCGCAAGCGTTTCGGCGAGCAGTTCGACGAGGCGCAGTACCGCGCCACCTCGCCCCGTGTGGCCGAGACGGTCGCCAAGCGCGACGCGGTGCACGCCCGTTTCGCCGAGGCGATGAACGCCAATGACCTCGAAGGGCTGCGCCAGATCATCCTCGACTGCGAGATCGTCTGCCCGATTTCGGGTACGCGCAACTGGACCGAGGTGCGTCAGTTCAACCTGATGTTCTCTACGCAGATGGGCTCGACGGCCGAAGGTGCCAACACGATCTACCTGCGTCCCGAGACGGCGCAGGGCATCTTCGTCAACTTCCTGAACGTCCAGAAGACGGGCCGCATGAAGCTGCCGTTCGGTATCGCCCAGATCGGCAAGGCCTTCCGCAACGAGATCGTCGCCCGTCAGTTCATCTTCCGCATGCGCGAGTTCGAACAGATGGAGATGCAGTTCTTCGTGCGTCCGGGCAGCGAGATGGAGTGGTGGAACAAGTGGAAGGAGACGCGCATGGCCTGGCACCGCGCCCTCGGCTTCGGCGACGCCAACTACCGTTTCCACGACCACGACAAGCTGGCCCACTACGCCAACGCCGCCACCGATATCGAGTACAATTTTCCGTTCGGCTTCAAGGAGGTCGAGGGTATCCACTCGCGCACCGATTTCGACCTCTCGAATCACCAGCGTCTCTCGGGCAAGAAGATCCAGTACTTCGATCCCGAGACGGGCGAGAGCTACGTTCCCTACGTCGTCGAGACCTCGATCGGCGTCGACCGCATGTTCCTGCAGGTGATGTCGGCCGCCTATACCGAGGAGCAGCTCGAGGGCGGCGACCGCCGTGTCGTGCTGAAGTTCCCCGCGGCGCTGGCACCGGTCAAGGTGGCCGTGCTGCCGCTCGTCAAGAAGGACGGCATGCCCGAGGTGGCGCAGAAGATCGTCGACGATCTCAAGTACGACTACAACGTCGTCTACGACGAGAAGGACTCGGTCGGCAAGCGCTACCGCCGTCAGGATGCCGTCGGTACGCCGTTCTGCGTGACGGTCGACGGTCAGACGCTCGAGGACGGCACCGTGACGGTGCGCCACCGCGACACGATGGCCCAGGAGCGCGTGAAGATCGAGGCGCTGCGCGCCATGGTCGACGAGGAGTGCTCGTACCGCCGCCTCTTCAAGAAACTGAACCTCTAATTCGAATCGCGGCAGGGGAGGGCGGCCGTCGTGCCGCCCGCTTCGCCGCCCGGAATCCGCATGGGACGCATCTTGGCCGTCGACTACGGCATCCGCCGCACGGGCCTCGCCGTGAGCGATCCGCTGCAGCTCATCGCAGGCGGTCTCGCGACCGTCGAGACACGCGAGCTGGAGCGGTGGCTGGCCGATTATTTCCGCCGCGAGGAGGTCTCGACGATCGTCCTCGGCAAGCCGCTGCAGATGAACGGCACCCCCTCGGAGACGTGGCGCTTCATCGAGCCGCTGGCGCGGCGCCTGCAGGCCGCCTATCCCGACAAGGAGGTGACCTTCTACGACGAGCGTTTCACCTCGGTGCTGGCGCACCGGGCGATGATCGACGGCGGGATGAAGCGGCAGGCGCGGCGCGACAAGGCGACCGTCGACCGCATCGCGGCGACCCTGATTCTGGAAGATTACATGCAATACGGAAGAAAATGATCTATCCAATCGTTATTTTCGGTGCGGAGGGGTTGCGCAAGCCCTCCGTGGAGCTGACAAAGGAGTACCCCGAACTGCCGAAGCTGGTCGAGGACATGTTCCTGACGATGGCCGAGGCCGACGGCTGCGGACTGGCCGCGCCGCAGATTGGCCGCAACATCCGCCTCTTCGTGGTCGACTGCTCGGCCTGGGGCGATGAGGACGAGCGCTGCCGCGACTATCGGCGCGCCTTCATCAACCCCGAGATCTACGCCGTGTCGGAGGAGACGGAGCTCTTCAACGAGGGCTGCCTCTCGCTGCCGGGGCTGCACGAGGATGTGCGCCGTCCCGTCTCGATCCGCATGCGCTACCTCGATGCCGATTTCGCCGAGCACGACGAGGAGTTCGACGGCTATCGCGCCCGCGTCATTCAGCACGAGTACGACCACCTCGACGGCAAAGTTTTCACGGACCGCCTCTCGCCGTTGCGCCGTCAGCTGCTGAAAAGCAAGCTGCTGGGGCTGGCGAAGGGCAAGTACCGCTGCGGCTACAAGACGAAATAGTCGGCAGCGAAGCCTTCGATCCGCAAGAAAAAGCGAACCGTTTTGCAAAAAAAACGGCTCGCTTTTTTTGTCGTGGAACGGTTTTGGCAGGGCTGTGCAGGCTGCCTGACCGATCGGCACGTCCTCGTGCGACGGTGCGGGTGCCGTTCAGACGGATCGAATGACCTTTATAAATAGCTATGAAGATGATGAAAAAGATCTTTTTACTGTTGGCAATGTGCCTCTCGACCGCAGCGGTCAAGGCGCAGAAGCAGGCTGTCGGCCTGCGTGCGGGCGGTTCGGTCGAACTGCTCTACGAGCGGAATCTCTCGACCGACCGTTTCATGCAGTTCACGCTGGCATTCCCCAACTACGACGGTATTGCCGTGACAGGCCTCTACAACTGGCGCTGCTGCGAGTGGACCGACTGGACACCCCGGACCTGCGACTGGTATCTCAATGCGGGTGTCGGCGTCGGGCTGGGTGCTTATAACTTCAGCGACTCGGGCTTTCTGGTCGGCGCCGTCGGCTCGGCGGCCTTCGGCTGCCGTTTCCGCCACACCCCCATCTCGCTCGAGGTTGACTACCGGCCGATGATCGGCACCGTGACGGGCGGCGGTGACAAGGGCTTCTATAAGCCCGGCCTGTGGAACTTCGGCGTCGCCGTGAAATTCCATTTCTGACGCGGCCGCAGCCTCCGCCTGCAAACGAAACCCCCGCTCCTCAGCCGAGGAGCGGGGGTTTCCCGTCTTTCAGTGAAGTTGGTCAGTCGGACTACTTCTGGTTGAGGGCTGCGTGAGCCGCTGCCAGACGTGCGATGGGCACGCGGAAGGGCGAGCAGCTGACGTAGTTCAGACCGGCGTAGTGGCAGAACTCTACCGACGAGGGCTCACCGCCGTGCTCGCCGCAGATACCGCACTTGAGGTTCTCGCGCGTGCCGCGGCCCTTGAAGACCGCCTCGCGGATCAGCTGGCCGACGCCGTTGCGATCGAGGATCTGGAACGGGTCGTTCTTCAGGATGCCCTTCTCGAGGTAGACGGGCAGGAACTTCGAGATATCGTCGCGCGAGAAGCCGAGCGTCATCTGCGTCAGGTCGTTCGTACCGAACGAGAAGAACTGGGCAACCTCGGCGATCTGGTTGGCCGTCACGGCGGCGCGCGGCACCTCGATCATCGTACCGACCATGTAGTCGATGCGGTCGTTGCGCTCGGCGAATACGCGGTTGGCGGTCGCGTCGATGATGTTCTTCTGGTAGCGGAGCTCCTTGTGGTTACCTACGAGCGGTACCATGATCTCCACGTGTACGGGCAGCCCCGTAGCCTTGACGTTCATGGCAGCCTCGAGGATGGCGCGGGCCTGCATCTCGGTGATCTCGGGATAGGTGTTGCCCAGACGGCAGCCGCGGTGACCCAGCATCGGGTTGAACTCGGCGAGCGCCTCGACCTTGGCGATGATCTTCTCCACGGGGACGTTCATCTCCTCGGCCATCTCCTGCTGACCCTTCAGATCGTGCGGCACGAACTCGTGCAGAGGGGGATCGAGCAGGCGGACCGTTACGGGGAATCCGTTCATGGCCTTGAACAGACCCTCGAAGTCGCCGCGCTGGATCGGCAGCAGCTTGGCGAGTGCCACGCGGCGGCCGGCCTCGTCATCGGCGAGGATCATCTCGCGGATGGCCTTGATGCGGTCGCCTTCGAAGAACATGTGCTCCGTGCGGCACAGACCGATACCCTCGGCGCCGAAGGCGAAGGCCTGGGCGGCATCCTTGGGCGTGTCGGCGTTGGCGCGGACCTTCAGTACCGAGTACTTGCCGGCCAGCTCCATGAGCTTGGCGAAGTCGCCGCTCAGATCGGCTGCGCGCGTGGCCACCTCACCGAGGTAAACCTCGCCCGTCGAACCGTTCAGCGAGATCCAGTCGCCCTCCTTGACCGTGTAGCCGTTCACCTTGATGGTGCGGGCCTTGTAGTCGATTTCGAGCTCACCGGCAACTCGGGTATGGCACCCATGGTTAAAGGTAAAGGTTCGTTCAAGTGGGTTAACTGGACAACTGAAGGCAAGATGAAGATTGTCGTTGACATGAGCATCAAGGATCAGTTCACTGTTACCGTAACCCGTGTAGACTGATAGATACTTCTCAATAATTTTAACAAGCATCAAGATTTTCAAGACGCTTGTCAAAAAGGATTAGATAAGCTGTAGGGACGTGCCTTTGGCACGTAAGGACTGCAGAAATGCTAACCACCCACTACGTGCCAAAGGCACGTCCCTACAACAAGTTAAAGCAAGACACTACAATCTTTTTGACAATGTCTATTGAAATCAAGAGATAAAATTCAATAAGTTTTTATGAAAAAAGCAGCATTTTTCTCACTCCTGGCTCTCTGCCTCGGATTTACGGCTTGCGACAACTATGAGGAGCCCAATCCGCCCGCACAAAGCAATCCCCAGGAAGCTATTTTCAAGGCTGACGGCGTTACTTTCACACCCCAGACCGGTACTCTCAATCTCGGTACAATCAACGAGGAGGGTGGTGCAGCTCAGGTGGCAGCCGTTTCATTGACCGATTTCCCCGAAAACTATACCCTCAAACTCGTGATGGATGTCGCTCCGACCGACCAATTTGAAAAGATTGAGTCAATCAGCACCGAAGTCAATGAGGAGGGTCTCGTTACCGTTAATCCCGACGTACTCCAGGGTGCCATCAACAGTGTAATCACCAAAGACCCCGCCGCTCTCAAGGTTTATACCCGTTTTGCAGCATACGCTGTCAATGGCAAGACCGAGGTACGCATCGGTGGACCGGATGTTTA
>CAZVGH010000040.1:0-12293 GCA_964626515.1 uncultured Alistipes sp.
GCGGGATCCTCGAAGGCGATGCCTGTCGAGGGGCACATGAGGTGGCGCGAATAGAAGCGCTGCTGCTCGGTGCCGTAGTCGTAGAGGGCCATCGTGCCCTTGCCCTGCCGCATCGCCTCCTTCAGAGAGGTCATGATGCGGTCGGCGGCATCGTCGGTCACCTGCAGGCGGTCGACCACCAGGTCGATCGTATGGGTCTTGTAGCGGTCGAGGCGCAGCCCCGCCGAGAATTCGCGGATCTCGCCGTCGATGCGCGCATATAGGTAACCCTTCTTGGAAAGCGACTCAAAGAGTTCGCGGTAGTGGCCCTTGCGCCCCTTCACGATGGGAGCCATGAGGGCAATCCGCCGCCCGGCAAACCCCTCGCGGATCAGCTCGGCGATGCGGTCGTCCGTATAGCGGACCATCCGTTCGCCCGTCACGGGCGAGTAGGCCCGCGAGGCGCGGGCGAAGAGCAGACGCAGGAAATCGTTGATCTCGGTCACGGTGCCCACCGTCGAGCGCGGATTCTTGTTGGTGGTCTTCTGCTCGATCGCCACCACGGGGCTCAGTCCCGTAATCTTGTCGACGTCGGGGCGCTCCATCGAGCCGACGAAATGGCGCGCATAGGACGACAGGGTCTCCATGTAGCGGCGCTGGCCCTCGGCATAGATCGTGTCGAAGGCAAGCGACGATTTGCCCGAGCCGCTCAGGCCTGTCACCACCACCAGCTTGCGGCGCGGTATCTCGAGGTCGACGTTTTGCAGGTTGTGCACCCGCGCACCGAGTATCTTGATCGTATCCTGTCCCATATCGTTTGTCGAACGTCGCCCGCCGCCGCTTTATTTTGCGACCCGGACGGGTGAACGGACAAAGATACGACAGTTCCGCGAAACGAAAAAGAACGCGCGCGGGGTTTTCCCGAAAAAAAGCGTACCTTTGTCCCGTTAAACGGAAAAACATGCTCAAAGCAGGACGCACGCAACGGCTGTCGGTCGGCCGCATCACCGAACACGGTCTCTATCTGCACGACGAGGAGGGGCACGAAGTGCTGCTCCCGAACCGCTACACCTCGCTCTCGGACCGCATCGGCGACGAGAAGGAGGTCTTCATCTACCACGACTCGGAGGACCGTCTCGTCGCCACGACCGAGACGCCCCACGTGCGGGCGGGCGAAGTCGCCTGGCTGCGCATCGTCGACCGCACGACCCACGGCGCCTTTCTCGACTGGGGGCTGCACGGCAAGGATCTCTTCCTGCCGAACCGCAACCAGCAGGGAGCCGTACAGGTGGGGCGCCACTGCATCGTCTACGCCTACGAGGACAACATCACGGGGCGCTGCGTCGCTTCGATGAAACTCAAGACCTTCATCGACAACGAGGTCGTCACGGTCAAGGTGCGCGACGAGGTGTCGCTGCTGGTCGCCTCCGAAAGTCCGATCGGCTACCGCGTGATCCTCAACAACCGCCACTGGGGCATGCTGTACCGCAACCAGCTGTTCCGTCCCGTCGCCGTGGGCGACCGGCTGACGGGCTACGTGCGCCGCATCACCGAGGACAACCGCATCGACGTCAGCCTGCAGCGTCAGGGGCTGGCCCAGGTGACCGACTCGGCCGAAGCGCTGCGCGAACTGCTCCGCACCCGCGGAGGCGAGCTGCCGCTCAACGACCACAGCGATCCGCAGGAGGTGGCCCGGCTGGCGGAGATGAGCAAGAAAGTCTTCAAACGCTCGGTCGGCATGCTCCTCAAGCGCGGCGAGATCGAGATGACCGAAACCGGGATCAAACTTTTACGACGATGAGCGACCTGCTGACCGCCGAGCGCGTCTCGCGCGACGCCTCGGACAATTTCGTATTTCAGCGCTCGCTGCTAGCCTACGCCGAAGCGGCCGGACGCATCGGAGGAGACGTCCTCGAGATCGGCACGGGATCGGGCTATGGCATCGCGATCGCGGCGCCGCGGGCCAAGCGCTTCGTGACGCTCGACAAGGAGATGCCCGAACTCGACTACGAACTGCCCGACAACGTCGAGTTCCTGCAGACGACGGTGCCGCCGCTCCCCTTCGCTTCGTGCAGCTTCGACTGCGTCATCTCGTTCCAGGTGATCGAGCACATCCGCCACGACGTCGAACTGGTGCGGGAGATGCACCGCGTGCTGCGTCCCGGCGGGCGGCTGATCCTCACCACGCCCAACGCCCCGCGGTCGCTCACGCGCAACCCGTGGCACGTCCGCGAATACTGCGCCGAAGAGCTGGAGAACCTGCTGGCGAGCTGCTTCACGCGCATCGAGACGATGGGCATCGCAGGCAACGAACGCGTGGCGGCCTACTACGAGCGCAACCGCGCCGCCGTCGAGCGGCTCACGCGCTGGGATATCTTCGATCTGCAGCACCGCCTCCCGCGGCAGCTGCTGCAACTCCCCTACGACTGGCTGAACCGCCGCAACCGCCGGCGCCTCCTCGCCGAGGAGCCCGATGCCACGACGTCGATCCGCATGGAGGACTACCGGCTCGGCCCTTTCACGGAGGAGTGCTACGACCTCTTCGTCGTAGCCGAAAAGGGGGCCGATTCGCACAATTGAGCATTTTTTTCGCGAAAAATTTGGCCGATTCGCAAATTAGACGTATCTTTGTGCGCTCTTAAAAAGAAAGAGTAATCCGTTCGGGGTGTAGCGCAGTCCGGTTAGCGCGCCAGCTTCGGGAGTTGGAGGTCGCTGGTTCGAATCCAGTCTCCCCGACGAAAAAGAGAATCGTTCGACGAGAACGGTTCTCTTTTCTTTTTGTTCCGCAGCAGCCTGCAGCAGGACACGCTGCTGCATACGGGCTCCACCGTGCGGCCCGATGCCCCACCCGCTTTTTCGAAAGCCGCCACGCGCATAAAGTGCCTCATCGTCCGCGGCCGAATTACGAACCGGCATACCCGTTTTTCGGAAAATAAGCGTATCTTTGTAACAAAACTACGTCCATGAAACACCTCTTTGCAACTTTGATCGCCCTCGCAGCCCTGTGGGGCGCGGCGGCCCGACCCGCCAACCGCTCGCTCGATGCCGCACACCCCGTCGAGCTGGACGGCACGACGCTCCGCTATGCCGGTGAAGAGATCCGGCTCGGCCCCCGCTGCTTCTACCTCGACGCCCGTCTCACCGACGCCGAGTGCACCGCGTCGCCCTACCTTTATAATGATTTCACCGAAGCATCGCGCCACTTTACCGCCGGAACGACCGAGGAGCCGATGCGGGTGTACATCGCCCCAAGCGTCTACTGGATCGACGACCCCGACGATCCCTACATTCCCGGATCGCGCGGCGAGCAGCCCTTCGGCCTCGTCGTCAAGTGCCCCTATCTGCACCTGATCGGCTTGAATCCCGATCCCGAAGCGGTCGTGCTGGCTTCGCAGCGCGGCCAGACCCAGGGGTCGATCGGCAACTTCACGATGTTCGACTTTTACGGCGACGGCCTCTATTTCAAGGATCTCACGATGGGCAATTTCTGCAACGTCGACCTCGACTACCGCCTCGATCCGTCGCAAAGCCGTCCGATGCGCATGCCCGCCATCACGCAAGCCCACGTCGCCTACTGCCACGGCGACCGGATCGTCGCCGAGAACGTCCGTTTCATCAGCCGCCTGAACATGAACCCGCTGAGCGGCGCACGGCGCATCCTCTTCGACCGCTGCCACATGGAGAGCACCGACGACGCGCTCTGCTCGACGGGCGTCTACCTGCACTGCACCTTCGATTTCTACGGCCAGCGCCCCTTCTACAACAGCGACCGCTACGGCGCCGTGCTGCTCGACTGCGATTTCACGGTCCGCCACGAGGTGCCCCGCCAGTACTTCTGCAAGGCCGTCGGGCCGCTCTCGATCATCGACTGTCGCTACCACGCCGACGGCGCCTGCTACGCAGGCTGGACCCACGCGCCGACCGACTGGCTGCGCGGCTATCAGTACGGCGTCACGATGAACGGCCAACCCTACATCATCGGCGCCGACAAGCCCTACACGACGGTCTGCCTCGACCAGTCGCCCCTGCTGGCCGCCTTCCGCCTCACGGACGGCGACGAGGTGATCTACAACACCTACAACCTGCTGCGCGGCGACGACGACTGGGATCCCCAGCAGCTGCGGCCGCGCATCGAAGCCCTCTCGAAGCGCGACGGACGCGACTACGGCGCGATCGCCACCTCGCTGCGGATCGACCGCCAGAACGTCGAGCTGCAAACGGGCGGCGCGACGGCGACGCTCCGTGCCGAACTCTCCCGCCACACGGGGTTCCCGCTCGGGAACCGTCCGATCCGCTGGCGCGTGCAGCGGGGCTATGAAAACTATGTCACCCTCTCGACCGAAGAAGGCGAAACCTGCATCCTGACACCGACCAACCACGACGACGCGACGCAGCATTTCACCGTGATCGCCTCGACCGACGAGGGACACGAAGCCGCCGTCGAGGTGACTGTGCGGCCCGATTTCGTCGCACCGCCCGCCTTCACGGCACAGCCGACCCTCCGCCTCGCACCGGGCACGGCGACCGTCGACTACACCCTCGCGCTGGAGGGGCGCGAGGACCGTTCGCTCGTCACCTGGTACCGTGCGACGCGGCGCGACGGCAGCGACGCGATCCCCGTCGCCGTATCGCGGCTCGATCGGCCCGAGCGCAGCTACGCCCTCACGCAGGCCGACGAGGGGTACTACCTCATCGCAGGGGTCCGTCCGAAGCATCTGCGCTGCACGGCCGGCGAGGAGCTCCGCATCGCGACCGCACGCCGCATCCGTCCCTCCGACGTCGCGAAGACCCGCCGCCTCGAGACCGATTTCCGCACCCTGCCGACCGAGCCGCAGCCCGAGGTGCTGGCGGGCTTCTGGACGGTCGACGGCATCAAGCCCGCCGACACGGCCCCCTACGACTGGCGCTTCGACACGAGCCGTCCCGGCTGGCAATACGGCGAGGGGATGAATGCCACGGTCGGCACGGGTCTCATCCAGATCCAGAAGGGCGCCCGTCTGCGCTACACCCCGCCCCGCGGCCGTTACGGCGATATGTGCGTAACGCTCGTCTGCGACCCGGCGAAGACGGCCGGTCAGGGCTTCGGCAGCGCCACGGGTCAGTATCTCGACCTGTACATCTGCTTCGACACCCGCACGCTGACGGGGTACGCCCTGCGCGCGATCCGCACGACGAAACACAGCGACGCGGTCGATTTCCTCCTCGTGCGTTACGACAACGGACACACGACGGCCATCTCCGAGCCCGTCTCGTCGCCCTGCTTCCGCACGGACTGCACGCTGACCGTCCGCGCCGCCGGCAACCGTCTCACGGCCCACGTCGAGACGACCACCGAGCTGCCCGAAAAGACGCGCCACCTGCCGCAGTCGGTCGATCTCGAGGCCGAGATCACGCCGAACGCCTTCGGCGGCACGGGCATCCTCTACACGGGTTCATGCGGCGAGAGCCTCGTGATGCTCCACCGCCTGGAGGTCGACTGGGAGTAGCGGCGGAAGGGCCCGAAAAGGGTGCGCCGAAAAGGTCGGGAACCCTGCCGCAACCCGCGGCCGGAGGCCCGGCGCACAAAGCGAAAAAGCCGCATATTTTAACAAATTATTACGCGCGAAATGTTGCCCGATCGGAATATCCGTGCTATCTTTGTACGGCCTTTACGCCCTAACGGAAAGGCAAAAGCGATGAACCGGATAACGAATGCAACCAAATGTCTGATTATGAACGGGGGGGGACCGCCTACCTTCGCCGATACTGGCATAAGCGCACCGTATCCTGATCTGTACACGGGGGAGCCGCAACCATGCGGTTCCTCCGTAATTTTTTTGCGCTCCGCACCCCTGCGGGGATTCGGCGGCGCCCCGCAGCACGACGAACAAGACACGACAAAACCTTTTTATTAACTAAAACAAACATTTATGAAGAAATTTTTCCTTCTGATGGTTGGTCTGACGCTCTTCGGCTTCTCCGCCGTAGCGCAGACGGTCGTCACGGGACAAGTTTTGGATGAGAACGGTCAGCCCCTGATCGGTGCCACCATCCTTGTTCCCGGCACGACGCAGGGTACGAGCACCGACGCCGACGGCCGCTTCTCGCTCAAGACGGGCAAGGGCGTCGACGGCGTACAGGTGAACTACCTGAACTACAAACCGGTCGATTTCAAGGTCAACGCTTCGGCCACGAAGCAGGATCTCGGCACGATCAAGATGGAGCCCACGGCGATCGCCATGCAGGATGTCGTCATCACGCAGTCGATCGCCGTACAGCGCAAGACGCCGGTGGCCGTCGCTACGGTCGATGCCGCCGAAATCGAGTACAAGCTCGGCGGTCAGGAGTTCCCCGAGATCCTCAAGTCGACGCCGGGTGTCTACGCCACCAAGGACGGCGGCGGCTACGGCGACTCGAAGATCAACATGCGCGGCTTCAAATCGGAGAACATCGCCGTCATGGTGAACGGCGTCCCCGTGAACGATATGGAGTGGGGCGGCGTCTACTGGTCGAACTGGGCCGGTCTGTCGGACGTGACGCGTTCGATGCAGACCCAGCGCGGTATGGGTGCCTCGAAGATCTCGGCTCCTTCGGTCGGCGGTACGATCAACATCGTCACCAACTCGATCGACGCCAAGAAGGGCGGCACGTTCAGCTACGGCGTGGGTAACGACGGTCTGCAGCAGGTGAACGTCAGCCTCTCGACGGGTCTGACCGACAAGGGTTGGGCCGTGAGCATGCTGCTCGGCAAGCGCTGGGGCGACGGTTATATCCAGGGCACCAAGTTCGAGGGTTACAACTGGTTCGTCAACATCTCGAAGCGCATCAACGATCACCACCAGCTCTCGCTGACCGCCTTCGGCGCCCCGCAGAAGCACAACCAGCGCAAGCCCCTCTATGCCGGTCTGAGCATCGCCGAGTGGGACAAGTGGGCCAAGACCTACATGGGCGAGAAGGATATGTACCGCTACAACGCCGTTTACGGTTTCGACAACAACGGCAAGGAGCGCTCGTCGATGGTCAACGAGTACCACAAGCCCCAGATCTCGCTGAACCACCAGTGGCAGATCGACTACAAGTCGTCGCTCTCGACGGCGCTCTACATGTCGATCGGCCGAGGCAGCGGTTACTCGGGTCAGGGCCGCACGTCGGCCGAGCGCAACCAGTGGAACGGCGCCAGCTACGGTAAGCTGTTGCACACCTTCCGCAAGGCGGACGGTACGTTCGACTACGGCGCCATCCAGGATCTGAACGAGGCCAGCACCGACGGTGCGCGCATGGTCATGTCGCAGTCGAACAACAACCACATGTGGTACGGCCTGCTCTCGACCTACACGAACCAGATCTCGAAGAGCCTCGAGCTCTCGGCCGGTGTCGACGTCCGCTACTATGTCGGCGAGCACAACAACAAGATCATCGACCTCTACAACGGTGCCTACTTCCTCGATGACGGCGACCGTAAGAACGTCAAGGCAGAGAACAACATCGCCGCTGCCGATCCGAACTGGAAGTACGAGAAACTGGGCGTAGGCGACAAGGTTTACCGCGACTACGACGGCCACGTACACCAGGAGGGCGTCTTCGCCCAGCTCGAGTGGACGAAGGAGAAGGTCAACGCCTTCGTTTCGGGTTCGCTCTCGAACACGGGCTACTGGCGTGTGGACCGCTTCTACTACGACAACGCACACAAGGAGTCGGAAATGATCAGCTTCCTCGGCTACACGGCCAAAGGCGGTGTGAACTGGAACTTCTCGAGGAAGTCGAACGTCTTCCTGAACGTGGGTTACATCTCGCGTGCTCCCTTCTTCTCGGGCGGCGCCTTCCTCCAGTCGACGACGAGCCACGCCACGAACCCCGACGCCAAGAACGAGCGCGTATTCTCGGTCGAGGGCGGCTACGGTCTGAAGACCCCGACCTTCTCGCTGAACCTGAACGCCTACTACACGCTGTGGATGGACAAGGCGATGGTTCGCTCGTCCTTCATGGAGGCGACCGGCGACTATGCCCGCGTGAACATGACGGGTGTCGACGCCCGCCACATGGGTATCGAGCTCGACTTCCGCTACAAGCCCGTCAACTGGTTCAACCTGACCGGTATGCTGTCGGTCGGCGACTGGATCTGGACGAGCGACGCCCGCGGTTACGTCTATGACTCGCAGGGTCAGCCGATGACCAAGGCACTCGACGGTACGGTCGCTTCGGGCATCATGGCCGAGGACCACATGTACATGGATATCCGCCAGAAGAACGTACACGTCGGCGGTTCGGCCCAGACCACCGCTGCCGTAGGCGCCACCTTCTTCCCGATGAAGGGCCTGCGCGTGAGCGCCGACTGGAACGCCTATGCCAACAACTACGCAGACTTCTACGTAGGCGGCAGCAGCATCTCGAACGTCAACGTCAACGACCCGTGGCGAATTCCGTGGGGTCACCAGCTCGACCTGTCGGCAAGCTACAGCTTCAAGATCGGCAAGGTGAACGCCACGCTCTACGGCAACGTGAACAACGTCTACAACTACAACTACATCATGGACGCCCAGTGCGCAGCCGATGCGACGGGCTGGGAGGATGCCTACGCCGTGATGTACTCGTTCGGCCGCACCTACACCCTGAAATTAAAACTTCGTTTCTAACAGCACGAACAGACTATGAAGAAGCATATCATCAATCTGCTGTCGCTCGCGGCGCTGGCCCTCGCCGGCTGGAGTTGCGAAACCGACTACTACAACGAGCACTACCTCCCCGGGTATGAGCCGAACGACCAGATTACGGACGTTCAGACCCTCGAGTACACGCTGGCAGCGGCCGACTATGCCGCCATCGCCAACAACTCGACGAACAAGGCGATCGCCGAGGCTGCCGGTGCGGAGGCTGTCGCAGCCCTGAACGCCGTCAAGACGAACGGCTATTTCGCAACGGCCGAGGATGCCCAGACCTACATCAAGGCATTCGTGACGTCGAAATACGACTACTATCTCTCGAACGGTTCGAGCGTATCGGTCGGCTATGCGGTAGCCGCCGACGTTCCCGAGGAGCTGCAGGCCATGAAGGCCGCAACGGCCTACACGGTGAAGGACGACGCCTACACGGCTGTCGGCAGCCCGGTAAATGCCCTGACGCCCGCCACGATCGGCAAGCTGAAGGAGCTCGTGACGAACGACGAGTTGCATCTCTCGGCCGGCCAGTATGCGGTCGTAACCTACAACTACATGGATCAGGAGCCTTCGACCGGCGACGAGCCCGTCGAGCCCGCAGGCTACACGAGCGTGCTGGGGTCGGCCAAGCTGAACGACGAGGTGGAGGTGAAGGCCTATGTGTCCGCCGTCTGCTCGCAGGGTGTCGTCGTTACCGACAACACCGGTTCGATTCTCGTCTACAAGGCCACGGATCTCGCCGTCGGTGACGAGGTGACCGTTACCGGTACGATTTCGCACTATAACAAGGGCTTCCAGCTCGACACCTCGAAGGGTGCCGTCGTTTCGAAGACCGGCACGAAAGCCGATGGTGTGACCTACCCCGCTCCCGTCGAGCTGACCGGTGCCGTGATGGACGAAATGATCGGTACGACCGACGATTCTTACGCCAAGTTCGTCAAGATGACGGGTAAGCTGGATATCAGCGGCAACTATTACAACATCATCGTCGACGGCGCCGAGAAATCGGACGGCAGCATCTACGGCATCACCAACGAGCTGAAGAACGTACTCGTCAACGGCGAGCAGGTAACGCTGTACGGCTACTACTCGTCGATCTCGGGCGGCAAGCACGTCAATGTCATCGTAGTGAGCGTGAACGAGGCTCCCGCCGCAGGCAACGCCTACACGAGCGTGCTGGGGTCGGCCAAGCTGAACGACGAGGTGGAGGTGAAGGCCTATGTGTCCGCCGTCTGCTCGCAGGGTGTCGTCGTTACCGACAACACCGGTTCGATTCTCGTCTACAAGGCCACGGATCTCGCCGTCGGTGACGAGGTGACCGTTACCGGTACGATTTCGCACTATAACAAGGGCTTCCAGCTCGACACCTCGAAGGGTGCCGTCGTTTCGAAGACCGGCACGAAAGCCGATGGTGTGACCTACCCCGCTCCCGTCGAGCTGACCGGTGCCGTGATGGACGAAATGATCGGTACGACCGACGATTCTTACGCCAAGTTCGTCAAGATGACGGGTAAGCTGGATATCAGCGGCAACTATTACAACATCATCGTCGACGGCGCCGAGAAATCGGACGGCAGCATCTACGGCATCACCAACGAGCTGAAGAACGTACTCGTCAACGGCGAGCAGGTAACGCTGTACGGCTACTACTCGTCGATTTCGGGCGGCAAGCATGTCAACGTCATCGTTACAAGCGTCGAGGGCAAGGCAACCGCCTCGGCTGCTGCCCGCGCAGCCGCTGCTGCCGAGAAGCGCTACGCCCTGCTCAAGTGGAACGGCAGCGCCTTCGCGGTAGCCGACGTCGCACTGGTACAGCCTTCGGACTACACCGAGATGGGCCAGACGGCCGGTTACTTCACGGCTCCCGCACAGGATACCTATCTGCCCAAGTTCCTGGCCAAGACCTATCCCTACGCCCTGGCCGACGATGCGAAGTACGTCGCATACAAGCTGGGTGCCAACGACTGGACCGTCGACGAGTACACCACCGACGGCTCGGTTTGGGTGAAGAACAACTACATCGCCAACGCAAGCGCTCCGTTCATCAAGGCCGGCAACGCGTGGATGTTCAACCCGAACCGTCTGATCGTGCTGAACCCCGACAAGAGCGACTACAGCAAGAAGTACTATCAGGCCGTTGTCGACTGGGTTTACGCCAACAAGAACGAGAAGTACACCTACGATAACCGTTCGGATGCGCGCACGACCGACGCCGAGTACTACAGCGGTTGCGCCGCAGGTTACACCAACCTGAACTGGCGCATCAACACGCTGCCCAAGTACTACTGGGAGCCGGCCGGTGAGGATATCTCGGCTTATTCGAAGTACACATCGGACGATGTCGCCGAGTCGAAGGCCGCTTACGAGGCCTTCTACAAGACGGCCGAGGAGCACTTCGGTGAGGCAATGGCCGCAACGCTGGGTGTTCTCCACAGTGACCAGAAGATGATCGACGGCGTGGAGACCATCTTCACGATCCAGATGATGCTCTACACGCAGCACATCGGTTCCTCGACGGGCCGCGTAACCCACGCATTCGAGTTCAAGCTGGTCGGCAACGGTCAGTTCGAGTACGTGCGCATGTACGCGCTGGAGGATCGCTTCGAGCTGATGAAGGATTCGAACTGGGAATAATAAACACCCTCGGGTGACAATCCCGTAACGGCGGGGCTCTCCTTCGGGAGGGCCCCGTTTTTTTTTATACGGGAGAGCCGCTGCTAACTCAAGATTCAGCATTACGGAGAAGTTATCCGCCGCCGGGCAGAACGATCTGCACAGGTGCTTGCGACCTGCTGCCTTTCGTCGAAGATGCTGCGGATGCGAGCCCGCAAACGCTCCATGAAGCGCATGGCCGGTCCCGCAGGGATCGGCGGGCCGCAGCTTCGCCCGGCGAAGGCCCGCAGCTCGCGGCCGCTCGCGCGAAGCTTTCGCAAGTTGCGACCTTGAATCCGATTAATTTTGAATCTTGAATTATGAATTTCCCGTATCTTTGACTGACGCCGAAGATACTCCGTCTCGGCAGAACCAAGCTATCGCTTGTTTCTGCGCTCGACTTTTCGTATCTTTGGCTCATGAAAAACATCGTCTTCGACCTCGGGCAGGTGCTCTTCAAGCGCGACCCGAACAAGTGTACTCCTGAATTTATCGAGTTTTTCCGCTTCATCCGCTCGAAAGAACTCCCCCGCTTCTGGAACGAATACGACCGCGGCACCCTCACCTACGACGAGGTGCTCGACGAGTTGTGTCGCCACAACGGCTGCGACCGCGCCGTCAGCGAACGGCATCTGCGCACGGCGATCGACCGTCAGGAGCCCGTCCGGGCGACCGAACAGTTGATCGGTGAGCTGAAGGCCGCCGGGTACAAGCTGTACGTGCTGTCGAACATGTCGCGCGAATTCATCGATTTTCTGCGCCGTTTCCCCGTCTACGCACTCTTCGACGGTGAAGTCGTCTCATGCGAGGAGGGAGTCTGCAAACCCGAGCCCGCAATCTACCGGCTGCTGCTCGATCGCTACGGGCTCGATCCCGCGGAGACGCTTTTCACGGACGACCGGCCCGACAACATCGAAGCGGCACGCGCCTTTGGCATTCACGCCTGTCTCTTCGACGCGCACGATCCCGCCGCTACCTGCGACGAGTTGCGCCGCATGCTGCTGTAAAGCGTCGGCACGAACGCATACG
>CAZVGH010000041.1:0-12280 GCA_964626515.1 uncultured Alistipes sp.
CGTGCCGAAGGGTCAGGCCCGCGTCCGCGTACAGGTCTCGGCCGGCCATACGACCGAACTACTCGACCGCTGAGTAGCCGCCTTCGTCTAGGTCGGCAAAGAGCTCGAAATCATCCGATAATCTTCACTCAAAAAAACCTTCCGAACATGAAAAGCCTGACACTCGACGCCATCGACCGCAAGATCCTCAAATACCTGGTCAACAATGCCCGCATGCCCTATCTGGAGATCGCGCGCGAATGCGGCATCTCGGGTGCCGCCATCCACCAGCGCATCCACAAACTCACCGAGGCGGGCGTGATTTTGGGAAGCTACACGGTCGTCAGCCCCAAACTGCTGGGATTCGACGTCTGCGCCTACATCAACATCACGCTCAAGGATCCGCAGCTGCTGCACACCACGATGAAGGAGTTCGAAAAGATTCCCGAGATCGTCGAGGCACACGTCATTTCGGGAAAGGGCAACATCCAGATCAAGCTCTACTGCATCGACAACGAGCATCTCATGCGGACGATCTTCGACAACGTCCTCCGCATTCAGGGCATCGCCTCGACCGAGACCAACATCTCGCTGCAGGAGGCCTTCTCGCGTCCGATCAACCTCGAGTTCATCGAGGGGATCGAGAAGCGGTAGACGCCCGCGCCGATACGGACGACGCCCCCGGCCTTCGACGGTCGGGGGCGTCTTTTTGCAGGCTACGGGAGCGCTCCGCGCGGCCGTTTACCGCGACGCCGCGAGCGACGACGGCGTCACGCCGTGCGAATCCTTCGCCCAGTCGCCGCGGGCGCGCAGCACCTGTTCGACGATGTCGCGCACAGCCCCGCGCCCGCCGTCGAACTCCGAGACGTAGCGCGACACCTCCAGCACCTCCGCGGCGGCATCGGCGGGGCAGACGGGCATCCCCACCTCGCGCATGCACTCCAGATCGGGGATGTCGTCCCCCATGTAGAGCACCTGTTCGGGGCGCAGTCCGTTGCGCCGCATGTAGTCGCGCAGGGTCGCGATCTTGTCCATGCAGTCGATGAAATAGTCCTTGACGCCGAGCATCCGCAGACGCCGCTCGAGGATCTTGCCGTAGCCGCCCGTGATGATGCAGACCCGGTAGCCGTGGTGAATGGCGTAGGCCAGCGCGTAGCCGTCCTTGGCGTTGTAGCAGCGGATAAAATCCCCCTCCGCCGTGGGGATGATGCGGCCGTCGGTCATGACGCCGTCGACGTCGAAGACCATCGCTTCGACGCAGGCTATATCTTCTTTGAAGTTTCCCATATGCTTTGACTGACAAGTTCGTAGATGGCTCTCTCGAGCGGCTGCTCCGCCAGCAGGGCGCAGTGGCGCTCCTGCGTGGCCCGGTCGCCGCGCACGGCGGGGCCCGTCTGCACGGCCGCGGGGTCGGCCGCGGCGACCGCTTTGGCGGCGGTCTCCCCGATGAGGGCCGCGAGCACGCCGGCGGGCAGGTCGGCCCGCCGCAGCACCTCGGCGGCAAGGCCGTACATGCGGTTGGCGAAGTTGTTGGCGAAGACCCCCGCCAGGTGGATCAGCGCCCGCCGCTCCGAGTCGGCCCGGCAGACCGTGTCGGAGAGCGTGCGGGCGAAGGCCTCGATCTCGGGCAGCAGCGCCTCGTCGGCGCTCTCCACGAAGAGCGGAATGCGGCGGAAGTCGACCGCGCGGCCCGCCGTGAAACTCTGCAGCGGGTAGAGGATCGCGCGGCGCGGGAAGCGCCCGAGGGCGTCGAGCGGCACGCTCCCGGCCGTGTGGGCGACGACGGCCGTCGCGGGGATCGGCAGCGCGGCGGCCACTTCGGCCACGGCGCGGTCGCTGACGCAGATCAGGTAGAGGTCGGCCGTGCGGTCCAGCGCGGCGGGATCGGTGCACCCCTGCGTGCCGGCCGCGGCGGCCAGCGCGGCGACCCGTGCCGCATTGCGGCCGTAAATCTGGAGCAGTTCGGTGCGGACGGCCAGCTCGCGGGCGAGCGCCTCGGCGAGGTTGCCGCTGCCGATCAGAACGGTTTTTCGGATCATCGGATCAAATCGGTTATACGGACATTGCCCTGCGAGCGGCGGGCTTCGCCCTTCATCCGCTCCAGCTCCCGCTCGACGGCCGTGAGGTCCGTGTCGGGGGCGAAGTCGAGGGCGTCTTCGGCGTGGCTCTCGACCGCCTCGAGGATGCCGCAGAGGGTCATCTGCGCGATCTCGTAGGCGGGCACGTAGGCCACGGCGCGCTCGTCCTCGCTCTTGTGCACGTCGATGAGCTGACCCGCACGGGTGAGCTGGAAGAGGACGTCGTTCACGATGCGCGTCGGCAGGTTCAGCTCCTCGCGGATGCGCTCCGCGGGGACGGCGCCGCTGCGCTCGCGGAATTCGCGGACGATGAGCAGCATGACCGCCAGCAGGATCTTGCGCCGCTGGTCGTAGCTGATGCGCTGCGCCTCGTGCTCCTCGCCGAAGCGGGCGATGTTCTGGTAGGTGAACGAAAGCTCGCCGCCGATGAGCAGGATCTCCCACGAGATCTGCAGCCAGAGCAGGAAGAGCGGCAGGGCGGCGAAGCTGCCGTAGATGGCGTTGTAGGAGGTCATGCGCTGCTGCAGCCAGAAGTAGCCCCACTGGAAGAGCAGGAAGACCGTTCCCGCGGCGATGCCCGCCGTGAGGGCGCTGCGCCACTTGACGCGGGCGTTGGGGATGATGAGATAGAGGAGCGTGAACATCATCCAGATGAATAGCATCGAGAGCAGGTGCGAGAAGAGGCGGAAGTACCAGCTGTCGTCGATGCCGAGCAGCTCGTCGGCCGTGCGGCCCGCGGTGTTGGCGACGATCCAGCAGATCGGCACGATGAGGATCACGGCGAGGTAGTCGCTCCACTTGCGGGCCAGGCTGCGGGCGGTCTTCACCTCCCAGATGTTGTTGAAGGCGCTCTCGATCGACCCGAAGACCTGAATGACCGCCCAGAAGAGCGCCACGAGGGCGACGAGGGCCACCACGCCGCCGCGCGTGCGCAGCAGGGCGTTTTCGGCGAACGAGACGAGGTAGTCGACGATCTCGGGGTGCTGCGGGAAGAGGTTGTAGAGCGACGCCGCGAGGCTGTCGGCCGAGCCGAAGCCCTTGACGATGGCGAAGACGACGGCGACGACCGGCACGAGCGACATGATCGTGTAGTAGGTCAGCGCGGCGCTGCGGACCAGCGTGCCGTGGTTGAGCAGTCCGCGCACCATGTAGTAGAGCAGCTTGTAGAGCCGCACGAGCAGCCGCACGGCGGACGAGGGCCACTCCTCCTCCTTGCGGCGGAAGATCGTCTCGGTGAAGAAGATGCAGAGTCTGTTGCGGTTCATGGCAGTGGGTTCGGAGGCGGACGCCGGGCGAGGGTGCCGCCGTCCGACAAATATACCTATTTTAATCGGATCGCCCAACAGGCTTCCCCGATTTTCGTCAGCGCGATCCGCTCCTCGCGCCCCTCGCGGAGGCCGAGCCGGCGGCGCAGCTCCTCGAGCGACTGCGGGAAATCGTGCTTGAGCAGCTCGACGCCCCGCCCGCGGAGACTCCGTTTGAGCGCCTTCGGATCGAACGGCTCGATGCGGTCGATCGCCTCGACGCGCCCCAGCACCCCCTGCGGCGGCTCGGCGGCGAAGCCGTAGCCGTTCTCGCCGTAGCAGTCGGCCCTGCCGTGCAGGTGGTGCCGCACGAGGCGGGCCTTCTGCAGCGCCACGTCGGGAATGACGAGCCAGCGGTAACGTGCGGGATCGAAGGCGGGCGGCTCGGGCAGCAGCGGCGCATCGGGGACGGCGGAGAAGCTCCCCGCGCCGATCGCCGTGGCGGTGACGAGCGGACCCGCGCCGTCGTCGCAGATCACCACCTCCTTGCACTCGCCCGCGAGCGAGAGCACCTCGACACGGCTGTCGGGAAAGAGCCGCAGCGCCTCCCCGACATCGAACAGGGGCGAATTCTTGAGACAGAGCCGCGGCGCCAGCCGCTTCAGCTGCGGGTAGAGGGCGCGGACATCGGGCGAGCAATCTTCGAGCCGCACCAGCTTGCGTCCCTCGGCCGAGCGGCGGTCGGGGTCGGCGTAGATCCAGTCGAAGCGCTCGCCGCAGGCGGCGACATAGGCCTCGGCCGAGGCGTTCACCACCTCGACGTTGCGGACCCCGAGGCGGTCGAAGTTCTCGCGCGCCACGGCGGCCAGCACGGCGTCGCGCTCGAGCGTCACCACCCGCCCGAAGCGGGCCGCAAGGGCGCGGGCATCGACGCCGAGGCCGCACGTGAGGTCGAGGACGCTCCCGCCCGCAAGCGGTTTGCAGGCGGCGCAGGCCTCGCTCGAGGCCTGTTCGAAGGCGCGCGGCGGAAGGATACACCCCGCGGCGGCGTAGCTCGGGAGCTTCGTCGCGGCACGGGCCAGGTACTTGAGCTGCGTCGCCACGAGACGGGCTTCGGGGATGCGGCGGTCGAGCGCCACGGCGAGCGGATCGCGGTCGCGGTTGGCGGCGATCGCCTCGCGCACGGGGGCGCTGCACAGCAGGCGGAACTCTTCGAGGGTCATCATGCGGGCAAATGTACGCTTTTTTTCGTTTCATAGGAGCGGGCGGCGACCGTTCCGACGACAAAGAGGAGGTAGATGCCCGCCACGGCGGCGGCCGGCAGGCGCCCTTCGAGCACCCCGTCGTCGAAGGCGGCGACCCGCGCCGCCAGCTCGTTCTGCCACGCGGCGACGCGCAGCGTCACGGGGAGCAGCAGCCCGCCCGACGGCGGCAGCAGCAGTGTCAGCAGCCCGCCGCCCACGACGAGCAGCCCCGTCACCGCGACGATCGGGTTGAGCACCACCCCCGCCAGCGGCACGATGCCGAAGGCGTGCGAGACGAGCGGTGCCGTGGCGACCGAGGCCGAGAGACCGATCGCGAGGGCCTGCAGCGGCCGGTCGACGAGGCGCAGCCCCGTGCGGCAGCGGCGGGCGAGGGGCACGCTCCAGAAGAGGATCGCCGCCACGGCGACGAACGAAAGCTGGAAGCCGATATCCCCGAGCCAGGCGGGGCGCACCAGCAGCAGGAGCAGGGCGGCCGTCGCCCAGGCGTTCGCGGCGCGGTAGGGCGACGAGAAGGCGAGGCCCAGCTGGAGCAGCGAGCACATGACGGCGGCCCGCACCGCACCGGGCGGGAAGCCCGCGGCGGCGACATAGAGCCAGAGCAGAACGATTACCAGGAAATTGCGCCGGCGGTGGCCGCCGTGCCGGAGCGAGAGCCAGCCGAAGAGCAGGGTGGCGAACAGATAGACGATCCCCGCATGGAGCCCCGAGACGGCCAGCAGGTGCGCCATGCCGCTGCGGGCATAGGCCTGCCGCAGGGCGGGCGACAGGGCGCGGCGGTCACCGACGGTCATGGCCCGCACGAGGGCGGCGGCTTCACGGCCGAGGCTGTCGCGCGGCGCCGCGAAGCGGCTCGCGAGCGCCTCCGAGGCCAGTCGGTGCAGGCCGCGGCGCTCCGCGGGGAGGCATTCGACGAGGTCGCGTTCCGCGATGCGGCAGCTGCCGACGACCCCGCGCCGCCGCATCAGGCGGCGGAAGGAGAGCGAGCCGCCCGCGAAGGGGCGGATCGTCGTATGGCAAAGGATGCGGTCGCCCTCGCCGAGGCGGAGCGAGGCGGCATAGAGACGGATGCGGGCCCGCGCGGGATGCAGGCGGCCGCGGTCGGGATCGCGCCACGCGGTCACGGTTCCCAGCGCGGCGCCGCGGAGATCCGAAGCCTCGTCGATGCGGATCTCGAGGGTGACCGGCCGCTGCAGCGGCGGCACGACCGCAGGCGGCTGCAGCAGCACGGCGCCATACCCCGCCGCCAGCAGCGTCGGCACGAGCCAGCCGCCGCGGC
Organism: uncultured Alistipes sp.; assembly: GCA_964626515.1. GTDB lineage: Bacteria > Bacteroidota > Bacteroidia > Bacteroidales > Rikenellaceae > Alistipes. Next base: position 5,843 of record CAZVGH010000041.1, read on the forward strand.
GCGACAGCAGGGCCGCCGACCCGCACGCGAGCAGCACCGCGGCGACGAACCAGCCCGGAAGGGCGATCCGATCGGCGGCGATGATCCCGAGCACGAACGGGAGCAGCACCTTGAGCATCGGCATCGCGGCGCGGCGGGCGCTTTAGGCCTCGCCCATCTTGGGGCCCGCGCTGCAGTCGGGCAGCGGCATCGGGATCTCGATCTTGCCCATGGCGCTCTCGTAGCGGGCGATGTTCTCCTGCAGCGTGCGCAGGAGCCGTTTGGCATGTTCGGGCGTCAGGATCACGCGGCTCTTGATGCGGGCCTTCTGCATGCCGGGCATCATCGTGGCGAAATCCATGACGAACTCCAAGGTAGAATGGTTGATGAGCACGAGGTTCGAGTAGACCCCTTCGGCGACGGGGTCGGTCAGCTCGATCTCGATACCCTTCGGTTGTGTTTCTGCCATCGTTTTCAGTGTTAATGAAGGGTCGCACGCCGCCTCGGAGCCCCTTCGTCGGGCGGCAACGGCGGACGCATTGCGCGACACACAGTACAAATATAGCATTTCTGTTCGATTTTACTGCAACATACCGGCCGAAGTTTTCTTTTTTTATCAACATCGGCATAAAAACAACCGGCGCGGCGGCGCTTTTTTCGCACCTCCGGCCAAGCCTCAGCGGCTCCGCCCCGGCAAAACCGCAAATAAATTTGCTTTTACACGCGGTTTATTCGTATCTTTGCGAGAATAAACGACAACACGAAGAGACGATGGCCCCTTTGGCTTACATAGAGATTCTGTTCCGAGGCATCATGGTCGGCATCGCCGCCTCGATCACGGTCGGCCCCGTCGCCGTACTCTGCATCCAGCGCACGCTCTCCAAGAGCCGCCGCTCGGGCATCGTCTCGGGCATCGGCGTCGCCTGCGCCGACACCTTCATGGCCATGGTCGCCCTCTTCTTCTACGCCATCCTCGAGCAGCAGATCCTGCAGTACGCCACGCTGCTGCGCATCATCGGCGGCATCTTCGTCATCACGGTCGGCGTCTACATCTTCGCCCAGAACCCCGTGCCGCAGATCCGCCGCAACCGCGCGGGCCGCACCTCGCTCTGGCAGGATTTCGCCTCGATCTTCGGCCTCACGATCGCCAACTTCATCATGGTGATCCCCTACATCCTCGCCTTCTTCGCCGTCTTCAAGATCTCGGCCATCGACCTCTCGCAGAACAGCGGCTTCGTCGCCCTGCTGCGCGCGACGCTCACCATCGCCGGCTTCTTCGGCGGCGCCGCAGCGTGGTGGAGCTTCCTGGCCTTCGTCATCAACCTCTTCCGCCGCCGCTTCCGCCCGCGCCACATGCTCACGATCAACCGCGTGGCGGGCCTCATCATCGGTATTCTGGGTATCTACACCATATTATCCACCTTTTTCGATATTTTTCCCCATGCAGGATAATACGCATAACAACCGCATCATCATCGCCATCGACGGTTATTCGTCGTGCGGCAAAAGCACCTTCGCCAAGGCCATCGCCGCCCGTCTGGGCTACATCTTCATCGACACGGGCTCGATGTACCGCGCCGTCACGCTCTATGCGCTCGACCACGGCGCCATCCGCTCGGGTATGGTCGACGAGGAGGCGGTCGTCGCGCTGCTCGACCGGATCGAGATCTCGTTCCGCTTCAACCCCGAGCGCGGCGCCAGCGACATCTACGTCAACGGCGACCTGGCCGAGGGACGCATCCGCACGATCGAGGTGAGCAACTGCGTGAGCCGCGTGAGCGCCATCGCCGAGGTACGCCGCAAGCTGGTGGCCATGCAGCAGGAGATGGGCCGCCGCCGCGGCGCCGTGATGGACGGCCGCGACATCGGCACGGTGGTCTTCCCCGACGCCGAGCTGAAGATCTTCATGACGGCCGACCCGCTGGTGCGGGCCCGCCGCCGCTACGACGAGCTCACGGCCAAGGGCGAGGAGGTCTCGCTCGAGGAGATCGAACGCAACGTCCGCGAACGCGACTACATCGACGAGCACCGCACCATCGCCCCGCTGCGCCGCGCCGACGACGCGCTGCTGCTCGACAACAGCGACATGACCGTCGAGGAGCAGATGACGTGGGTCATGGAGCGGATCGCAGCGCTGGGGAAACGATAGACGGCGGCTCGAAGAGCCGTGCGGGCCGCAGCCTCCCCCCGCGGAGGCCCGCAGCTTTCGCGCAGTCCTCCGCAGGCTGCGCCCCACATCCACAAATCTTCCGAACATGCAGATCGAAATCGACGACAAATCGGGCTTCTGCTTCGGCGTCGTCCGGGCCATCACCGAGGCCGAACGCGCCCTGGCGGCGGGCGGCACGGTCTACTCGCTGGGCGACATCGTCCACAACCGCATGGAGATCCGGCGCCTCGAGCAGCTGGGCATGCGCACGGTGACCCATGCCGACCTTCCGGCACTCGGCGGCTGCCGCCTCTTCATCCGCGCCCACGGCGAACCGCCCACGACCTATCGCGCGGCACGCGAATTGGGCATCGGGGTGATCGACGCCACGTGCCCCGTCGTCGCGCAGCTGCAGCGGCGCGTCGTGGCGGCCCACGAGCGGATGCGCCCCATCGACGGGCAGGTGGCGATCCTCGGCAAACGGGGACACGCCGAGGTGGTGGGGCTCACGGGACAGGTGGAGGATCCGACGATCGTCATCGAGACCGAGGCCGACCTCGAGCAGCTCGATTTCACCCGCCCGATCTACCTGCTCTCGCAGACGACGCAGAGCATCGCCCTCTTCAACCGGCTGGGCGACACGATCCGCCGCCGCGCCGCCGACCCCGCGCAGATCATCATCGCCGACACGATCTGCCGCCAGGTCTCGGGCCGCGAGCAGCACCTCGCCGACTTCGCCGCCCGCTTCGACGCGGTGCTCTTCGTCTGCGGCCGCAAGTCGTCGAACGGCAAGGTCCTCTTCGAGGTCTGCCGCCGCGCCAATCCCCGCACTTACAACATCGAGGAGGCGTGCGAGGCCGACCCCGCCTGGTTCGCCGGGATCCGCTCGGTGGGCATCTGCGGTGCCACCTCGACCCCGAAATGGCTGATGGAGGAGGTCGCCGGGCAGGTGCGGCGCATCGCCGACGGAGGCACCCGACCGTAGCATTTTTCCCGCTCCGCCCGCCGCGGCGCGACCGGCAACGATAACACCAAAAAAAAGACCGACCATGAAAACCTATCTGATCCGATCCGTAAAATATTTTTGCGCGCTGTGCGTTCTTTCTGCAGCACTGATGGCCGCGATGCTCGTCACGGGCACCTCGCAGCTGACGGCCGAGGAGACGCTCTACCTGCTCTTCCACTCCGACCGCTTCGTGCTGCTCGGCGCAGCGATCGTCGTGCTCTCGGCCACCTACCCGCGCTTCGGCTTCATGCGCCGCCGCATCGAGGGGGACCTGCACGACCACCGCACGCAGATCGAAACCGCCTTCCGGCAGGCGGGCTTCCGCCTCGTCGCAGCGACGGACGACGAGCTCCGCTTCCGCGGCGACGGGTTCGTGAAGCGTCTCTCGCTCCTCTTCGAGGACGAGATCCGCGTCACGCAGTTCGGACAGTGGATCGAGATCGAGGGCATCCGCCGCGGCGTCGCACGGGCGGCCTATCGGCTCGAAGGTTACATCGAAACGCTTCAACGCAATGAAAAATAGGACACTGACACGCATCCTCGCCGGCACGGCCGCCGCCGCGCTGGCCCTCGGCACCGGCATCTTCGCCACGCACGACGATTTCGGCCTCGGCCGCAACATGGAGATCGCCGTCAACGTAATGCGCGAACTCTCGCTCGGCTACGTCGACCCCGTCGACGGCGACAAACTCATGCAGGGGGCCGCCGAAGGGATGGTCCGCCGCCTCGACCCCTACACGGAGTTCATCCCCGAGCAGCAGATGTCCGAATTCGAGGTCTTCACCACCGGCAAGTACGGCGGCGTGGGGGCCCTCATCCGCCAGAAAGAGGACTACGTGCGCATCGCCCAGCCCTACGAGGGCTCCCCGGCCGACCACGCAGGGCTGCGCATCGGCGACAAGATCCTCCGCATCGGCGACGACGATGCCGCGGGCTTCACCGTCGAGCAGGTCTCCTCGCGCCTCAAGGGCGACCCGGGGAGCACCGTGCGGGTCGAGGTCGAACAGCTGGACGGCACCCGCCGCACGGTGGAGATCGTCCGCGAGCGCATCGCGATCCCCGCGATCCCCTATGCGGGCTACGTCGCCGACGGCATCGGCTACATTCGCCACAGCGATTTCACGGACGGCAGCAGCGAGGAGATGCGGGCGGCGATCGAGCGGCTGCGCGCCGAGGGGAAACTCGAGGGGCTCATCCTCGACTACCGCTCGAACGGCGGCGGCATCATGCAGGAGGCGGTGAAGATCCTCGGCATGTTCTTACCCCGCGGCACGGAGGTACTGCGCACGAAGGGGCGCAGCGAGGAACAGCGCTACCGCACGCAGAGCGCCCCGGTCTTCGCCGACCTGCCGCTCGTCGTGCTGGTGAACGGCTCGACGGCCTCCGCCTCGGAGATCGTCTCGGGCGCGCTGCAGGATCTGGACCGCGCCGTGCTCATCGGCCAGCGCACCTACGGCAAGGGGCTCGTGCAGAGCACCGTTCCCGTGGGCTACAACGCCATGCTGAAGCTCACGACGGCCAAATACTACATCCCCTCGGGCCGCTGCATCCAGGCCGTCGACTACTCGCACTCGCAGGAGGGCTCCGTGCATGACATTCCCGACTCGCTCGTCTCGGAGTTCCGCACCGCCGCGGGACGCCGCATCTATGACGGCGGCGGCATCATGCCCGACTTGCGCACCGAACCCGAATACATCAGCCGCTTCGCCGCGACGCTCTATGCACTGGGCTTCGTCGAGGATTTCGGCGACGACTACATCCGCCGCAACGGCTACCGGCCGATCGACCCCGCGACCTTCCGCATCACGGAGCAGGATTTCGCCGACTTCGCCGCCTTCATGCAGGATAAGGAGGTCCCCTACGAGTCGGAGACGCGCCACGCGCTGAAGCTCATCCGCGAGGCGGCCCAGAACGACCGTTTCAGCGAGATCGCCCGCAAGCTCGACGCGATGGAGGCCGAGCTGCACGACGACACGCAGACGAACCTCGAGACCTACCGCACACAGGTCGCCGAGTCGATCACGAGCGACATCGTCCGCCGCCACGCCTACACTGCGGGCGTCATCCGCAACTCGCTCCCCGGCGACCGCGAGGTCGGAAAGGCGATCGAGATGCTCCGCGACACGGCCGAGTACCGCCGCATCCTCGCCGAGCAGGACACCGCCCGCAAATAACCGCCCCGCCGACTGCCCGCCGCAAGCATTTTTAATTTCTAATTTTTCATTCTTAATTCCCCCGTGCTTCCCCGGTTCCGCAAATACCTCTCGTTCCGCAACCGCATCGTGCTGATCGTCGTCGGCGTGCTGCTCGGCGCGCTGTCGCTCCTCTACACCAACCGCCTGGCCTACCGCCTCAAGGAGAAGGAGCAGCACGACGTGCTGCTGTGGGCGCACGCCATGGAACGGCTGAACCGCGACGTGCTGAGCGGCACGATCCGCATACAGGATCCGCTGGTCGACGACCTCATCTCGAGCAACAACAACATCCCCTTCATCATCACGGACGAGAACCTCGAGTTCGTCAGCGCCTCCCCGCTGATCCCCGAGGAGGTGATCCACCACCCCGACCGTCTGCGCCGCCAGATCGAGCGCTTCACGGCCGAGAACACGCCGCGCCAGGTGCGGTTCGGCTGGACGGACAGCCACTACCACATCATCTTCTACGGCAAATCGGCCCTCCTCAAGTCGCTCTTCTACTACCCCTACATCCAGATCGTGGTGGTCGTCGTCTTCATCCTGATCGGCTTCATCGCCTTCCGCTCGACGAAGCAGGACGAGCAGAACCGCGTCTGGATCGGTCTGGCGAAGGAGACCGCCCACCAGCTGGGCACACCCACCTCGTCGCTGCTCGGCTGGATCGAGTACCTGCGCACGCAGCCCGTCGACCCCAACGTCGTCGACGAGATGAACAAGGACCTCGCCCACCTGATGAAGATCGTCGACCGCTTCTCGAAGATCGGCTCCGAGACGCCGCTGACCCCCGCCAACATCAACGAGGTGGTGGGCGGCTCGGTGCTCTACTTCAGCAAGCGCATCCCGCGCAACGTGACGCTCGACTACAACGGGCTGGCCATCGCCCCCGTGCAGGCCGCCATCAACACGGCCCTCTTCGAGTGGGTAGTCGAAAACCTGATGAAGAACGCGCTGGACGCCCTGCAGGGCCACGGCGCCATCGAGGTGCGCGTTTCGTCGGACGAGAAGCACGTCCTGATCGACGTTCGCGACACGGGCAAGGGCATCCCCAAAAGCAACTGGAAGCGGATCTTCGAGCCGGGCTTCACGACCAAGACGCGCGGCTGGGGCCT
>CAZVGH010000042.1:0-12240 GCA_964626515.1 uncultured Alistipes sp.
TGTAGCTCATCGACTGGAAGACGAAGAACGAGATGCCGACCGGCAGGAAGATGTTGCGGAACTCGAGGAACCCTTCGCCGAAGAGGCCGTTGGCGATCTCGGTGAGGAAGTTCGTGTACTTGAAATAGCCCAGCAGCGCCAGGTTGCACGCCACGCTGGCGAAGACCAGCCGCCGGCGCGCCGTGCGGCTGCGCGACAGGTAGATCGAGTAGCCGATCATGTAGTCGTAGGTCGCCGCCACGAGCAGCAGGACGAAATAGAGGCCGCTCGACTTGTAGTAGAAGTAGAGCGAGAAGAGGATGATGTAGAGGATGCGCGCCGACGTGATCCGCCGCAGCAGCCAGTAGCCGCCGAGGAAGGCCGTGAAGAGGAACAGAAAGAGCCCGCTGCTGAAGATCAGCGGCGACGAGGCGTCGTAGGCGAAGATCGACGCGAGCTTTTCGAGAAGCGCTTCCATCGGGGTGTCGGGGCGTCAGGGTTCGTTGCGGCTGCGGTCGGGCATTCAGGGTCGGGTCGAGGCGGCGGCGCGGCGGCGCGGCGCGAAAAGACGGCGGAAGAACGAGCGGCGCCGCGGCGTGCGCTGCGAGAGTTCGTCCGACGAGGCGGCGTCGGAGCGGTCGGCGGCCGAACGGTCGACGGCGGCCGGCAGGGCCGGGGCATCGCCCTCCGGGAGGCGGGGCCGCCGCACCCGCGGCGCGAGGTCGAGGGCGTCGCGCAGCAGCGGATCGAGCAGCGGTTCGGCGCTCTCGATGCGGCGCTGCCGCCGTTCGAAGGCTTTGGCCGCCTCGGCGTTGATCGCGTCGTAGAGGGCCCAGCCGACCCGCCGGCCGCCCGCATAGTTGATGTGGGTGAAGTCCTTGCCGGCCCAGCCGCGGGCGACGAACTCCTCGATGCCGCCGTCGGCGCGCATGGCGTCGTAGGTCGACCAGAAGGCCGCGCCGCAGCGGCGGGCCGCCGTGCGCTGGCAGTCGAGCATGTAGGGGATGGCGTCCATCGACTCGATCCCCTGTTCGTTCTTCACGGCGCGGTCGCTGACACCCAGCACGAGCACGGCCGCCGTCGGGAAGCAGCGGCGGACGTAGGTGATGATCTTCTCGATCTGCTCGCCGTAGTTCGTGTAGGAGTGGACCCCCGCCTGCATGATGTTGAGCCCGTACTGCAGGATCACCAGATCATAGCCCGCCAGGGCGTCGACCTGCGCGTTGACGGCGGGGTTCGTGCGGAAGATCGCCTGCCCGTTGTTGCTGCGCACCGAGTAGTTGTCGACCGTCACGCCCTTCTGCTCGAAGAGGGCGCCGTAACCGACCATCCCCGCGGCACCCTCGAGCACCTTGAACTCGAGCGTATGGATCGACGGCGCCGAGACGAGCGCCTGCCGCACGTCGGGCGACCCCTCGATGCTGAAATCGCGCTGCAGCGAGTCGTTCAGAATAAGGCGGATGCGGCTTTCGTTCGGCGCGATGAAGAGGACGCGGGCCGTCGAGCAGGAGTCGAGGTTCGCCCGATAGTCGGTCGCCTCCCAGCGCGTCGAGGCGCCGTCGGTCGGACGGCAGACCCAGCCAGATACGAAGAAACGGTCGCAGAGCGAGGACGGCACGCTCTTGTATTTCATGATGTTGTAGGCGGTCCAGCCCGTCGAGCGGGTGCGGACCGTGCGGCGGAAGGCCGTGAGCGGCGAGGCCATCGGCGCGAAGCCCGTGCCGCGGCCGCCGAAGGCGCTCTGCAGCCGCTCGCGCAGGTCGGCCGTCAGGATATCGCCCTCGACGAACGAGTCGCCCAGCACGGCGATGCGCACGGGGCGGTCGGCGGCGAGCAGCGTGTCGCAGAAGGCGGCGAAGCGGCCGTCGGCACTGAAATCCTCGATCGGCGTGAGGCGCGGGGCGAAGCGGCGCGGATCGGGCGCCGTTGCCGGACGGGGGGCCGTCGCACTCCCCACGCGCCACTCGAAGCTGACCGCAGGGGCGGGCGGCGCATCGGGAGCCGGCATCTCCGCGGCGAGCGTCCCGGGCTCCTCCCCGGCGGCCGGCGGCGGCGTTTCGAGCCCGGCGTCGATGCGGCGGTCCACCTCGGCGAAATCCACCGCGAACTCCGCCTCGTCGAAGAGTTCGGAGGCGCCGCGCTGCGTCGTCGCGGGATCGTCGAAGGCGTAGAGGTCGGCGAAGATGCTGGCGCGCCGCAGGTGCACGCCGCAGACCGTCACGGGCGGGATGCAGCCGACGACGAGGAGGATCGCCAGCACGCGGGCGGCGATCCCCGCTCCGCGCAGCAGATAATCGGTGTTCGGTTCGCGCATAAGTCGGGAAGCAGTCGGCGGCGCGTCAGTCGCGGCGGCCGAGGATCAGGAAGACGTAGTAGAGCACCGAGGCGATGGCGCTCAAGGCGGCGACGAGGTAGGTGCGGGCGGCCCAGCGCAGGGCGACGCGGGCTTGGCCGAGCTGCGGCTCGACCATCACGCGGCTCGACCGCAGCCACTCGAGGGCGCGCTCCGAGGCGTTGTACTCGACCGGCAGCGTGATGACCGAGAAGAGGGCCGAGACGCCGATCATGCCGACGCCGATCCAGCAGAGGAGCTCGTTGCGGGTCGAGGCGAGAATCACCAGACCGAGCAGAATGACCCACGTGGCGGCCGTCGAGGCGAACTGCACGACGGGGACGAGCTGCGAGCGCAGCACGAGCGGCGCATAGCCGCGGGCGTGCTGCACGGCGTGGCCGCACTCGTGGGCGGCGACGGCCGCGGCGGCGACGCTGCGCGAGCCGTAGACCGAGTCGCTCAGGTTGACGGTCATCGTCTGCGGGTTGAAGTGGTCGGTGAGCTGGCCGCGCACGTGCGTCACCTTCACGTTATGAATGTGGTTGTCGCGCAGCATCTTCTCGGCCACCTCGGCACCCGTGAGGTTGCCCGGGAAGGGGACTTCGGAGTATTTGCGGAAGACCGCCTGCAGGCGCGCCTGAACGATCCAGCCGGCGACGCCGATCACGATCATCAACAGGAACATGCCTGTCTGGCCGGCAGCGGGGTTGTGGTAATATCCTGCCTGCAGCAGGGCGAAAAGGGGTTGCATGCACATAACGATTCGCGTTTTAAGGATTCACAGCTCCGCTTTTTTGCAAAAAGCGGGCTCCAATGGGGCAAAAATACGAAATAATGTATTACTTTGCACCATAAATCCCGAAAAACCCGCCGTGAATCTCGAACTCGACATCGCCCGCCGCATCGCCCGCGCCCCGCTCGGGGGCCGCCGCTCGGTCATGGAGCGCATCGCCGTCGCCTCGGTGGCGCTGAGCGTCGCCGTGATGCTCCTCTCGATCGCCATCATCGCGGGCTTCAAGCGCGAGATCTCCGACAAGCTGTCGGCCTTCTCGTCGCACGTCGTGGTGACCGATCCGCGCACCGTCGGGTCGCTCGACGCCGATCCCGTGCCGATCGGCCCCGAACTCGGGGAGCTGGCGGCCCGCGACCCCGCCTTCCGCCGCGCGGCCCGCTACGCCGTGCGCGGCGGCATCGTCCGCACGGCCGACGCCGTCGAGGGGGTGCTGCTCAAGGGGGTCGACGGCGCCTACGACCTCTCCGCCTTCCGCGCATGGCTCCTCGAAGGGGAGCTGCCGCGCATCGGCGACACGATCCGCACGAAGGACGTCCTCCTCTCGCGCCACCTCGCGCAGCGGCTCGAGCTGGGTGTCGGCGACCGCTTCGAACTGCTCTTCGCCGACGCGGACGACCGGCCGCGCCGCGACCGCTTCAAGATCGCGGGCATCTACGCCTCGGGGATGGACGAGCTGGACCGCACGACGATCCTCACCGACCTGCGCAACGTGCAGCGCCTCGCCGCCTGGGGCCCCGACGAGGTGTCGGGCTGCGAGATCCGCATCGACCGCCTCGAGGAGGCGCCCGACTTCGCCGCGCGGCTCGACCGGCAGCTCTTCTACGACGACACGGATCGGTTCGACCGCCTCTCGGCCATGAGCGTGCAGGCGCTCTACCCCAACATCTTCGACTGGCTCAAGGCCCACGACGTGAACGCCGCGGTGATCCTCACGATCATGCTCGTCGTCGCCTTCTTCAACCTCTCGGCCGCGCTGCTGACGGTCGTTCTCGAGCGCATCCGCATGATCGGCCTGCTGCAGGCGCTGGGGATGACACACCGCGCGCTGCGCCGCATCTTCCTCTACCGCGCCGCGATCATCGCCCTGCGCGGCCTCGCGTGGGGCAACGCCGTCGGACTGGCACTCGCTCTTCTCCAGCGGCATTTCGACCTCGTCCGCCTCGACGCCGAGGGGTATCTGCTCTCGGTCGTGCCGATCTCGCTCGAGGCGGGCTGGTGGCTGCTCCTCAATGCGGGATTCGCCGCGGCGATCCTGCTGCTGATGCTGCTCCCTGCCTCGGTCGTGGCGACCGTCAAACCCGATGAAACCATGCGTTATGAATAACAACCTCGCCATCAGGCCCTACGAAGCCTCGGGCGAGGCCCTCACGGACGGTATCGTCCGCCTGTATCTTGCCAAACGATGAAACACCATCTGCTACGTCTCCTTGCGGCGCTCCTGCTGCTGCTCCCCCTCGGCTCCTGCCGCAACATCGCGCGCCGCACGGCCGAGCGCATCCGCATCGAAGGGATCGGACAGATCCGCACGCAGGGTTTCACGCACCTGCTGCTCGGCCTGCGCACGGTGAACGACTCGGGCCGCAACCTCCGCCTGACGGAGGCCGAGATCGCCCTCTACGCCCCCGGAGCCGCGGAGCCCGCCGTGACGGCCGTGCTGCTGGAACCCCTGCTGCTGCGCCGCCATACGACGGCCGAACTCGCCACGAAATGGCGCATCGACTACGCGCAGGCGCTCGGCTGGCTGCCGCTGCTGCGCGCCGTCGGCCGCGGCGACCTCGAAGGCTGGGAGGTTTCGCTGCGCGTGAAGGGGCGCTGCGGTCCCGTCACGCGAAATATTTCGGAGGAACGGATTCCCGTATCGGTTTTTTTGCGTACCTTTGGCCTCGATCCGACAGCGATCGCTAACTCCGTACAACGATGAAAAAGACGATCTTTCTGCTTTTCTGCCTCCTGACAGGCACCCTCGGCGGCCTCCGCGCCCAATCGCTCGCCTCGTTCAGGGAGCAGCTGGCACGCCCCGCGGCGAACGGCTCGGCCGTGCGCGTCGTCGAGGCGGACGGTGCCGCGGCCGTCGTGGCGCAGCTCGCCGCCAAGACACCCCCGACCCGTCTGCAGGGTTACCGCGTCTGCATCTTCTTCGACAACGGGCAGGAGGCCCGCGCCGGCGCCGTGGCGGCCCGCAACCTCTTCGAGGAGCATTTCCCCGACATCAAACTCTACATGGTCTACGAGAACCCCTATTTCCGCGTCACGGTCGGCAACTGCCTGACGATCGAGGAGGCTGTCATTCTGAAAGGCCGGCTCGCCTCGATCTTCCCGAAAGCCTTCCCCAAGAGCGAGGAACTGCTCGTCACGGACCTTATGGAGTAGAAAAAACGATTTTTTGAAAAATTTTACTTATATTTTTTTGCCATTCGTCCGCGAATACATATATTTGCGCCGTTAAATCGTTTCATTAAAAAGATTTAGAGGTATGAAAAAGTTTTATTCGTTTCTGATCGTTGCGGCTGCCGTCGCTATGGTCAGCTGCGCCGGCAACGCCGCCAAGACGGCTGACGCTGCAGAGGGCGAGGCCGTAGAGGCTTGCGAGGAGTGCACGAAGGAGTGCTGCAAGGAGGCCGAGGGCGAGTGCACGAAGGAGTGCGACAAGGAGTGCTGCAAGGAGAACGCAGAGAAGAGCTGCGAGGCTTGCGAGAAGGCTGCCGAGGAGGCAAAGGCCGAGTAAGCTCCGGACAGACGTCCCGGAAAAAGAGGATCCCGATTCAGTCGGGATCCTCTTTTTTTGCCGCCGTCGCACGGTATTTGCCGAAAAAGATCGTATCTTTGTATAGGCTGCGCGAGTGTGCCGCCGCCGCCCGCAAACAGACGACAAACATTTACAAACCAATAAACGCTTATGATCCAACAAGTCCAACTTTGGATGCTGATCCCGTTCGCCCTGATGCTGCTGACGATCGCCGTGGCACCGCTCGTCGCCGAGCACTGGTGGGAGAAGAACGGCAACAAGCTCCTCGTGACGCTCGTGCTGGCGATCCCCACGGGCCTCTATCTGTGGTACGTCGGACTGGGCACACAGGTCGAGCATCAGCTGCTCTTCGACTATGTGCCCTTCATCATGCTGCTGCTGGCGCTCTTCGTCGTGACGGGCGGTATCCACGTCTGCGGCGACGTCGCCGCCACCCCCGCGGTCAACACGCTGCTGCTCGGCATCGGCTTCCTGATCGCCTCGTTCATGGGAACGACCGGCGCCGCGATGCTCATGATCCGTCCGCTGCTGCAGATCAACCGCCAGCGCGTCTACCGCGTCCACACGGTGATGTTCTTCATCGCTCTGGTCGCCAACTGCGGCGGCGTGCTGACGCCGCTGGGCGATCCCCCGCTCTTCCTGCTCTACCTGCGCGGCGCCTCGTTCGGCTGGTTCATGCACCTCATTCCCGAGTGGCTCTTCACGGGCGGACTGCTGCTCGTGCTCTACGCCCTCACGGACTGGTACTTCATCCGCAAGGAGCCGGCCGAGATGCGTGCCCGCGACAACGAGGAGATCGAGCCGATCCGCATCTCGGGCTGCATCAACTTCCTCTATCTGGCCGGCATCATCGCTTCGGTGGTCTTCCTGAACCAGAGCTACATCCCCGCCATGGGCGCCCATGACGCGCCGCTCTACGTGAGCTTCCTGCGCGAGGAGGCGATGCTCGTGCTGGTGGTGCTCTCGCTGCTGACCACCCGCCGCGAGGTCCGCAGCGCCAACCACTTTACGTGGGAGCCGATCGCCGAGGTGGCAATCCTCTTCATCGGTATCTTCACGACGATGACCCCCGCCCTGCTCTACCTGAACGAGCACGCCGCATCGCTCGGTCTGCATGCCCCGTGGCAGTTCTTCTACTCGACGGGCCTCCTGAGTTCGTTCCTCGACAATGCACCGACCGCCGTGGCGTTCCACACCGTGGCATCGGGTCTGCCCGCCGTCGCCGAAGCGACCTATGTGGCCGGGATTCCCGAGGTGCTGCTCAAGGCCGTGGCGCTGGGTGCCGTCTTCTTCGGCGCGATGACCTACATCGGCAACGGCCCCAACTTCATGGTCAAGGCGATCGCCGAGTCGGAAGGGGTCCGGATGCCCTCCTTTTTCGGATACATGCTCCGCTTCTCGCTGATCGTGCTGCTGCCCGTCTACGTGCTGACGCAGCTGATCTTCCTCTAAAACAGGCGCTCCGCCGCAAACAGCGACCGCCGCTCCCGATTGTCGGGGAGCGGCGGTCGTCGTGTTTACGGTCTCTCCGTGCTAAAAGCGCACCGCCACGTCGTCGAAGGCGAAATAGGCGGGCACGTTCATCCCCCACTCGCCGCAGAGGTCCTCGCTGGCCGCCATGTTGAACTCGATGCGCGACACGGCGCCGAGCGACCACAGCTCGAACTTCGTCCACTCGGTGACGAACGAGCGGCCGCGACAGAGGTAAAAGTCGCACGAGCCCGTCACGGCGCCTGCAGCGTCATAGCCGACGGCGACGATCTTGAACCAGGAGTTCTCGCCGGCCGCCGAAGCGAAGGAGTTGCCGTTCTCGAGGAATGCCAGCACGTAGCTCGTATTGACGACCCACATATGGTCCACGACGTGCGGCTCGACGCTCTTGAAGCGCAGCGCCGAGAGTTCCTGCTTGTAGGAGGTGGCGTCCACGTAGCCGTTGTGGACGCAGAAATTCTTCGAGCCGTCGTGCCCCGCACCGTTCGCCGAGGTCGAGACGGTGAGCTGCATGGTGTAGTCGGCCTTCGCGTAGTTGGCCATGTAGTAGTTCGAGATCACGTCGCCGCCGTCCCAGAAATCGGTGCCGAGCATGCCGCCGGTCAGCCCCGTGCCGCGCTCGTCGTACCACACGTAACCGGCCGCATTGCCGTAGAGGAGCGAGCCCATGTACTGTTCGATGTCGACGAGCGACGTCCAGTAGCCGCCCGCCGCGGAGGCCGAGCCCGCATAGTCGGCATCCTCGAAGGTCAGCACGCGCAGTTTCGGAGCCGCATCGTCGCTCTCCGAGCAGCTCCAGCAGCACGCTGCGGCCAGGAGCCATGCAAAGATCAGGATTCGTTTCATATTTCAAGAAGTGTTTGTTGTTATTGTCGGTTCTTCGGTTGGCAAAGATACGAAAGCGCGAGAGCAAAAGCAAGCTCGCTTGCATTTTGCCGAGCGCGAGTATCTAAGACGAAGTCAAAGATACGAAAGCGCGCGGGCAAAAGCAAATGTACTTCACTTCGGCCCCGGTCAAAACAGCCCGGACACCGTGAACGAACAGGCACGCGCCGCTTTCGACGGGTTGAAAAACGGGGCTGCCGTTCCCGCATCGGAAACGGCAGTCCCTCCCTAAACAAATACCAAAAACTTGGCTGCTGCAACCGTGCACGCCGCACGGGCAGGGGTTCGGTCGTCCGTGGGGACGATCAGAAGCGTACCGCTACGTCGTCGTAGGCGAAGTAGGCGGGGGTATTGAGGCCGTAGGCACCCGACAGGTCGGCGCTGCCCTGCAGGTTGAAGGTGATGCGCGCCACCTTGCCGAGCGTCCACAGCTCGAATTTCGTCCACTCTTTCACGATCTCGCGGCCGGCGCAGAGGAAGAACTCCGCCTCGCCCGTCTTGTTGTCGTCGGCGTCGTAGCCCGTGGCCACGATCTTGAACCACGTGGTATCGCCCGCTGCCGCAGCGAAACCGTCGCCGTAGGTCAGCGAATGGAGCACATAGCTCGTATTGGTGACATACATGTGATCCACGATGCGTGCCACGTTGTCGCCGAACTGCAGTTCGGGCAGCTGCGTCTTCCACGACGACGCATCCACATAGCCGTTCTGCACGCAGAAATTCTTCGAACCGTTGCGGCCCGCGGCACCCTCCGCGCCGACCGACACGGCCAGCTGCGTCGCGTAATTCGCCGCCGAGAAATCGGCCATGTAGTAATTCGACACCGCGTGGCCGCCGTTCCAGAACGGACCGCCGTCGATCAGCCCCGAGGCGAGCTCCGTATTGCCCTCGTCGTACCACATGTAGCCCGACGGCGAGTAGCCGTCCTCGCCGTAGAGCAGCGGACCGCCGTACTGGCGGGCGTCGACGAGCGACGTCCAGTCCTTGTTGCCGAGGTAGTTGCCCGAACCGGCATAGTCGCCGTCCTCGAAGGTGAGCGTGCGCAGTTCGTAGTAGGCCGTCACGGTCAGCTTGACCATCTTGAAATCGCCGCGCTCGTTGCCGATCAGCAGGCGCACCTCGGCCGTCGTGTTGCGGTCGGTGAGGGTCTCGGGAGCCGTGCAGCGGAGCACTGCGCCGTCGATCTCGACCTTCCACCCCTCGGCGTCGCACAGCGCCATGCAGTCGGCGACCTTCGTCAGCACGAGCGGCAGCTCGCGCGTCTCGCCCGCCTTCACGCGGCCCGTCACACCCTCGGCGAAGGCTGCCGACAGGTCGGTCTTGGGCAGCGTGATGACACGGCCGTCGGCCGTCGTGATGACGACGGCATCCTCGCCGTCCTCGATCGAGGTGAAGAAGACGTCGCCCGGCTTGCCGACCGCCACCGAACTGCCGTCGTTGAAGGTCAGCACATAGCCGTTTTCGGTCGCCTCCGTGGCAACCACATACTTGCCGCCGTTGAGCGCATCGACCAGCTTTTGCAGCGTGGCGATCGTTTCAGTGTTCTCGGCCACCTGGTTCTCCAGGTCGTCGACACGCTGCTGCAGCGCACTGTCGTCGTACTCGCAGCTCCAGTTCATGCAGGCCGCCGCCAACAGCAGGGCCATTGTCAAAAATCGTTTCATATACATCTTTTTTTTAGAAATTGGTGTCGCTCCTGCGCCGTGCGGAAGCGGCTCTCTTCGGCAGTCTTGCGCCCCGTAACCTGCGGAGACTGCAAAAAGAAACACCGTATCCCTTTCGGAATACGGTGTTTATGGAAAGAATGCAAAACAGACGATCTTCGGACGGCTCCGACGCGGCAGGGGGACCTGCTCTCGGAACAGCGCTGCCGCCATCGCCTGCTTTCGCACACAGCCCGAGGTGCTGCACGGGGCGACGCGGGAAGCGTCGTGTTTTGATCCGTCCCCGTACTCCTGCGGCGGCAAATCGGTTCGTGCAAGAAGGCAGGTCTTCTGACTCGTTCCGTTTCGCGCGCCTTCCCAACCTCGGCGGTCAGTGGCTGTTGCGCGAAACACAGGGATCTTTTCGACAGGCGGCAAACCGCCCGAAAAGAGGAACTTACAGCAGCAGGTACTGTTTCGGCTTCGCACCGAATTTCCTTTTCAGTTCGCCCGACCGGGTCGGGACGAACCACCTTTCGCACCACAAAGGTACGATAAAAATCGAAATCGCCGCAAAAAAACGCATTTTTTTACACGCAATCCGCAGGCGACGGTTCGGGATCACTGTGCGGTGACGCGCTGCAACCAGTCGGCCAGCAGCGCAAGCACCTCGGGGGCGATCGTCGTCTCGATGCGTCCGTATTCGCCTGCGGCCCCCGTCGTGCAGGGCTGGAAGAGGTGGTTCAGCCCCTCGCAGCGGAGCGTCCGCACCTGCGCGCTCCCCGCCGTCAGCGCCTCGAGCCGCCCGAGGTTCCGCTCCGCATCGACCTGCAGGTCTTTCGTGCCGTTCAGCGCCAGGCAGGGACGCCCCGCCAGCCCCGCGACCGCCTCGGCGGGATCATAGCGCACGAAATGGTCGAACCAGGGGTTCCGCGCCTCGCCGGCGACCGCCGCGAGGTTCCGCCGCAGCGGATCGGGAAGCGCCTCGCCCGCAGCGGCCTCGGCAGCCAGCTGCGCGGCCCGGGCCGTCAGCTCCTCGGGCGAACGCGTCATCCAAAGGGTATAGAGGCGCTCCAGCGCACGGGCGTATGCCGCCGCCGTCTCCTCGGGCACACCCGCGGCGCACAGACTCGCCCGATTCTGCTCGACCAGCAGCTCCCGTCCGGGGACGATCATCCCCGCCAGCGAGACGACGAAGGCGACCTGCGGTTCGCGGGCCGCGGCGATGAAGGCGATCGTGCCGCCCTCGCTGTGGCCGCCGATGCCGATGCGGTTTCCGTCGATCGACGGATGGCTGCGCAGGCAGTCGAAGGCCCCCAGCGCATCCTCGGCGAGGTCTTCCGTCGTGGTGAATCGCAGGCGCCGCTGCTCCTCGGGCGAGGCCCCGTAACCGCGGTCGTCATAGCGGAGCACCGCCACGCCGTGCCGCGTCAACCGATCGGCCAGCACGAGGAAGGGTTTGTGATCGAAGAGCTCCTCGTCGCGGTTTTGCGTTCCGCTGCCCGTCACCAGCACGATCGCAGGGAAGGGGCCCTCGCCTGCGGGGAGGGTCAGGGTGCCGCGGAGCGTCACGGCACCGTCGCGCCCCGCGAAGGCGACCTCCTCGCAGCAATACGGGAAGGGCGGTTGCGGCTCCTGCGGACGGGCGGGGCGCATCTCGCCGCGCCGCAGCACCAGCGGGAACTGAAACCCGCCTTGCGTCAGCAGTCCCGAGAGGAGGTCGCGCCCGAGGAAGCCGCCCGAAAAGGTGAGCTGCAGCGACGGGGCGGCGAGCTGCACCCCGATCGTCGAGACCGCCACCGAGTCGATCGGAAAGAGGTGCGCCCCCTGGTCGGGGCTCTCCATCGTCGCCCGCCAGCCCATTTCAGTCATCGCAAAGCGAAAGACCACGCGCAGCTGCGTATCGCCCGCCTTCAGCACGCCGCTCCACGCGCCTGCAGGCGAGACAGCGGAGAGCGCAGAGGGCGCGGAAGGCACAGGCGTTCTGGGAGCGACGGGTGCCACGGGTGCAGCTGACGCGGCGCGGGCAGCCGTGTCGGCGGGCAGGGCGGTTTGATCGGGGGCTTGATCGGGGGCCGCGGACGCAAGGGCGGCAGGTCGCGCGAAGGAGGCGTGCGTCACGCCGGTTGCAACAGGCAGCGGTCGCGCAGCACTTCGTGCGGGAGCGAGCAACAACAGACAGCAGAGCAGGCGAAGCGGTGAGGAGATCAACATGGCAGGACAAATTTTACAACGAATCCGTTCGGATCGGGCGGCCTTCAACAGGCACGGCATCCGACCCGTACAGGAAACCGATTACTTTTCGGGATCCTTTACTTTACAAAAATAAAACATATCTTAATAAAATCAAAATCATATTTCATTATTTTGC
>CAZVGH010000043.1:0-6497 GCA_964626515.1 uncultured Alistipes sp.
TTCCTCCCCGCTCTGAATATACCATAACCGAATTGGGCAAATCATTGCTTCCGATAAGTGCTCGATATTGGCCTCGAGCGACGACTTGATCCCCTGCAGCTCGGCGATCGTCTCGCGGTCGTACTCCGTAAGGGCGCCGCAGGCGGGCACTTCGCCGCCGTAGTATTTCTGCGTCAGCACCAGCGCGCGGTTGACGAAGTTGCCGAGAATGGCCACCAGCTCGCTGTTGTTGCGCGACTGGAAATCCTTCCACGTAAAGTCGTTGTCCTTCGTCTCGGGGGCGTTGGCACAGAGCACGTAGCGCAGCACGTCCTCCTTGCCCGGAAACTCGTCGAGATACTCGTGCAGCCAGACGGCCCAGTTGCGCGAGGTCGAGATCTTGTCGCCCTCGAGGTTCAGGAACTCGTTCGAGGGGACGTTTTCGGGCAGGATGTAACCGCCGTGTGCCTTAAGCATCGACGGAAAGACGATGCAGTGGAAGACGATGTTGTCCTTGCCGATGAAATGGACGAGTTTCGTGTCCTCGCTCTTCCAGTACTTCTCCCAGTCGGGCGTGAGCTCCTTCGTCGCCGAAATGTAACCGATCGGGGCGTCGAACCAGACGTAGAGCACCTTGCCTTCGGCACCCTCGACGGGCACCGGAATGCCCCAGTCGAGGTCGCGGCTCACGGCGCGCGGTTGCAGACCGCCGTCGAGCCAGCTCTTGCACTGGCCGTAGACGTTCGATTTCCACTCCTTGTGGCCGTCGAGGATCCACGTGCGGAGGAACTGCTCATAGTCGTTCAGCGGCAGGTACCAGTGCATCGTCTCGCGCTTGACGGGCTTCGAACCCGATACGGCGCTGTGCGGATCGACCAGTTCGTCGGGCGAGAGGGTAGAGCCGCACTTCTCGCACTGGTCGCCGTAGGCGCGTTCGTTGCCGCACTTGGGGCAGGTGCCGACGATGTAACGGTCGGCGAGGAAGGTTTGCGCCTCCTCATCGTAATACTGCATCGAGGTCCGCTCGACGAACTTACCCTCGTCGTAGAGCTTGCGGAAGAACTCCGAAGCGGTCACGGCGTGCGTGGGCGACGAAGTGCGCGAATAGATGTCGAAGGCGATGCCGAGGCGCTCGAACGAACGCTTGATGACCGCATGGTAGCGGTCGACGATCTCCTGCGGCGTCACGCCCTCCTTGCGGGCCTTGATCGTGATAGGCACGCCGTGCTCGTCCGATCCGCAGACCGACAGCACGTCGCAACCCTTCAGACGCAGGTAGCGCGTGTAGATGTCCGACGGAATGTAGACGCCCGCCAGGTGACCGATATGCACGGGACCGTTGGCGTAGGGCAGCGCCGAGGTAACGAGGTATCTGTTGAATTTTTCAGCCATTTTCTATGGTGTATTAAACGAGTACTATTTCACGATCTCCATCTCGTCGAGCAGCCAGCGGGCACCGGCGAACTTGTCGATGATGAAGAGGACGTAGCGGGCATCGACGGCGATGCAGCGCTGCAGCTCGGGCTCGAAAGCCACGTCGCCCGACATCGCCTCCCAGTTGCCGTCGAAGGCCAGACCGATCAGCTCGCCGCGGCCGTTCAGCACGGGCGAACCCGAGTTGCCGCCCGTAATGTCGAGGTTGGCCAGGAAGCAGGTCACCAGCTCGCCGTGCTCGTTGGCGTAGCGGCCGTAGTCCTGCGCCGCATAGAGCTCCTTGAGCTTCGCGGGCACCGTGAACTCGATCGGATTCTTCGGATCCTCCTTCTCCATGACACCCTTGAGCGTCGTGTAGTAGTTGTAGCGGATACCGTCGGCGGGGGTATAGGGCAGCACGTTGCCGTAGGTCAGACGGATCGTGAAATTGGCATCCGACGCCCAGGCCTTCTTCGGCTGCTGCAGCATGAGGCCGGCGATGTACTTACGGTGTCCCTCGGCGTATTTCGGCGCCAGCGGACGCACGACGGCGGCCAGCTCCGTGTACTTGGCGCGGATCGAGCGGTAGAGCGCCACGGCAGGATCGGCGACGGCCTTCTCGGGGGTGTACGCCTGCAGGAAAGCGGCGAGCTTCTCGGGCGTCGAGACGGCCGACTGCTCATAGAGGAAATCGACGTAACGGTCGATGTCGCCGCCGAACTCCTTGTCGATCGTCTCGGCATAGAACGACGGAAGCGACTGCATGTGCTCGCGGGCGATCGTCAGCATCCGCTTCGCCACGCGGCGGTCCGTCCGTTCATCGTAATCCTTGTAGATGCGGGCGGCATAGGCGGTGATCTTCGCGGGATCTACCTCCTGCTTCACGCCGGCACCCTCGGTAAGGGTCGAGGCGAGCGTGAGGAGCTCGATCGCACGCAGCATCGACTCGGAGACGTACTGCATGTCGGCCCGGGCCGCGCGGCCCTCGTCGACGTAAGCCTTGATCTTGTTCAGCGCATCGGCATATCCCTCCTCGGGCAGCGTGTTGCGGACGGCCCAGTCGAGATACGAAGCCTCCTGCTCCTGCTTGCGGGCCTTCACGCCGAGGCGCTCGATGCCGCGCGACATGCCGATCGAGTTCTTCCAGTAGTTCGACGACGAGGCATATTTCGAGGCGTACTGGATGCGCACCTTGTCGCTGGCGGCCATCTCTTCGGCGAGGATCTGCTGGCGTTCGCCGCGGATGTAGATGCGCTGCGGGTTGTCGACCTCGAGCATGTAGTCGATCTCGGGCGAGGTCATGTAGCGCTGCGTCGAGCCGGGGAAGCCCATCACCATGGCGAAGTCGCCCTCGCGGACGCCGCCGATCGAAACCTTGAGGTATTTCTCGGCGCGATAGGGCTTGTTTTCGGGCGAATAGTCGGCGGGACGGTTATCGGGACCGGCATAGACGCGGAAGATCGAAAAATCGCCCGTATGACGCGGCCACATCCAGTTGTCCGTATCGCCGCCGAACTTGCCGACCGACTGCGGAGGAGTACCCACCAGACGCACGTCGCGGTAGACCTCCAGCACGAAGGCGAAGTACTGGTTGCCGCCGAAGAACGGACGGACGATCACCTCCATGCCCGGATGCTCCTTCTCGAGTGCTTCGACGAGCTGCTTGATGTTCTCGTTCGCGATGCGCTCGTACTCCTGCTGGCCGGCCGTCGACGGCACGTTGCCGACCACCTCCTTCGTCACGTCGGCGATCTTGCGCACGAAACGCACGGCAAGACCCGGAGCGGGCAGCTCCTCGCTGTTCGACATGGCCCAGAAACCGTTCTGCAGGTAGTCATGCTCGACCGACGAGAGCGACTGGATCGAACCGAAGCCGCAGTGGTGGTTCGTGAAGATCAGACCCTCGGGCGAAACGATCTCGCCCGTGCAGCCGCCGCCGAAGATGACGATCGCATCCTTGAGCGACGAACGGTTCATCGAATAGATCTCCTCGGCCGAGAGTTTGCATCCCTTGGCCTTCATATCCTTCGCATTCATCTTTTGCAGGTAGGGCAGCATCCACATGCCCTCGTCGGCCAGCGCCGACACGGCCAGCGTCAGAGCGATCGCCAGCGAGACTAATTTCTTCATAGACGGTTTTGTTGTTACGGGTGCGCCGCCGGGACGCACCGCTCTGTTAATAATTAATGTACTATTTTACGGCGATCATGTTGCGGATCGACCGTTCGGCGGCGCGACGCACCTCCTCGTCGATCTCGATCTCGGGGGCCATCTCCTCGAGCGTCGAGCAGATGTTCTCGAGCGTCACCATCTTCATGTAGCGGCAGTTGTTGCAGCCGCACGCGTCGTCGTCGGGCGGCGCGGGAATAAAGCGTTTCGCGGGGTAGCGCTTCCGCATCTCGGCCAGGATGCCCGCCTCGGTCACGACGATGAATTCGTCGGCCTCCGAGGCGCCGCAGTAGTCGAGAATCGCCGCCGTCGACCCGACGAAATCGGCCGTCTCGACGATGTAGGCGCGGCACTCGGGGTGGGCCACTACGCGGGCTGCTGTGTGCTCGCGCTTGAGCTGCAGCAGCTTCTCGAGCGAAAACTCCTCATGCACATGGCAGACGCCGTTCCAGATCACCATGTTTCGGCGGCCGGTGAGCTTCTGAATGTAGGAGCCGAGGTTCCGGTCCGGTCCGAAGATGACCGGCCGGTCGGCGGGGATCGACTCGACCACCTGCAGGGCGTTCGACGAGGTGCAGCAGATATCCGTGAGGGCCTTCACGCCGACCGTCGTATTTACATAGGAGACGACCGTGTGGCCGGGATACTGCGCCTTGAAGCGGGCGAACTCCGCCGCGTCGCACGACTCGGCGAGCGAGCAGCCCGCCTCGGGACAGGGGATCAGCACCCGCTTGCCGGGGCAGAGGACCTTGGCCGTCTCGGCCATGAAGTGGACGCCCGCGAAGAGGATGACGTCGGCGTCGACCGACTGCGCCCGCACCGAGAGGGCGAGCGAGTCGCCGAGGAAGTCGGCTACGGCCTGCACCTCGGGCGTCGTATAGTAGTGTGCCAGGATGACGGCGTTGCGCTTTCGCTTCAGCTCGTCGATCCGCCGGCGCAGTTCGTCGAAGTTTTCGACCTTGTTCATGGATCGATTTGTTTTTTAATTTTAATAAATAATAATCAATTAAAATAAAGAGTAAAAATAAACGCTGTCGACAGTGTCGATAAGTTTTTCAGCCTGCCGTTTATCGACAGCCGTCTGTTTTTGCTGTTGATATCCGTTCGCTGTAAACGGCACGTTTTCAATCGTTCGAAAAATTACTCCACAGTCGTTCGTTTCGCTTTTCAACATCTCCACAGCTCCGTTTTGTGAACAACGCTCCCCGGAAAACTGTTCTTATCCGCCGCACTAAAAAAGAAAAACTTTTTTTGGAAATTCCCGCTGCTTGTCTATACGCGCTTCGGGGCCGCTCGTGCAAGGAAAAAGAGTGAAAAGTTATTGTCGGGTTATCGACCGTTTGTGAACCTTTTGTCAACCGTTTTTCATCACTTTTCCGACAATGCGGTTGGCGATCGAGCGGTATTGTTCGCCGACGCGCGGATCGATCGCGGCGGCAGGGTGACCC
Organism: uncultured Alistipes sp.; assembly: GCA_964626515.1. Classification (GTDB taxonomy): domain Bacteria; phylum Bacteroidota; class Bacteroidia; order Bacteroidales; family Rikenellaceae; genus Alistipes. The sequence continues at coordinate 5,010 of CAZVGH010000043.1, forward strand.
TCGTCGCCTCCCTCCATGATCGAGCGGATGATCGGAATCTCGCCCAGGAACTCCACGCCGTACTCCTCTGCGACGCGGCGGGCGCCGCCCCGACCGAAGAGGTAGTAACGGTTGTCGGGCAGCTCCTCGGGGGTGAACCACGCCATGTTCTCGATGACGCCCGCCAGCGGGATGTTCACTTGCTCGTTGCGGAACATCTCGATGCCGCGCACGACGTCGGCCACGGCCATCTGCTGCGGCGTCGAGACGATCACCGCGGCGTCGATCTTCAGCTCGGAGATGATCGAGAGGTGGATGTCGCCCGTTCCGGGCGGGAGGTCGCAGACGAGGAAGTCGAGCGGCCCCCATTTCGTCTGGTGGATCATCTGCTTCAGGGCGTTCGTCGCCATGGCGCCGCGCCAGAGCAGCGCGTCGGTCGGCCGGATGAAGAATCCGATCGACATGAGGCGGATATCCTGCGCCACGGCCGGCACGATGCGGTCGATGCCCTCCTCCTGCTCGGCGTCGGGGACGTAGCCCTCCACGCCGAACATCTTGGGCTGCGACGGGCCGTAGATATCGGCGTCGAGCAGTCCGACGCGGAAGCCCAGATCGCGCAGCGCCACGGCGAGGTTCGCCGCGACGGTCGATTTGCCGACACCGCCTTTGCCCGAGGCGACGGCGATGACGCGCGTGATGTCGCCTGTCGTCGTCCGCTGTTTGGGTTCGGGACGGGGCGCCGTGCCCCCTTCGCGGACCATGACGAGGATCTTGGCCTGCGGGAAGTGCTCAGCGAGGAGTTGTTCGACGGTGTTCTTGATTTTGACGGCGAAGGGATCGCGCCCCTTCGAAAAACGCAGGGTGACGGTAACGGCGGCTTCGGAGGCTGCGATGCGCTCGACGAATCCGCTCGCGACGAGGTCCGCGCCCGTTTCGGGATGGACGACGCCCGAAAGCAGCTTTCTGATCTGTTCTTCCATGCAAACAGCTTGGTGTGAGTTTCGGGATACAAAGGTAGTGTAAAATTTCGTTAATAAATAAGGTATGGAGGTATTATTTATCGAAAAACAATAAAAATTATCGAGAAACGATAAAAATTCAAATTCTTTTCTTACCTTTGCGAAAACGGAACTCACTAAAAATTCGATAAGATGAAATTTTTGAAACTCTTTCTGGCGGGACTGCTGGCCTTCGTGGTCGGTTCGTTCCTTGTATCGATCCTCTGGATCGTCGTTTTGATCGGTATCGCAAGCGCAGGCGACCAGCCCGCTTCGGTGCAGAAGGGATCGGTGTTGAAAATCGATTTGGCGGAGGCGATTACCGACGCTCCGTCGACGGATCCTTTCGTCGGATTCGATTTCGCGTCGATGCAGACGACGCAGCAGCTCTCGCTGCTCAAGACGCTGCGCGCCCTCGAGGCGGCGGCCGAAGATGACCGCATCGACGGTATCTATCTGCGGCTGAACGGCACGGGCGGCGCCGAAGGGTCGGCCGTCGTCGAGGAGCTGC
>CAZVGH010000043.1:6597-12202 GCA_964626515.1 uncultured Alistipes sp.
CTGCGGCTGAACGGCACGGGCGGCGCCGAAGGGTCGGCCGTCGTCGAGGAGCTGCGCGGGGCGCTCGAGGCCTTCAAGCAGAGCGGCAAGTTCATCGTGGCCTACAACGAGGTCTACACGCAGGGTTCCTACTACCTCGCCTCGGTGGCCGACAAGATCTACCTCCAGCCGCAGGGCGGCATGGAGTGGTCGGGCCTCTCGGCTTCGCTCATGTTCTACAAGGGGCTTTTCGACAAGCTCGATCTGAAGATGGAGGTGTTCCGTCCGACGGTCTGCAAGTACAAGAGTGCCGTCGAGCCCTACATCCTGACCAAGATGTCGCCCGAGAACCGCGCCCAGATGCAGGCGCTGACCGACTCGATGTGGAAGACGATCACCGAGGCGGTCTCCGCATCGCGCGGCATTCCGGTCGAGGAGCTCAACAAGCTGGCCGACGAGCTGGCCGTGACGCTGCCCGACGAGGCGGTGGCGAACAAGCTGATCGACGGGCTCGCCTATGAGGACGAGATGAAGGAGCTGCTGGTCGAGGCGGGTGCCTCGACGGACGGCGACGACGAGATCCGCTTCGTGACGCTGGGCGAGTACGCCGCGTAGGTGGGTGCCGGCCTGAAACATCTCTCGGCACCCGAGGTGGCGCTGGTTTACGCCCAGGGCTCGATCGTCGACGGCGAGGGCGGCGGCAACGAGATCCACGGCAATACGCTCGCCGCACAGCTGCGCGAGCTGCGTCTCGACGACAAGGTGAAGGCGGTCGTCGTCCGCGTCAACTCGCCGGGCGGCAGCGCGCTCGCCTCGGATGTCATCTGGCGCGAGATGGAGCTGCTGAAGGCCGAGAAGCCCGTCGTGGTTTCGATGGGTTCGTATGCCGCCAGCGGCGGTTACTACATCTCGGCACCGGCCGACGTGATCGTCGCCGACCGCATGACCCTGACGGGTTCGATCGGCGTCTTCGGCATGTTCCCCTACACGCTCGACGCCCTGAAGAACAAGCTGGGCATCACGGTCGACGGCGTGAAGACGAACAGCTCGGCCGGCATGGGCTCCACGGGTCCGCTGACGGCGACCGAGCGGGCGTCGATCATGCGCGGCGTGGACCGTGTCTACGCCACCTTCACGGGGCTCGTCGCCGAGGGGCGCAACCTGCCTCTCGACAAGGTGCTCGACATCGCCGGCGGCCGCGTATGGTCGGGTGAGGAGGCGCTCGGCATCGGCCTCATCGACGCTTACGGCGGTCTGAAGGCGGCCGTGGCGCTGGCTGCCGACAAGGCGGATCTGGGCGAGGAGTACCGCCTCGTCGAGAAGATCGAGACCCCCTCGGGCATCGCCGCCATCCTCTCTTCGCTCTCGGCCCGCGTGAAGGCGTCGGTGCGCCGCTCCGAGCTCGAGACGCTCATGAAGGAGTACAAGGTGATCGAGGAGGCCGTTTCGCAGCGCGGCGTAGTCATGTACTCACCCGTCAAGGTGGAACTGCAGTAGTATGATCCTGCGAAAACGCACCTTCTGGGCGGCGCTCTTCGCTGCGTCGCTGCTGGTGATGCTGCTCGGCTGTCATGCGACGGCCGAGCAGCCGCTGCCCCGCGTGCTCGTGAGCACCGATATCGGCGGCACGGATCCCGACGACAACCAGTCGATGGCCCACCTGCTGATGTTCAGCGACCGGTTCGAGATAGAGGGGCTCGTCTCCTCCCCCTCTTTCGGCTCGGGCAGCATGGAGGAGATTCTGCGCATGATCGACCTTTACGAGAAGGATCTGCCCGTGCTGCGACGCCGTTTCCCGGCGCTGGCCGACCCCGCTGCGCTGCGGGCCGTGACGAAACAGGGACGCCGCAGTGCGGCTCCCTGCTGCGGCTTCGCCGAGCCGACCGAAGGCTCCGAACAGATCGTCCGCTGTGCCCGCCGGGCGTCGGAAAGACCCCTTTACGTGCTGGTGTGGGGCGGTCTGGAGGATCTGGCGCAGGCGCTGCACGACGCACCCGACATCGAACCGCTGATCCGCGTCTACTGGATCGGCGGCCCGAACAAGAAATGGAGCGTCAACAGCTACCTTTACATCGTCGAGCACCATCCCGACCTGTGGATGATCGAGTGCAACGCCTCCTACCGCGGCTTCATCGCCGATGCGCGCGACACGGGCCGTCTGCACAAAGGCTACTATGATTCCGTCATCCGCGGTGCAGGCACGCTGGGAGCCGATTTCAAAAGTTACTACGACGGCGTGCCGAAGATGGGCGACACCCCGTCGCTGCTCTATGTGACGTCGGGCGATCCGGCGGATCCCGCGACCGAAAGCCGCGGCGGCCGCTTTGAGCCCCTCGCCTTCTCGCCCCGCACGATCTTCCGCCGCGGCACGACCGAATGCGACACGGTGGCGGTCTATTCCGTCGTCGACTGGCGCTTCCGCGGTCCCGTGATCGACCTGCCGGCGGGCACCCCCGTGCTGACGGCCGAGATCGACCGCCAGTCGTGGGAGGGGTACTACCTCGGCGAGGGCGAATATACGCTGCGCTACGCCCCGAAGGCGCCGGCCGTACTCACCTACCGCATCCGTGCGGAAATTCCCGAACTGGACGGACTGGAGGGGGCTTTTACGGTGGACGGCGCATGGCCCGGACGACGCACCGAGGAGAGTTTTCCGCTCGGGGCGCACTGGACGACCGACTGTGCCGATCCGGCGCTTTTCGGCGGTCCGTGGCAGGGCTTCGCGACGGTCGCTGCCGGTCGCGCGGCGGAGCTCGAAGAGTGGGCCGAACGATGGAACGTATTGAAAGCAAAGAACGAATAACAAAATGGCGATTATCCGTTTAACCAAAGAGTTCTCTTTCGAGGCGGCCCACGCGCTGGGGGGCTACGACGGCCCCTGCCGCGAGATTCACGGCCACTCCTACCGTCTGTTCGTTACGGTCAAGGGAATCCCTTCGGCCGACGAACGAGACCCCAAGCAGGGGATGGTGATGGATTTCGGACTGCTGAAACGGATCGTCGGCGAGGAGATCGTCTCGCGCTTCGACCATGCGCTGGTGCTGCGCTCGACGACCGACGCCGAACTGCGCCGCGTGCTGGGCGAACGTTTCGGCAACGTCGTGACGGTCGACTACCAGCCCACGTGCGAACACATGCTCGACGACTTCGCCCGCCGCATCGTCCGCCGGCTGCCCGCCGGCGTGGAGCTCCACGCCCTGCGCCTGCACGAGACGGCCACCTCCTATGCCGAGTGGTTCGCCGAGGACAACCGATAAACCTGCCGACGCTATGAAAACCTGCTACCTGGTCGATGCTTATGCGTTGATGTTCAAATATTACTATGCCTTCCTCGGGAAGCCCATGCGCAACCATGCGGGCATGAACACCTCGGTCGTCTTCGGCGTGGTGAAGTTCCTGCGCGACATCCTGAAGCGCGAGCGCCCCGACCTGCTGGGCGTCGCCTTCGATCCGAAGGGGGGCAGCTTCCGCCGCACGATCTACCCCGCCTACAAGGCCAACCGCAGCGAGACGCCCGAGGATATCGTCCTCTCGCTCCCCTACGTGAAGCGGGTGCTGGAGGCGATGTGCATCCCGATCCTCGAGGTCGAGGGATTCGAGGCCGACGACGTAATCGGCACCCTCTCGCAGCAGGGCGCCGCGGCGGGTTACGAGGTCTTCATGGTGACCCCCGACAAAGACTACGGACAGCTCGTGCGCGACCACTGCAAGATCTACAAGCAGAAGGGCTCCGACGGACAGGTCGAGGTGGTCGACCGCGAGGCGATCCGCGCCAAATACGGCATTGACGATCCGACCCTCGTGCGCGACATCCTGGCCCTGTGGGGCGATGCGTCGGACAACATCCCCGGCGTGCCGGGCATCGGCGAGAAGGGGGCCTGCAAGCTGGTGAACGAGTGGGGCACGGTGGAGAACATCCTCGAGAACGTCGCCTCGATCAAGGGCAAACAGGGCGAGAAGATTGCCGCGTGGCGCGACAACCTGCTGCTGGCGAAGCGGCTGACGACGATCCGCCTCGACGTGCCGATCGAGTTCCGCCCCGAGGAGCTGACCGTCTGCGAGCCGCATGTCGACCGCCTGCGGGCGCTCTTCGCCGAGCTCGATTTCAAGGCCTTCCTGTTCGATCTGCAGAACCTTGCCCCCGCCGAACCCCTTCCGGACCGTCCGCAGCAGGCCGAACAGCGCCAGCTCGCCGAGATGGCCCGCACGAAGTCGGCCGCGGCGCGCGCCGCGAAGCTGGCCGGGCAGGGCGATCTGTTTGGCGGTCTGACGGCCGAGCCGCCCGCTGCCGTGCCCGCCGCGGAGGAGCAGCCTGCCGAACCTGCCGGAGCCTCCGACGAACTCGCCACGGCGCAAACCACGCCCCACCGCTACACGCTCGTCGAGACGGCCGAACAGTTGCGCGAGGTCGTGGCTGCGGTGAGCCGCTGCAGTGAGTTCTGCTTCGACACCGAGACGACGGGACTGGATCTCTTCAACGACCGCATCGTGGGCCTTTCGCTCGCCGTCGAGCCGCACGAAGCGTGGTACGTCCCCTTCTCCCCTGCCGTGACCGAAACGTACGCTGCGCTGCTGCGTCCGCTCTTCGCCGACGAACGGATCGCCAAGATCGGCCAGAACATCAAGTTCGACTACATGGTGCTGCGCCGCCTCGGCATCGAGGTGTGCGGACGGCTCTACGACACGATGATCCTGCACTACCTGCTCGATCCCGAGTCGCGCCACAACATGAACGCCCTCGCCGAACGCTACCTGCACTACCGCCCGATCGAGATCGAGACGCTCATCGGCCGCGGCGCGAAGCAGCTGACGATGGAGATGGTGGGCGTGGAGCGGGTCTGCGAGTATGCGGCCGAGGATGCCGACATCACGCTGCAGCTCAAGCGGGTGCTCTATCCCGAGGTCGAGCGGGCGGGGCTGGCGCGGCTCTACGCCGAGATCGAGGAGCCGATGATCGCCGTGCTGGCCGACATCGAGCAGGCGGGCGTCCGCATCGACACGGCGGCGCTGGCCGACTACGCCGTCGAACTCAACGCGAAGCTCGCCGCGCTGGAGGAGGCCGTGCGCACCGAGGCGGGCGAGCCGACGCTCAACATCAACTCGACGCGGCAGCTGGGCGAGGTGCTTTTCGGCAAGCTGCGCATCGCCGAGAAGCCCAAAATGACCCGCACGAAGCAGTTCTGCACGGACGAGGAGTACCTCCAGTCGTTCGCGCACAAACACCGCATCGTCGATCTGGTGCTCGAGTACCGCGGCGTGAAGAAGCTCCTGTCGACCTACGTCGAGGCGCTGCCGCAGCTCGTGAACCGTACGACGGGCCGCATCCACACCTCCTTCAACCAGGCTGTGACGGCCACGGGACGCCTCTCGTCGACCAATCCCAACCTGCAGAACATCCCCGTGCGCGACGAACTGGGGCGCCGCATCCGCGAGGCCTTCATCCCGTCGGACGACGAACATCTGCTGCTCTCGGTCGACTACAGCCAGGTCGAGCTGCGTCTGATGGCCCATCTGGCGGACGACGAGTCGCTGCTGGCCGCCTTCGAGCACGGCGCGGACATTCACGCCGCCACCGCCGCCCGCCTTTTCTGTAAGCCGATCGCGGAGGTCACCTCCGAGGCGCGCC
>CAZVGH010000044.1:0-12156 GCA_964626515.1 uncultured Alistipes sp.
GCCTGAACCGGATGCCGCGGCTCCCCGAACAGGGAGCCGCGGTCTCTTTTTGCGGCGACGGCAGGCGGGTGCGGGTGTGCTTGCCGTCTCCTCTTGCGGGTGGAACTGCCCTCGGGCGGTCTCTCCGCAGGTTGTCGTCCGTGATCGTCGGCAGGGTAGTCCCGATCCTAAAAAAGGAATCGGAATTATCCGAACATTATTTGGCGGCGTAAAAAATTAGCACTACATTTATAGTGCATTACCGAATGGCGGTGCGCTTTTTACCTATTGGCTCGATCGCTGCCGAAGCACCGCATCGGATGCAAACAAGCTGTTCCAATGTTTGTGGCGGGAAGTCTGCGCTTCTGTTGTTTATGAGCATTTGCGCGACACGCCGATGATGATGGCACTATTGCACAAAATTTGCAAATAAACTTAAAAAATGAAAAAACTGTTTTTGTTGGCTGCTGCCGCCGTAATATCGGTGAGCATTGCACATGCGCAAAATCGAGTAGCGTCTCAAACCCCGGGAGAGGTTCCATCGCGGCAATCAAAGGTTTATTGCGAGATTATCGGTGTCCAAAAACTGTTAAGTTTGAAGGTTAACGTCCAAGTGGATTTCGGGCAGAATCCATATGTCAATAGCAAACTTGTCGATGAAAATGGCAAGAACATAACATTCAACTCGATGGTGGATGCGATGAATTATATGAGCAAACTGGGTTGGGAGTTCGAGAGTGTCTATGTCGTTACGCATGGCTCAGGGTCATCCGCACAAAATGTGTATCATTGGTTATTGTCAAAGTATATCCAGAATGACGAGCATATAAGCGACGGATTTACGACAAAGCGTCAATTCAAAGAGATGCGGCAGACCCAAGAGGGCCAGCCGCAAGAATGATCTGTCAGCGCTGCCATAGCGACGCATTGATCCCTTAAATCGTCGAGGCAGCAATAATCGCCATAAAAACAGTCACATGGCCGTGACTTTCCGTATCTCTCGTCGGGGGCTTGATTGCGCTCTCGAGGTATTGGCCGACATCCTTTCGGTCTCCCGGCGAGGGCGGCGCTGTCAGGGGGATCGCCTTGCTGCAACGGCATAAAAAAACGATCCGACGGAAAACCGTCGGATCGTTTCGTACCCCCTCAGGGGCTCGAACCCTGGACCCCAACATTAAGAGTGTCGTGCTCTACCAACTGAGCTAAAGAGGCATTTTGCTTTCGGTCGTTCTTCGGATCGCTCCGTCGTTCCTTCCCGATTGCGATGCAAAGATAGAGACAAAAGTTCGTCCGTGCAAATTTTTCGGCAAAAAAATCGTAAAAAAATCACAAAAACCCGTTTGGAGCCCTTTCAGAGGGCGCTTTCGGGCGCTCGGCCGTCGTGCGCGGACTGCGAGCGGCCGCGAAAATCCCGCCGCAGCTTCTTGGCATATCCCGCAACAGCATCCCGCGATCGTCTCCTGCAAGCCGTTCCCGCAAAACGCATGCCGCGCGTCGGGGGAGCCGCCGCGTCTGTACGGGGTGAACGCTGCCTGTCGAGCCACCGTTCGGGGTGCGGGCGTCCGCACCGTCCGAATTCCGTCTATCGGGCCGAATCCCGTCTATCGGGTCTGCAGCCGATCGTCGTTCCACTCGCCCGCGGCGCCGGGGTAGCAGACGGGACGCGGATCGTCGTAGGATTTGAGCCGCATGTAGGCGTCGTAGAGGCAGATGCCGTTGGCCGAGGGGGCGGCGATCGAAAAGGCGATGACCGACGGGTGGCGCTTGACGGTGTGGTAGAGGTTGTCGACCCGCTCGATATAGGCCTCCCGCCAGGCGGGATCGTTCGACGGATTGCCGCCCACGCGGCGCGACGTGCCGCTGTCGCCGGTGTCGATCGGGGCCTGCGCGATGACGCAGATGCCGAGCGAATCGCACAGCTCGAAGAGGCGGGGCGGGACGACGCCCGGAGTGAGCCGCAGCGTGTTGCAGCCTGCCTCGCGGAGCCGCTGCAGCTCCTCGGCACCGATTGTCGGCGCCGCCTCCCGTGCCCGCAGGTCGATCGGTCGGCCGTTGAGGTGCAGCGTGCCCTGTTCGTTCCCGACGATGCGGAAGCCGACCGGCAGGCGGAGATGCTCGACGAAGCGTCCCTCGTGCTTCGTGCGGAGCAGCAGCGTGTAGCGCTGCGGCCGCTCGGGCGACCAGAGCAGGCTGTCCGGCACGCGGCTCCGCAGGCGCAGCGTATCCTCGCCGCGCATGCCGAGCGTCAGATCGCCGTGGGCCGACGCAACGGTCGTTCCCGCAGGGTCGAGCAGTTCGTATTCGATCCGCACCGTGCGCGGGTTGAGGGCATAGGTCTTGACGACGATGCCGATCTCGCCCTCCGCCTCGTTCCGCTCGCTGCCGACATACTGCGTCTGCACGAGCACGTCGCGCACGCCCGTCGTCGCGGGGCTCGTGATGCGCACCGCACCGAGAGCCGCCGCAGGTGTCTGCCGCTTCCAGCTCTCGAGCACGGCGGTCTGCGAGGGGGCCGACGGACGGATCTCGACCTCGTTGCGCCCTTCGCGCGCATGGCGCGTGACGTTGAAGTCGGCCGGGGTGTTGCCGTCGGCGCTGCGCCCGACGAGGCGGCCGTTCACGTAGAGCTCGTAGTCGGCGGGAACGCTCTCGACCGTGAGCATCACCTGCCGGTTCGACCAGGCGAAGGGGACCGTGAAGGAGGCCGTGTAACGCCCGTCGGCGAACGCCCACCCCGTGACGGGGGCGCCGTAGCGGTGGGTGTCGGCGGCCGCTGCCGCCTCCTGCGCCGTGGCGCAGGGAATCGTCGTGCCGCGCGGCCGTTCGCGGTTTTCGGTGGGGGCGTAGGGTTGTGCCGCGAGCGTGCAGCACGAAAAAAGCGTCAGCAGGGCGAGAATTGTGCGCATAGTTTTTTATCTTTGCGTCGGGAGCGGAAGGCGGCGCGCCTTGCAGGGCGTCCGTCGCTCCCGCTGCCGAAATGATCTTTCGGACAAAGATACGTTTTTTTTCCGAACCCGCGATGTGTGAACTGCCTAAACTCCGATTTCCCGCCATCCGTCTGCGCGGCCGCCGCGTGAACGGGCAGGCGCAGGTGTGGTGCGCCGTGCGCGGCTGCTGGCTGGTGCTGACCCCCGAGGAGTGGGTGCGGCGGCATCTGGTGGCCTACCTGACCGACCGGTGCGGCGTCAGCCCGCAGCGGATCGTCGAGGAGTATCCCGTGCCGCTCAACGGACAGGCGCAGCGGGCCGACGTCGTCGTTGCGGACGAGGCGGGCCGTCCGCTGCTCGTGGCCGAGTGCAAGGCCGCCGGGGTGACGATCTCGCGGGCGACCCTCGAACAGGCCCTGCGCTACAACACGGTGCTCGGGGCGCGCTATCTGGTGCTGACCAACGGCCTGATGCACTACTGCTACCGCTGCGGAGAGGCGGGGCCGGAGCCGCTCGATGCCTTTCCGGAGCTTTGACGGGCAGGTTGCATATTTCATTCATTCGTCGTACATTTGTCCGATGCAAGCCGACCGAAACAGCCTGAAGGAGCAGGTGGCGCTGCTGCCGCTCTCGCCCGGGGTCTACCAGTTCGTGGACCGCACGGGCACGATCATCTATGTCGGCAAGGCCAAGAGCCTGCGCAAACGCGTCTCCTCGTACTTCGTCGACAGCAAGGAGCATTCGCCCAAGGTGCGGGTGCTGGTGAAGCAGATCGTCGAGATCCGCCACATCGTCGTCGGCAGCGAGACGGACGCCCTGCTGCTCGAAAATTCGCTCATCAAGACCCTCCAGCCGCGCTACAACATCCTGCTCAAGGACGACAAGACCTACCCGTGGATCGTCGTGCGGCGCGAAAACTTTCCCCGCGTGCAGTCCACGCGGCAGCTCGTGCGCGACGGCTCGCAGTACTACGGCCCCTACGGCTCGATCATGATGCAGCGCAGCGTCCTGGAGTTCATCCGCGACGTCATCCCGCTGCGCACCTGCAAGCTGAACCTCGCCCCCGAGGCGATCGCCCGCGGCCGCTATTCGGTCTGCCTGCAATACCATCTCGGCAACTGCAAGGGCCCCTGCGTCGGGGCGCAGAGCGAGGAGGAGTATGCGGCGCAGGTCGGGCTCGTCACCTCGATCCTCAAGGGCGATCTGGGCCCCGTGCGGCGCCACCTCGAGCAGGAGATGGCGCGTGCGGCCGAGGCGCTCCGCTTCGAGCAGGCGCAGCGCTTCAAACAGCGCCTCGACGCCCTCGACCACTATGCGGGCCGCTCGGTGATCGTCAGCGCGCGCATCACCGACGTCGACGTCTTCTCGCTGCTGGTCGACGACGACGTCGCCTTCTGCAACTTCGTCCGCATCCGCCACGGCTCGATCGTGGGCGTCTCGACGCTGCGCCTCGTGCCGGGCGTCGATGCCTCGGAGGCCGACCTGCTGACGCTCGGCATCCAGCACACCGTCGAGCAGATCGCCGGCGGCGAACTGGCCCGCGAGGTGATCGTCCCGCTGCTCCCCTCGACGACGCTGCTCTTCGACGGGGTCACCTTCACGGTGCCCAAGCGGGGCGAGAAACTCGAACTGCTGGAGTTCTCGCAGAAGAGCGCCCGCATCTACCGCGCCGAGCAGCTCAAGAATTTGGAGATCAAGAACCCCGAACGCCATACGGAGCGCTTGATGGAGGCGATGCGCAAGGAGCTGCACCTCGAGCGGCAGCCGCGCCACATCGAGTGCTTCGACAACTCGAACCTGCAGGGAACCTATCCCGTCGCCTCGTGCGTCGTCTTCCGCAACGGCAAGCCCTCGCGCAAGGAGTACCGCCATTTCAACGTCAAGACGGTCGTCGGCCCCGACGATTTCGCCTCGATGCGCGAGATCGTCCGCCGCCGTTACAGCCGTCTGCTGGAGGAGGGGGCCGAGCTGCCCGACCTGGTGATCGTCGACGGCGGCAAGGGGCAGCTTTCGAGCGCCTACGGGGTCTTCTGCGAACTGGGCATCGACAAGCGGGTGCCGATCGTCGGACTGGCGAAGCGCATCGAGGAGATCTTCTTCCCGAACGATCCGCTGCCCTATTACCTGAGCCGCACGGGCGAGCCGCTGAAGGTGGTCTGCCACCTGCGCGACGAGGCGCACCGCTTCGGCATCACCTTTCACCGACAGAAGCGCAGCGGCGGCTTCATCCACACCGAGCTGGAGCAGATCGAGGGGGTGGGGCGCAAGACGATCGAGACCCTGCTGCAGCATTTCCGCACGGTGGCGAAGGTGCGCGCGGCGCATATCGAGGAGCTTTCGGCGCTCGTCGGGCCGGCCAAGGCGCGCAAGATCCGCCGTTTTTTCGAGAACGAAACGAATCATTCATAGTTTTTATCCATGAAGAAACATACGTTGAAAGAGTGGCTCGTGGCCACGCGCCCGTGGTCCTTCACGGCATCGGGCTTCTCGGTGATCGTCTCGCTCGCCTACCTGGCGTGGGCGGTGGGCGGCGTCGACTGGACGAACGGCCTGTGGGCCGCCGGGGCGATCATCCTGTTCCACGCCGCAGGCAACACTTGGAGCGACTACTGCGATTTCCGCCGCGGCGTCGACACGGCCGACGCCTGTTGCGTGCCGACCCTCACGCAGGGCATCTTCACCCCCGTCGAGATCCGCAACCTGGCGCTCGGCCTGCTCGGCTTCGCGCTGGCGGCCGGCCTCGGCCTGATGGCCCGCACGGGGCTGCTGCTCTTCTGGTTCGGCCTCGGCGGGCTGCTCTGCACGCTCTGGTACCCGCCCTTCAAGTACCATGCGCTGGGTGACTGGGTGATCCTCATGGCCTACGGCCTGCTGCCCGCCCTCGGCACCTCGTTCGTGGCGCTGGGCTACGTCGAGTGGCGCGTGCTGTGGGTGGCGCTGCCCGTGGGGCTGCTCATCGACGCGATCCTCCATGCGAATAATACGCGCGACATGCACTCCGACCGGCGGGCGGCCGTCACGACGCTGGCGCAGGGGCTCGGCGTGCGCGGCTCGGTGGTCCTGTACTGCCTCGAAACGCTCTTCCCCTTCGTGTGGGTGATCCTGCTCGTCCCCTTCGGCATCTTTCCGTGGTGGTCGGTCGCCGTGGTGCTGGTGCTCGGCACGGCGCTGCGGAACAGCCGCATGATGCGCGCCTTCCGCGACGAGGCGGATGCCTCGGTCATCGCCGACCTCGACCGGCTTTCGGCGCAGCTGCAGCTGCTCTTCTGCGTCGTGTTGACCGCTTCGTTCCTGTTTGATTGCTGGCTCCGATGAAACGGCTCGTCTTTACCCTCGTGCTGGCCTTCGTGCTGTGGGCCCTCATGTTCTCGCCGCTGACGGCGTCCCGCTTCGATTTCTGGCCGATGATGGCCGGCTCGGCCCTGCTCCTTTCGGGCTTCGCCACGCTGTTCGCCCCCGCCTGGTGGGAGCGCCTCCGCTTCACGCGGACGAATATCGCGTGGGGCGTGGCGATCGCCGTCGCGCTGTGGTGCGTCTTCTGGGTCGGCGACAAGGTCGCTTCGCTGCTCTTCTCCTTCGCCCGCGCCGAGGTCGATGCCGTCTACGCCGTCAAGACAGGCAGCTCGCCCTGGGCGCTTTCGCTGCTGTTGCTGCTCCTCGTCGGCCCCGCCGAGGAGATCTACTGGCGCGGCTTCGTGCAGGAGCGTCTCTCGAAACGCTGGGGTGCCGACCGCGGCTTCCTGATCGCCACGGCGCTCTATACGCTGGTCCACCTCCCTTCGTGCAACCTGATGCTGATCCTCGCCGCGCTGGTGGCGGGCGCGGCATGGGGCCTGTGCTACCGCCTCTGGCCCGAACGCTTCACGGCGATCATCCTCTCGCATGCGCTGTGGGATGCGGCGGTCTTCATCTGGTTCCCGATCATGTAGCGCCGAGCGGCTGTGCGTAAAACGAAGGCCCGTACCGAAATCCGGTGCGGGCCTTCGCGTTGTGTCGGAATCGCGCGCTTATGCGTCGAGCTCCTTCGAGAGCTCCTCGGCGCGCTTGATCGCCTTGTGGATGTGGTCGAGCACATTCTCGCGGCCGACCATGGCGACGATGCCGCCGCGCTCGATCTCCTTGTAGACCGAGGCGTTGACGCCCGAGAGGATCACGCGCTGCCCCTGCTTCTGCGAGGCGGTGATGAAGATCTCGAGGTTGTGCAGCCCTGTGGCGTCGATGAACGACACCTTGCGCATGCGGACGATGCGGATCGGCTCGGCGTTGCGCATGTGGGCCATCTCCTCGAACTTCGTGGCGATGCCGAAGAAGAAGGGACCGTCGATCTCGTAGACTTCCGTGTGTGCGGGGATGGCGAGACGCTCGTCGCGTTCGCCGTCGTGGTGGATCTCCATCTCGTCATGCAGCACCGAGATGTGGGTGCTCTCCATGATACGCTTCATGAAGAGGCCGATGGCGAGCACGAGGCCGACCTCGATGGCGATCGTCAGGTCGAAGATGACCGTCAGGAACAGCGTCGTGAAGAGTACGACCGTACCCGACATCTCCAGCCGGCACATCGAGCGGATCGTGCGCCAGCCGCTCATGTTGTACGCAACCATGATGAGGACGCCGGCCAGACAGGGCATCGGAATGGCGCCGACCAGTCCGCCGAGGAAGAGCAGCACGAGCAGCAGCACGACCGTGTGGACGATGCCGGCCACGGGGGTGCGGCCGCCGTTGTTGATGTTGGCCATCGTGCGGGCGATGGCGCCCGTGGCGGGGATGCCGCCGAAGAAGGGCACCACGACGTTGGCGATGCCCTGGCCGATGAGCTCGGTGTTCGAGTCGTGCCGGTCGCCGATGACGCCGTCGGCCACCATGGCCGAGAGAAGCGATTCGATGGCGCCGAGCATGGCGATCGTGAAGGCGACGGGGAGCAGCTGGCCGATCGTTTCGAAGAACGAGAGTTCGCCGAGCGAGGGCATGCGGAACGAGGGAAGCCCCGAGGGAAGCTCGTAGAGGTCGCCGATGGTGCGGATCGAGTCGATGCCCGCGAAATGCTTCAGCCCCTGGCAGAGGAGCGTCATGAGGATGATGGCGGCCAGAGAGCCGGGGATCTTCTTCGAGATGCGGGGCGTGAGGTTGATGATCGCGATGCTGGCGATGCCGATGCCGAAGGCCCACCAGTCGATGTCGCCGAGATGGCTGAAGTAGCAGATCCACTTGTCGATGAAATTGGCGGGCACCTTTTCGATGCCGAGGCCGAACAGGTCGTTCATCTGCGTCGAGAAGATCGTGATGGCGATACCGCCCGTGAAGCCGACGATGATGGGGTAGGGCATGAACTTGATGATCGTGCCGAGGCGGAAGATACCCATCAGGATGAGGATGATGCCGGCCATGACGGTGGCGATGGCTAGGCCGCCGAGGCCGTATTGCTGGATGATGCCGTAGATGATGACGATGAAGGCGCCGGTGGGGCCGCCGATCTGGACCTTCGAGCCGCCGAATGCGGAGATCAGCAGGCCGGCGATGATGGCCGTGACGAGACCTTCGGTAGGGCCGACGCCCGAGGCGATACCGAAGGCGATGGCGAGCGGAATGGCGACGATGCCGACGATGATGCCGGCCATGACGTCGCGCGTGAAGAGCTCCCGATCGTAGCCGCGAAGCGTGCCGAAGAGCTTGGGACGGAATTGGATGGCGCTGCGCAGTTTCATGCGATGCTTGGATTTGAAAATTTTTTATAAATCAATTCGAAGCCGCAAAGATAGGACTAAAAACCGAAAAATGGTACGCCGCGGCCTAAAATTCGAAACGGGATTTTGTTTTTCGGAAAAAGGGTGCTATCTTTGTCGTCCCGATTCGAAAGGTTTCGGCCTGCCCGGATGGCGGAATCGGTAGACGCGTTGGTCTCAAACACCAATGACAGCAATGTCGTGCCGGTTCGACCCCGGCTCCGGGTACCGAATTGGAGATTCTCACTTCGAGAGTCTCCAATTTCTTTCCCGCCTCCTATTAACTCATTAGTATGCATATAGATAAGTTCCTGCACTTTATTATAAGAATAGGTTCTATCTTTGTGAATGTCATATAATATTCATAACTTTGTACTATGAACAAAGACGTATTTATCTCAAAATTGCAAGAAGCAGTCACCAATTTTATGCCATTAGTCTCTACGAAAGACGGCCAATGGGTTGTAAAGGGTTTTATTGATGTATATAAAAACATCTATACTATCTCGACTGATACGAAAGTTGTATCAAAAATAATCGAACTATATATCTTCCCTCTTTTGTTTAAATTTGCTCAAGATAATGGACTTAAGTTAGAGCTTACAAAGGAACAAAATTTCTATCCTGACATCACATTTATTGACAAGGAGGGAAATCTTTTTGCAGTAGACCTTAAAAGTAGTTACCGCAAAACCTCGACAAGAATTAACGGAATGACACTTGGCGCATTTACTGGATACTTCCGCAATCGTCAAAGTACCAAAAATGTAACCTATCCTTACTCATCTTATAAAGCTCATATTGTCTTAGGAATAATTTATAGTGAGAATGACGAAGCTATCGATGAGCGTAAGCTTTACACGCTTGAGAATCTTGATAATATTATTTCTGTAGTGAAAGATATAACCTTTTTCGTTCAAGAGAAATGGAAAATAGCTGCAGATAGGCCCGGAAGTGGGAATACAAAGAATATCGGATCTATATCCTTGATTGAAGACTTAATCAAAGGCAATGGCGTTTTTGCAAAGTTGGGCGAGAAGTTTTTCGACGATTATTGGACAAATTATTTGACACCAGATATGGCTAAAAAAGCAGAACTTGCAAAGCCATATTATAATAATTTGGAAACTTATAAAAAGTTCAGAAATTTAAAGTAAATGCAACCATCATTATTTTCTGAAATTGAAATTCCATCAAGGAATAAATTTCCGTCTACAAGATACCAGGGCAGTAAAGCTAAATTTGTTGATTGGATATGGAATGAAATTTCGGATCTTCCGTTCCATACAGCTTTAGATGCATTTGGTGGTACTGGTAGCGTTGCCTACAAGCTAAAAGATAATGGTAAGTCAATAACATACAATGATATTTTACCGTTTAATTCTATTATAGGAAAAGCATTAATTGAGAATAGTTCTACATTGTTAAGTACATCTGATATAGATTTTATATTAGCTGAACATCCGCATGTTTATTATCCTACATTTATAGCAGATAACTTCAAAGAAATATATTATACTGATGAAGAAAATCATTGGCTTGATATTGTAAGGTATAACATATCAACGATTGAAGATGAATACAAACGAGCCATTGCCTGGTTTGCCCTATTTCAATCCTGCATTATTAAGAGACCTTATAATCTTTTTCATAGGAAAAACTTGTATGTGCGTCTTATAGATGTTGAACGAACTTTTGGCAATAAAAAAACATGGGATACCCCGTTTGAGACCCATTTCAGGTCTTTTGTGGAAGAAGCTAATCATGCAGTTTTTGACAATGGCACTAATTGCCATGCGCTGAATAAAGATGCTTTGAACATTGAAAATACATATGATTTAGTATATATTGACACTCCTTATATTAGCGAAAAAGGTGTTGGCGTAGATTATGCTGATTTTTATCATTTTCTAAACGGATTGGTATATTATGACGAATGGTCAAAGCTAATTGATTATAACAGCAAACACCATAGGCTTAAAAGGGAATATAATATCTGGAATGATAAAGACAACATTTTGACAGGTTTTAAACGACTAATTGAAAAGTTTCAAAATAGCATTCTAGTTTTTTCATATCGTTCAGACGGCATCCCTTCGATTGAATCTTTGATAGATTTATTGGACAAGAAGAGTAGACGGAATACATTGTGTTACTCCCGAGACATTAAATATGCTTTGAGCAATAAGAACTCTAAAGAAGTTCTTATAATTTCACATCCCCATTAAAAGATCGGTTCACCTGGATTGGGTATCCAATGACGCATTTCCCATAACCTATCCAAATCGGCTAATATTGGTTCTAATGTGGCACGGTTAGGAGTACTTTTAGAAAACCTCAAATGATTCATCAATAATCATTTGAGGTTTTTATTTTGCTGTTGTTTCCGTGATTTGTCGCTTTTTAGGTGATATCAGAATAGCAAGAAAAACGCATTTCCGATAAATATAATCTTAAAGAAATACCGTTTTCGCCGCGTCAAAGCGGCGCCTCGATTGCTGATAGCAAAAAAATACGGCGGAAGGTTGCAACACCTTCCGCCGTACAGGTGTCGTGGCCGGAGCGTTACTCCTTGCCGTAGCGGGTCTCCTTGATCTTGCGGATCGTGCGCAGCAGCGCCGCATAGTGGCGGTATTGCGCGGTGCCTTCGCCGAAAGCCTTCTGCTCCTCGCGGGCGTGCGATTCGATCCGGTCTAGATGCTCCTCCATGAAGAGCAGCACGTCCGAACGGTTCACCGTAAGCGACAGGGTGTCTTTTTCCTTGGGGGTGAAGAGCGCCTCCACCATCGCGAGGTAGGTGCGGTGCAGCTGGCGGCGGAAATTGTCCTCCAAGGCGTCCGAGCTGTCCAGCGGCTTCCAGATGGCTGCGAAAACGTCTTCCAGATACTCCTCGAGCGGGTAAGGATCCGATGCGAAGAGCGATGCCGTATGGATGTTGTAGAGCATGCCCGGCGCCAGCAGGAGGGCCGTCGTCGTACTGTGGCGCTCGCGGATCTCTTCGATCGGCTTGACGTCCGTGTGGCTCACGATATTTTCGGGGTAGAGCCACTGCGGCACCGTGAAGAGGTTGCGGCCCATCCATGCGATCGCCTCCTTCTGCAGGCCGCGGGGCATGTAATCGCTCGCTTTCTCGTCGGGCAGGTTGCTCGAGTAGCGGCCGCCGATGTTCTTCTGCACGTGCAGCACATAACGCTGGTACTGCAGCAGAACCGCCTTGTACATCTGATTCAGATCGGTATACTGTCCGTCGGGCTGGCGGGTCCACTCGATCAGGTGCTCCATCACGCGCTTCAGGTTGCGGAGGCCGTATTCGCCGGCCTTCATGTTGTTGTCGCCCAGGTCCTCTTTCTGGCTGCGGGGGTCGATGCCCTTGCCTTCGTCGCCCGAGAAGCGCATCCGATGGTCCTTGCGCAGCACCTGTGTCACCTCGGTGCGGAGCACCTCGGCCTCTTTCCACGGATCGTCGAACTCGGGACGGTACTGGTAGCCCCAGCGGATGGCCCACTTGTCGTAGTCGCCGATGCGCGGGA